>NZ_JBHUQE010000002.1:0-305409 GCF_042687825.1 Sedimentitalea sediminis | reverse complement strand
TTCAGCGTGGCTTCGTTGCCTTCATCGCCCTCGTCATTCGGGGATGCCTCGTTGCCTTCGTCGCCCTCGTCGTTCAGCGTGCCTTCGTTGCCTTCGTTGCCCTCGTTGTGCGGGGTCGACTCGTTGCCTGCGTTGCCCTCGTCGTTGGGAGTGGACTCGTTGCCTTCGTTGCCCTCGTTGTGCGGGGTCGACTCGTTGCCTGCGTGGCCCTCGGCGTTGGGCGAGGCTGCGTTACCCTCGGCGCCTTCGTCGTTCAGCGTGGCTGCGTTGCCTTCATCGCCCTCGTCATTCGGGGCTGCCTCGTTGCCTTCGTCACCCTCGTCAACCGGGGTGAACTCGTTGCCCTCATCACCCTCGTCACCCGGAGTGAACTCGTTGCCTTCGTCGCCCTCGTCAAAGGGAGTGAACTCGTTGCCGTCGTCGCCCTCGTCAAAGGGAGTGAACTCGTTGCCGTCGTCGCCCTCGTCAAAGGGAGTGAACTCGTTGCCGTCGTCGCCCTCGTCAAAGGGAGTGAACTCGTTGCCGTCGTCGCCCTCGTCAAAGGGAGTGAACTCGTTGCCGTCGTCGCCCTCGTCAAAGGGAGTGAACTCGTTGCCGTCGTCGCCCTCGTCAAAGGGAGTGAACTCGTTGCCGTCGTCGCCCTCGTCAAAGGGAGTGAACTCGTTGCCTGCGTCGCCCTCGTCAAATGGGGTGAGCGCGTTGCCCTCGTCACCCTCGTCATTGGGCGTGAATTCGTTGCCTTCGTCGCCCTCGTCAAAAGGTGCGGCCTCGTTGCCCTCGTTGCCTTCGTCGAGGCCGACCTCGTTGCCCTCGTTGCCTTCGTCGAGGCCGACCTCGTTGCCCTCGTTGCCTTCGTCGAGGCCGACCTCGTTGCCCTCGTTGCCTTCGTCGAGGCCGACCTCGTTGCCCTCGTTGCCTTCGTCGAGGCCGACCTCGTTGCCCTCGTTGCCTTCGTCGAGGCCGACCTCGTTGCCCTCGTTGCCTTCGTCGAGGCCGACCTCGTTGCCCTCGTTGCCTTCGTCGAGGCCGACCTCGTTGCCCTCGTTGCCTTCGTCGTGGGGCGTGGACTCGGTGCCTTCGTTGCCTTCGTCGAGGCCGAACTCGTTGCCCTCGTCGCCCTCTTCGCCTGCGTTGCCTTCGTCGCCCTCGTCGTTCAGCGTGGCTTCGTTACCCTCGGTGCCTTCGTCGTTGGGCGTGGACTCGTTGCCGTCGTTGCCTTCGTCGAGGCCGAACTCGGTGCCCTCGTCGCCCTCTTCGCCTGCGTTGCCTTCGTCGCCCTCGTCGTTCAGCGTGGCTTCGTTACCCTCGGTGCCTTCGTCGTTGGGCGTGGACTCGTTGCCGTCGTTGCCTTCGTCGAGGCCGAACTCGGTGCCCTCGTCGCCCTCTTCGCCTGCGTTGCCTTCGTCGCCCTCGTCAAAAGGTGAGGNTTGCCTTCGTCGCCCTCGTCAAAGGGGGTGAACTCGTTGCCCTCGTCACCCTCGTCATTGGGCGTGAATTCGTTGCCTTCGTCGCCCTCGTCGTTCAGCGTGGCTTCGTTACCCTCGTTGCCTTCGTCGTTGGGCGTGGACTCGTTGCCTTCGTTGCCTTCGTCGAGGCCGAACTCGTTGCCCTCGTCGCCCTCTTCGCCTTCGTTGCCTTCGTCGCCCTCGTCAAAAGGTGAGGCCTCGTTGCCCTCGTTGCCTTCGTCAAAGAGGTGCGGTTCGTTGCCTTCGTTGCCTTCGTCGCCTTCGTTGCCTTCGTCACCGAAGAGCCCGAACGGGTCAGGAATGAATTCGTTGCCTTCGTTGCCTTCGTCACCCTCGTTGCCGGCAAAGTCCGGATCCAAAGGTTCGTTGCCCTCGTTGCCCTCGTCGTTGGGCGACGGCTCGTTGCCCTCGTTGCCCTCGTCAAGACCAATTTCGTTGCCCTCGTTCCCTTCGTTGCCTTCGTTGCCCTCGTCACCCTCGTCAAACGGGGTGAACTCGTTGCCCTCGTTGCCTTCGTCGTTGGGGGTGAACTCGTTGCCCTCGTCGCCCTCGTCGTTGGGGGTCGACTCGTTGCCTTCGTCGCCCTCGTCATTGGGCGTGGACTCGTTGCCCTCGTTGCCTTCGTCGGTGGGGGTGAACTCGTTGCCCTCGTCGCCCTCGTCGTGGGGGGTCGACTCGTTGCCTTCGGCGCCCTCGTCATTGGGCGTGGACTCGTTGCCCTCGTCGCCCTCGTCGTGGGGGGTCGACTCGTTGCCTTCGGCGCCCTCGTCATTGGGCGTGGACTCGTTGCCCTCGTCGCCCTCGTCGTGGGGGGTCGACTCGTTGCCTTCGGCGCCCTCGTCATTGGGCGTGGACTCGTTGCCCTCGTCGCCCTCGTCGTTCAGCGTGGCTGCGTTACCCTCGTTGCCTTCGTCGTGGGGCGTGGACTCGTTGCCTTCGTTGCCTTCGTCGTGCGGCGAGGGTTCGTTGCCTTCATCACCTTCGTCGCCTGGGGTGAACTCGTTGCCTTCGTCACCCTCGTCATTCGGCGAGGCCTCGTTGCCCTCGTCACCTTCGTCGCCCGGGGTGAACTCGTTACTCTCGTCGCCCTCGTCGTTCGGCGTGAACGCGTTGCCTTCGTTGCCCTCGTCATTCGGCGAGGCCTCGTTGCCCTCGTCACCCTCGTCGCCCGGGGTGAACTCGTTACTCTCGTCGCCCTCGTCGTTCGGCGTGAACGCGTTGCCTTCGTTGCCCTCGTCATTCGGCGAGGCCTCGTTGCCCTCGTCACCCTCGTCGCCCGGGGTGAACTCGTTACTCTCGTCGCCCTCGTCGTTCGGCGTGAACGCGTTGCCTTCGTTGCCCTCGTCATTCGGCGAGGCCTCGTTGCCCTCGTCACCTTCGTCGTCCGGGGTGAACTCGTTGCCTGCGTCCCCCTCGTCATTCGGGGTGAGTTCATTACCTTCGTCACCCTCGTCATTCAGGGACAACTCGTTGCCCTCGTCACCCTCGTCGCCCGGGGTGAACTCGTTACTCTCGTCGCCCTCGTCGCCCGGGGTGAACTCGTTACTCTCGTCGCCCTCGTCGCCCGGGGTGAACTCGTTACTCTCGTCGCCCTCGTCGCCCGGGGTGAACTCGTTACTCTCGTCGCCCTCGTCGCCCGGGGTGAACTCGTTACTCTCGTCGCCCTCGTCGCCCGGGGTGAACTCGTTACTCTCGTCGCCCTCGTCGCCCGGGGTGAACTCGTTACTCTCGTCGCCCTCGTCGCCCGGGGTGAACTCGTTACTCTCGTCGCCCTCGTCGTGCGGCGTGAACTCGTGGCCTTCGTTGCCCTCGTCATTCGGCGAGGCTTCGTTGCCCTCGTCACCCTCGTCGCCCGGGGTGAACTCGTTGCCCTCGTCGCCCTCGTCATTCGGGGTGAACTCGTTGCCTTCGTTGCCCTCGTCATTCGGGGACGGCTCGTTGCCCTCATTGCCTTCGTCAAAGAGGTGCGGTTCGTTGCCTTCGTTGGCTTCGTCGCCTTCGTCGCCTTCGTCGTCCTCGTTGCCTTCGTTTGCCTCGTCGCCTTCGTCGCCTTCGTCAAAGTTTTGCGCCGGGTCCGGGGCGGGCATGCCGCCACGAATGGCCAGCGCCTCCTCCGAGGTCAGTTCCAGGATGTCTTGGTCAATCGTCTCTTTGCCTGTCGAATTCGAAACGGTTGAAAGCAGGAATGAAAAACGTGTCATGGTCGTCTCCAATATTTTCTGCGCGAAACACACCAATGGCGGTCTCGCACCGACCCGACCGGAAAAGCGATCGGATCTGATCAGGTTCAAGCGAGCGGGGAGCGTCCCCGCAGCGCGTGATGAATCGCGCCCACAGAATCCAGCGTGTGCCGGTTTCCGGTCAGCAATCCATCATCGTTGACCGTGGGACTGTTATTCTGATCCCAGTCGTCATCCGTGACGAACCCCCGCGCCTTCGCGCGGAGAAACAGTTGCTCGGCCATGTTAAATTTCAGACTGGGGCAAGGCAGTTTACCCGCCTCGCCCGAGGCATAGTCGTTATGTACGAATTTGAAGGCACAGGCGCCGCCGCAGGCGGGCAGCAGCTTGCAGGCACCGCAAACTTCGTTTTCAAAGGGCGACCAGGCGGTCCACATCGCCTCGGTCCCCGCATCCTTTTTGCGCGTGTTGCCCATCACGCTGCCGACCCTCAGGCCGGAATCCATCACCGTGTCCCAGCATTTGTGCAGATCGCCGTTGGGCACGACGACATAGCTGTTCGGTTTGACCGCAGTGCACAGCCCCAGGAAACGCGGCATCTTGGGCAGCGCCATCAACCCTTTTTCAAAGGCCAGCGCCTGCAGGCGGTTTTCCACATCGGCATAATCGGTCTTGGACAGGCAGCTGTCGCAGCCGCCGGCGTTTTCGGCGACGCTTTCGACCGGGGCGAAATAGACCGAAACGCCGTCCTTGATGCCCAATCCGGCCTCGTGCAGCACATCCAGCACCGCGCGCGCGTCCTTTTCGTTCTGGCCGTCGATATTCACCCGCACGGACACGTTCAGCAGCTTGCGCGCCGTTACCGCCTTTATGTTGTCCAGGATTTTCTGGAACGTGCCGCGGCCGCTGGTCAGATGGCGGCGCGAGTCATGCGCGGCCTCGTCGCCGTCGATGGTGATCTGAACCCGCGACACCCGCGCCTCTTTCAGCTTTTCCGCGACCGGCACCGTCATCTTGTAGCCGTTCGAGATCATCATCGAACTGTATTTGATGCCATGCGCGTCGCAATGGGCGATCGCCTCGGCCGAGATGTCCCATATCGCCTCCTGGTCCATCAGCGGCTCGCCGCCATACCAGGTCAGGTGGAAACTGGTCTTGCCCGTCAGCCGGTCCAGCACAAAGGCCTTGGTGGCGGCGCGGACCTTGGGCGTCATCTTGGTCAGCGGCTTGTCCAGCCCCTGAAAACAATAGTGGCAGCCGAAATTGCAGGACAGGGTCGGTGCGATGGTCAGCATCATGTGGCCGTCATTGTGGCGCACACGATCATAGCTGGCGCGCACCACTTCGCGCTCGTCCGCATCGGCGTTCAGCACGTATCCACCCTGCACGAATTCGCGATAGACCGGCGAAAACGTCATCGCACCGGCCAGGCTCAGATCCTGCCACAGGGCGATGTCCTGACCGTCCCAGACCGAAAAGGACTGCGACACGGTGTTATAGGCCAGGTGACGACCGCGCTTGAGCGGAATCAGAATCGTGTATTTTGACGGCTTGATCCGCATCGTTTCGGCCCGCAGGCCCTGTTCGCATATTTGGCCGTCAGGCATAACGCGCTTCCTTTCCGGCACTGGTAAACAGGACATACACACAAAGAGACAACGCCGCCGACGCCGGCACGAAATAGCCGGCATAAGTCCAAAGCTGGGCCTCGGTCAGTCCCAGCGACAAGACCTGACCGAACAGCACCACCGTCGCGCTGTGCAACAGCGCGGTCACCAGGATGTTGCAACCGATCAGCCGCAATGTCAGGAAATACAGACCCGAACCGGCCGCGATCAGTGCCAGAGGCACACCGGACGGCATGTGAAAGATGAACACGGCCAGTGTTGAAATGGCGCAGACCGGTAGCGGTTCGGCGTTGAACGTCTTGAGCACCGCCTCGCGAAAGAACAGGGCCTCGGCAATACCGACGGTCACCAGGTGCAGCACCAGGGTGCGAATCAAAATTTCGGGTCCGGTCGGCGTAACATTGATCTGAATCAAGGCGAACCCATAGGCGACCGGCAACACCCACAATAACGGACCCAGAAACAGCCCCAGCCCCGTGCGTGGCCAGCTCCAGGTCGCACGCGCGTTTCCATAGAGCGGCCGTGTTGGTCTGATCAGTGTAAAAATGACATCTCCCCGCAGCAGACCAAGGGCCGACAGCGCCAGCGTGGCATAGATTATTCCGTTTGTTTCAGAGGGGCTTAGGCCGAATACGCCATGCCGGAGCGTTTCACACAGTCCGACAAAAAGAAAAAAAATGATGGCAAATGCAATATGCACCCAACGCCCCCAGAAATCGAAATTGATTAAAATCCTTTGGTTAAGGATGCGGGAGGGTCCGGTGATTCGTAAAGTAATAAATCCCTTACCTTCGCAACCGTTCCCGGTTTGATCCGTCCGAAACAGGTATTTTCCGGCGAATTTTTTCGATATGTTGTGTGCTTGACTGCACACCCTACCAGATGATGGAAAACTACCCAAAAGGCGTATTTATTTCCGCCCGGGCCCCGGACACAAAACCGAGCAACCCGGGCCGCGTGGATGCAACGAAGGGTTCGCAGATCGTCAAGCGCGATCAACCTTGGGGGAGTATTACACAAAACAACCGGTTCAAGATCGCCACAGGTTCCGTCCGCAGGTTGTAGTCGGGGCCGGCGGGTGGTGCGTTCGAACCACCCGCGGCCCCTCTGATCGGCGTAATCAAGAGACCCTGTTGCACCTTGTGGCGCGTCGGGGTTTCATCCGCTCAACTTCCGGGCAACGGCGGCGCGCCGTCAGGTGCGCGCCGGGCAGGAATGTGTGTGGAGTATCGGTGATGACGACCATTTACGCGGCCAGGAAAATTCTGACAATGTGCCCGCAACGCCCGGTGGCCAGCCATGTGGCGGTCCGCGACGGGCGCATTCTGGGCGTCGGCACGCGCGAAGAACTGGCACGCTGGGGGCGCATCGGCTGGACGACCGCTTTGCCGGCATGATCCTGATGCCGGGTCTGGTCGAAGGGCATGCGCACGCGATGGAGGGCTCGCTCTGGCGGCACACCTATTGTGGCTATTTTGACCGCGTCGATCCGAACGGTCGGACCTGCGCCGGGGCGAAAAGCCTAGAGGCTGTGCTGGACCGGCTGAAACGGGCCGATGCCGACCTGACCGACCCCACCGCCGCCCTGCCCGGCTGGCAACTGGATCCGATCTATTTCGGCAATCAGCGCCTGACCCGGCACGATCTGGACAAGGTGTCGACAACGCGCCCAATCGGGGTTCTGCATGCGTCGGGCCATATTGCCAATGTCAATTCCCGGGCCTTGCAACTGGCCGGGCTGCTGCGTCCGGGCATCGAACATCCGGGGGTGCCGCTGGGCAAGGACGGCCTGCCCCTGGGCGAGTTGCGCGGCCCGGACGTGCTGGCGCCGATTGCGGAACATACAGGCTTTGACAGCGGCATGCTGGATTGCGACGAACCGGGCCTGCGCAACTTTGCCAAACTGTGCGTGCGCGCCGGTATCACCACGGTCACCGATCTGGCGGCGCAGCTGACCGAACCGACCGTCCAGATGATGCTGCGCGTGACCGACGAACCCAGATTTCCGGTGCGGGTGGTTCCGCTGCGCTATTTCCTGGGAATGACGCCGCAGGATCTGATCGACCATGCGGCATCGCTGCGGGCGCATTCCACCGATCGGCTGCGGCTGGGGCGGATCAAGGTCGTGGCCGATGGCTCGATCCAGGGCTTTACCGCACGGCTGCGCTGGCCAGGCTATTACAACGGTGCCGAAAACGGGCTGTGGTACATCACGCCGCCGCAATTGCAGCAGGTGCTGGCCCTGGCGATCCGCAACGATCTGCAGGTTCATATCCACGCCAATGGCGACGAGGCGACCGACCTGGTGCTGGACACGATGGAGACGGTTCTCAAGGCGCATCCCGCCCCTGATCACCGCACCACGATCCAGCATTGCCAGATGGCCGACGCCGCCCAGTTCCGCCGCATGGCCCGGCTGGGCCTTGGCGTCAATCTCTTTGCCAACCACCATTTCTATTGGGGCGACGAGCACTACGATCTGACTCTGGGTCCGGACCGGGCCGAGCGCATGAATGCCTGCGCCACCGCGCTGCAGCACGGGGTGCCGATGTCAATCCATTCGGATGCGCCGATCACGCCTCTGGGGCCGATGTTCACCGCCTGGTGCGCGGTCAACCGACAGACCGCTTCGGGCCGCGTGCTGGGCGAGGCCGAGAAAATCAGCGTGTCGCAGGCGCTTTACGCCATCACCATGGGGGCGGCACAGACCCTGGGCATGGAGTCCGAGATCGGCTCGATCGAGGTCGGCAAACGCGCCGATTTCGCAGTGTTGCAGGACGATCCGACCGAGATCGGCGCCGATCGGCTGCGTGATGTGCGGGTCTGGGGCACGGTGCAGGGTGACCGCATCTTTGCCGCCGACGAACAGATATGAACGCCGGGCGCCCGCAATCACCGGCTGAAAAGCGCACCGCGCCGCTGCCCCTGACCGTGCTGGGCGGCTTTCTGGGGGCCGGCAAGACGACCCTGGTAAACCATCTGCTGCGGCAGGCCGGCGGGCGGCGCCTGGCGGTGCTGGTCAACGATTTCGGCGATCTGCCCATCGATGCCGACCTGATCCGGACCCGCACGCCCGACCTGATCACCGTGGCCGGCGGCTGCGTCTGCTGCAGCTATGGCAGCGATCTGGTGCGCGGCCTGAATACCCTGGCAGCAATGCGCCCGGCGCCGGACCATGTGCTGCTCGAAGCCTCGGGCGTCGCCATTCCCGGCGCCATCGCCGCCACGGTCGGGCTGTTGCAGGCCTATCGCCTCGACGGCATCGTTGTGCTGGCCGATGCCGAGACGCTGCCGGACCTGGCCCAGGACCGGTATATGGGCGACACGGTGCGGCGTCAGTTGGCGGATGCGGATCTGCTGCTGTTGAACAAGGTCGATCTGGTCGATGACGACATGCGCAGCGCGCGGCGCCGCTGGCTGACGCAGAACTATCCCGATCTGCGAATTCTGGACACGGCCCGGGCCGACCTGCCCCCCGACGTGGTGCTGGGGACCGGGCCAAACCCGCCGTCGGACAGGGACACAAGGCAACCGGCCACCGGCGAAACGGCGCATCTGCCGATCCAGGTGCAGGTGCTGGACATCGCCGCTGCCGCCGATGCCGCCGCGCTGGCCCAAGCACTGGCCGAACCGGCACTGGGGCTGATCCGTGCCAAGGGTTTTGTCAAAGGTGCCGACGGCACGCGCCAACTGGTGCAGGTCGTGGGCCGCCGCGCGTCCTGTACCGCCACGGATGCAGATGGATCTGACGGCATCGTCTGTCTGGGTATTGCCGGCCGCACCGACTGGGCCGCCCTGCAACGATTGGCGGACAATCTGGCCGGGCCGGGCTAAAGCGCCGCATGCCGGTCGCGGTTCACCCGGTCAGCACATCCGCGAACTGCTCGCGCAAGGTGCGTTTCAGCACTTTGCCGGTGGCATTCAGCGGCAGTTCATCGACAAAGACCACCTTGTCGGGCACCTGCCAGCTGGCGACCTTGCCTTCGTAAAAGGCCAGCAGTTCCGCTTCGGTTGGCCGGGCATCCTCTGCGGCCACAGCTACCAGCAGCGGCCGCTCGTCCCATTTCGGATGCCGCACGCCGATCACCGCGGCATTGGCCAGTTTGGGATGGGCCACGGCGATGTTTTCCAGCTCGACCGAGCTGATCCACTCGCCGCCTGACTTGATGATGTCCTTGGAACGGTCGCGGATCGTCATGTAACCGTCCGGATCGATCGTCGCCACGTCGCCGGTGGCAAACCAGTCATCGCGCAGCGCTTCGTGTTCCGGCATTCGGAAATAACTGTCCATCACCCAATGACCGCGCACCAGCAGATCGCCCTGGCTGACCCCGTCATTGGGCAAGGTCTCGCCATCTGCGCCGACGATCTTCAGTTCGATACCGAAGGGCGGGCGGCCCTGGCTTTCGCGCAGCTTGTGCTGCGTCTCCAGCGGCAGGTCGCGATGCCTGGCCAGCGGGATATTCACGGTGCCCAGCGGGCTCATTTCCGTCATGCCCCAGGCATGGATCGTGTCGACGCCGAAATCTTCGCGGAACTGTTTCATCATCGCCGGCGGACAGGCGGCGCCGCCGACCACGGTGCGTTTCAGACTGTCCAGCTTGCTGCCCATCCCCTTGGCATGGGCCAGCAGCCCCAGCCAGATCGTCGGCACCCCCAGCGCCAGCGTGACCCGGTGCCCGTCGATCAGCCGCACCAGGCTTGCGCCGTCCAGCCCCGGCCCGGGCATCACCAGACGGCTGCCCACCATGGCCGCGCAATAGGGCACCCCCCAGGCGTTGACATGGAACATCGGCACCACCGGCAACACTACGTCGCGCGCGGTCAGACCCAGCGTGTCGCCAAGACTGGCGGCAAAACTGTGCAACAGGGTCGAGCGGTGCGAATACAGAACCCCCTTTGGATTGCCGGTAGTACCCGAGGTGTAACACAGGCTCGACGCGGTGTTCTCATCCAGATCGGGCCAGTCGAAATCCGCGTCACCGGTCTCGATCAGTTCGTCATAGAATTGCAGCCCAGGTACCTGCCCGGCCAGTGCGTCGTCGCGCGGCCCCATCAGCACGACATGTTTAAGCCTTGGCAGATGCTCGGCCAGTTTGACGGCGATCTGCAAAAAAGTGGACTCGATGAACAGCACCTCGTCCTCGGCGTGATTGATCACATAGATCAGCTGTTCGGGAAACAGGCGCGGGTTTATCGTGTGGCAGACGAACCCGGCGCCGGACACGCCGAAATAGATTTCAAGATGACGCCGGTTGTTCCAGGCGATGGTGCCGCAACGTGCCTGCGGTGGCAGCCCCAGCTTGTGCAGCGCCGAGCCCAGCCGCCTGGCATTGCCGGCCAGATTGCCCCAGTTGGTCTCGGTGACACGCCCGTCAGTCTCGACCGAAACGATTTCTGTCTGGCCGTGATAGCGGGCAGCATGGTCGATCAGCGCCGAGATCAGCAGCGGTTTGGTCATCATCTGGCCCAGCATCGCAGGTTTCCTTTCTCGCGGGATACGGGACCGGCCCTGGCAGCCGGATAACATCCTTTGTCATGAAACAAGGTCCGTCAGGCATGCGCTTGCGGCGTGGTCCTGACGGACCCGTCTCCTCCCCGGTCCCACCGTGCCAACGAAATGCCGATCTGGCAATAACGGGCTTGCCCAAATCCGCCGCGCTGGATAGCCAGCGGCCATGACCCTGCGCTATCACACCCCGCTCAGCCCGACCGAACAGACCGTCTTTGGCCTGGAGTACCCGCAGCCGCTGGCCATGGCGGACCGGGTCCGCTGGGCCGAACTGGACGCGCTGAACCATGTCAACAACAAGGCCTATATGGGCTGGTTCGAGACCCTGCGGGTGGCGTATTTCGATCAGTTCTGCACGCCGTTCTATGCCCCCGCGCAAAGGCCGCGTCTGGTGGTGCGCAGCGCCGAAATCCGGTATCTGCGGGAAATGGTCATGGGCGAGGATTATGTCGCAACGGCGCGCGTTGCCAGTTTCCGCACCACCAGTTTCACCATGCAGCAACAGTTGTGGGCGGGCGATCTCAGGGCCGAGATGTCCGCCGTGATGGTGACGCTGCATTCCGACGGGACCGGCCGCTGCCCGCTGCCGGACGCGGTGCGGCGGCTGTTCGTCGATCGGGACGGCGCCGTGGCGCAGGGCTAGCCGCCGCCCTGCCCGCCGCCATGGCGATGCACCTGTGCCACCAGCGCGGCGGTGGAACCGTCCTTGCCGGTAGCGGGCCGGTCGCCATCGACGATCGGCGCCAGCGAGGTCGCCAGTTCCTTGCCCAGTTCGACGCCCCATTGATCGAAGGAATTGATTCCCAGGATCACGCCTTCGACGAACACCCGGTGCTCGTACAGCGCGACAATCTGGCCCAGCACATAGGGTGTCAGCTGCGGATAGACCAGCGTGACCGACGGCCGGTTTCCGGGAAACACCCGGTGCCGCGCCTGGCGCTCGATCTGGTCGGTTTCCAGTCCTGCATCGGCGATCAGGGCGCGGGCCTCGTCCAGGCTGCGCCCGTTCATCAGTGCCTCGGACTGGGCCAGGCAATTGGACACCAGCAGCCGGTGCTGATGCGCCAGATCGGGCTCGTGACCGCGGGCTCCGACCATGAATTCACAAGGCACGATCGCCGAACCCTGATGCAGTAACTGATAAAAGGCATGCTGCCCGTTGGTGCCCGGTTCACCCCAGACCACCGGTCCGGTCGACTGCGCCAGTGCGCTGCCATCCATCGCCACGCTCTTGCCGTTGGATTCCATTTCCAGCTGTTGCAGATAGGCCGGCAACCGCGCCAGGCGCTGCTCATAGGGCAGCACGGCGCGGGTGCGATACCCGCAGACCCGGCTGTGCCACAGCCCGGTCAGGGCCAGCATGACCGGCATGTTCTGGTCCCAGTCCGCAGACTGAAAATGCCGGTCCATGGCCTGGCCGCCGCGCAGAAATGCCTCGAATCCTTTTGGGCCGATCGCAAGCATCAGCGCCAGGCCGACCGGCCCCCAGACTGAATAACGCCCCCCGACCCAGTCCTGAAAGCCAAATACCCGGTCGGCCGCAATGCCAAAGGCCGCGGTACGCTCGTCAGCGGTGGACACAGCGGCGAATTGCAGCGCCGGGTCGCCGCCGCCCTCGTGCATCCAGGCGCGCGCCGTGCGCGCGTTGGTCATGGTCTCGACGGTGGTAAAGGTCTTGGACGCGACAATCACCAGCGTCCGGCGCGGATCAAGATCGCGCAGGCAGTCGGCGATATGGGCGCCGTCGACATTGGACACGAAATGACAGCGCGGCCCGTCATGATAGGGCGCCAGCGCCGGCACCGCCATCGCCGGACCCAGATCCGAGCCGCCGATGCCGATATTGACCACATCGGTGATGGCGCCGCCGGCACCGGTCAGGCTGCCGCTGCGCAGCGCATCGGCAAAGCCGCGCATCCGCGCCAGCGTGTCCCGAATGCCCGGCATCACATCGACACCGCCGGAAATCACCGGACCCCCATCCAGATTGCGCAGCGCGGTATGCAGCACCGCCCGGTCCTCGGTCCGGTTGATGTTCTCGCCGGCGAACATCGCCGTCCGCTTTTCCGCCACCCCCTCCGTGCGGCACAACCCGATCAGCGCGTCGCGCACCGCCGCGTCGATCATGGTCTTTGAATAATCCAGCAACAGGTCGTCGGTCTGCACGCTGAACCTTGCGGCCCGGTCCGGCGTTTCAACAAACAGATCGGCAATGCGGCCCGCGCGGCCGGCAGCGTGCAATGCCGCCAATTGATCCCAGTCCGGCATGTCTATTCCGCCCAGTGCACCGTCATTTCGCTGAGCACCGCCCGGATCGGCGCCTGCTCGTCCGACAGCTTGGCCGCGCGTTCCAAAGCCGCGCGCTTGTCGGCGCCGAAGATCACCAGATGCTTGGCCAGCGCGCCATCCAGAACCGGCGCGGTCAGGCTGATGCGCGGCTCGGGCGCGGCTGTCGGGCGCACCGCAACCAGGGTCGGCGCTGTCGGCGACAACGCCGCCGACAGCGCGGCATCGCCCGGAAACAGCGAAGCCACATGCATGTCGGCGCCCATGCCCAGCAGCAGCACCGAGATCGGCAGATGCGGCGCCAGCATCGATTCGATCTCGGCCAGCACATCGTCGGGACCGGGCGTCGGCGCATAGAGCGGCAGATAGGTCGCCACCCCTGCCCGCCCGGTCAGCAGACGTTCGATGATCAGACGGCCATTGCTGCGGGGATCGTCCTGCGGCACCCAGCGTTCGTCGGTGGCCAGCACATGCACCCGGTGCCACTCGATATCGGCGGCGCACAGGGTGTCAAAGATCGGTCCCGGCGTGGTGCCGCCCGGCACGGCAAAGGACACGCTGTCATGGTGCAGCAGCGCATTTTCCAACTCGCCGGCCAGAACGTTGGCCAGATCGATGGCGGCCATTTCACGATCGGAGTATTCTACGAGGTTCAAGGCTTTATTCCTCTCCATTCCCGGTGGTCGCGCTTCATCAACAGGTCGGCATCGCCCGGTCCGACACTGCCGCTGTCATACGGCTTGGGCACCTCGCCGCGCGCCTGCCAGCCGGCGATGATCGGATCGGTCCAGGCCCAGGCGGCCTCGACTTCGTCGCCACGCATGAACAACGTCTGATTGCCCCGGATCACGTCCATGATCAACCGTTCATAGGCATCCGGAGGGTCCTCGCCCTCGGGTCCCAGCGCCTCGGCAAAGGTCATGTCCAGCGGCACGTCCACCAGGCGCATGCCGCCAGGCCCCGGTTCCTTGATGGTCACCTGCAGGGTGATGCCCTCGTTGGGCTGCAGGCGAATGGACAGCAGATTGGCGTGCCGCCCGGCCTCGGGGCCAAAGATCGAATGCGGCGCATCCTTGAACATGACGTTGATCACCGACGACCGTGCCACCAGGCGCTTGCCGGTACGCAGATAGAACGGCGTGCCGGCCCAGCGCCAGTTGCTGATATGGACCTTCATCGCGACATAGCTTTCGGTGGTGCTGCGCGGCTGATTCACCGCCTCGCGATAGCCGGGATGTTCGCCATCCAGCGCCTCGTACTGGCCGCGCACGATATGGTGCGGCTCGACCGGGTCCAGCGCCCGGATCACCTTGAGCTTTTCATCGCGCACCGCGTCGGGGTCGAATTTCGCCGGCGGTTCCATCGCGATCAGGCATAACAGCTGCATCAGGTGGTTCTGCATCATGTCCCGCATGGCGCCGGCCCGGTCATAGTATTCGCCGCGACCGCCGACACCGACGGTTTCGGCCACGGTGACCTGAATGTGATCGACATACTGACTGTTCCACAGGGGCTCGAACAGCATGTTGCCGAACCGGATCGCCATCAGGTTCTGCACGGTTTCCTTGCCCAGATAATGATCGATGCGATAGATCTGGCCCTCGTCGAAATGCGCCGCCAGAGTGGCGTTCAGATCCCGGGCGCTGGCCAGATCATGGCCAAAGGGCTTTTCCACGACGATACGGCAGTCCGGGCTGGCCATGCCATGCAGGTGGATGCGTTCGGCCAGATCGGCGAACAGGCCAGGGCCGACAGAGAAGTAGAACGCGTGCACCCGGTCCGGACTGAGACGCGCCGCAAGGGCGGCCCAGCCATCGATGCCGCGGGCGTCGATGGGAACATAGTCCAGCCTCTTCAGAAAGGCCTGAAGTCGGTCATCATTGCACAGCGCCACGCCGGAAAATTCGCGAATCGCATCGGCGGTCAGCGCCCGGTATTCGTCAACCGAATGCGGTGAACGGGCCGCTGCGATGATGGCCGCCGCATCCGGGATCTGCCCGGCACAGAATCGCCGAAACAGGCCGGGCAGAATCTTGCGCCGTGCCAGATCGCCGGTGCCGCCAAAGATCACCAGATCAAAGGGGTCCACGGGAATGACTCGAGATACCATGTTCGCTCAGGCTTTCCTGTTCCCTAGCGCCGGTTTGTAACGCTATCTTCAATCAACTCAACGGCGATCACAACTGTGTGCGCCACTGTGCAGAGACTTTAACCTGTTCGACAGCATAGGCTAGAACTGTCCGGCAGACCAACAGGCGGAGCGGCAATGAAAGATCTCGGCATCCCACCGGCGAATCAGGGGAAATTCCAGGATCGACACGTCACCGCCGATGGCCAGACCCGCGCCAGCGTGGTGCTGCAGGATCCCCAGACCCTGTGGTTCAACACCGGCACGCTGTGCAATATCGAATGCGCCAACTGCTACATCCTCAGCAGCCCGACAAATGATGCTCTGGTCTATCTGACAGCGGACGAGGTCGAGCCCTATCTCGACCAGATCGCCGAACGCAGCTGGCCCGTCGCCGAGATCGGCTTTACCGGCGGTGAACCGTTCATGAATCCGCAGATGATCGAAATGGCCGGGCTGGCCCTGGCGCGCGGCTTTCGGGTGCTGATCCTGACGAACGCGATGCGCCCGATGATGCGCGCGCCAATGCGCGACGGTCTGCTGGCCTTGCACAAGGCGCATGGCGACCGGCTGAGCCTGCGGGTGTCGCTGGATCACTACGACGCCGACCTGCATGATCGCGAACGCGGCGCCGGCAGCTTTGAAAAGACCCTGCAAGGCATGGTCTGGCTGCGCGATCACGGTTTTGACATGGCCGTGGCCGGGCGCGCGGTCAATGCCCGGGACGAGGCCGACAGCCGCACCGGCTATGCTGCGTTCTTTGCCCAGCATGGCTTTGACATCGACGCTTATGATCCGGGCCAAACCGTGCTGTTTCCGGAAATGGATGACGGCGTCGAGGTGCCCGAGATCACTACCGCCTGCTGGGACATTCTGGGCAAGTCGCCGCGGGACGTGATGTGTGCCAGTTCGCGCATGGTGGTCAAACGCAAGGGCGCGGCGCACCCGGTGGTTCTGGCCTGCACCTTGCTGCCCTATGCGCCGGAATTCGAACTGGGCGAAACCCTGGCCCAAGCCGAGGGCGCCGTACATCTGAACCACCCCCATTGTGCCAAGTTCTGCGTTCTGGGCGGCGCCAGTTGCTCTGTGTGAACCAGGTCACGCCGCCGGGTGCCATCCTGTTGTAAGGTGGCAGGGAATCGTTTCGGAGCCCGTGTTATGCGCCTGTTTCTTGCCGTGTTTTTCTGCCTGTTCTGCCTGCCGCTGACGGCTGCCGCGGAAAAGCGGTTCGGGCTGGTGATCGGCAACGATCTCTATTCCGATGTGCCGCCGCTGGACAAGGCGGGGGCCGACGCCCAGGCCATCTCGGCCGCGCTGACTCAACAGGGGTTCGACATCATCACGGTGCTGAATGCCGACCGGCGTCAGATGAACCGGACGATCTCGTCATTCACCGAACGCCTGCAGCCGGGCGACACCGCCTTTGTGTTCTTTGCCGGCCACGGGGTGGAAATAGACGGCGAAAACTACCTGCTGCCCACCGACATCTTGGCCCCGGCCTCGGGCGAACGCGATTTCATCAAGGCCGAATCCATCGCGTTGTCGGCGCTGCTGGACCGGGTACGCGCAACCGGAGCACGGATGACCGTCGCGATCGTCGATGCCTGCCGCAACAACCCGTTTCAGACCAGCACCGGGCGCAGCATCGGCGGCACCCGGGGTCTGGGGCGGATCACCGCGCCGCAAGGCACGTTCGTGATCTTTTCCGCCGGGGCCGGTCAACTGGCACTGGACGAGTTGACCGAAGACGATCCCGCAAGAAATTCGGTCTTTACCCGGGCGCTGTTGCCGCGCCTGACGCAACCCGGGCTGGAACTGCGCGAGATGGTGGCCGGTCTGCGCCTCGAAGTGCGCGACCTGGCCCGCACCGTCAACCACCAGCAGTTCCCGGCCTACTACGACGAGTTGCTGGGCGAGTTCTACTTTGCCCGCACCGCGGTCGCCGCCCCGGCCCTGTCCGGTCCGGTTTCCGATCCGACGATATCCGACGCGCCGGCGCGTATGGTCACCAGCCCGATGCGCGCGGATTTCGAGCTGGCCCGGTCGCTCGGCACCGCCGAGGCATTGCGGGCGTTTCTGGACAGCTACAGCAACCGCAGCGACGAGTTCACCTATCGCATGGCGGTTCAGATGCTGCGGCAGAAAAGCCCGCAGCCGGACCCTGCCCCGACAGGCACACCGGAGGCGACCGCGGCAACAGAACCGTCCGCGCGGCGCGACGCGCGCGCGATCATCAAGGCCACCCAAAGCGCCCTGAACGCCGCCGGCTGTTCCGCCGGCCCGGCGGATGGCGTCATCGGACAGCGCACGCGGCGGGCGTTCCGGGCGTTCATTAACGATACGGGATCACCTTTGCGCCCGGCGGAACTGGGCACTGAAAGGGCGCTGAACGCGGTGCAGAAACGGGGATCGAAAAGATGTGAGGTCACGGCGGCGGCCCCGACGAAACCCGACCTGCCCGAGGGGCACAATATCGCCGGAAACTGGCAGTTCCGGGCCAGTTGTCCCCTGTTCATCAAGACGACGGGAACGGCGCGCTATACACGCACAGGCCCGAACACGTTCAAGGGGGTCGTGAACGATTCCCTGGGCCAGCGCGCGACCACCCGAGTCACCTTGACCGGTCGGGAAATGAAATTCGTTCTCTATTGGCCGTCGGTCACGATCTATGCCAGCGGTACGCTGGCGGCCGATGGAAACACCTATTCCAATGTCGCGTCAAACGGCTGTACCGCGACCGCCTGGCGCAGTTGACCGGCGCGGGGTCGTCCGGGGTCAATGCAGGGTGAATTCACCCACCTGATTGTGCCACTCGCCCGAGGACAGCAGCTTGCGGTGGGTAAAGCGCACCGAATGCAGCGGGCCGTCGATCTCGCGTTGCCAGAATTCCACGAACTTGAACAGCGCCGGCAGATCCGGCGCCAAATCGTAGTCCTGCCAGACGAAACTGTTCAGGACATGGGTATAGTCCGGCAGGTGATAAAAGATCTCGGCCGTGGTCAGACCATAGCCCTTCAGCATCAATTCGGTTTCGGTCGGATTCATCGTTACTCTCGCTTTATACTACCTGTGTTTGTTGGCTCGATCCTTTCATGATCGGCAAAATTCATTAACTTTCAACAAAAACAGTATGTTATCACTGTAATGTGTTGGCTGCCAAATCAATGGTGATCGCGCCATTGCACCCAATATGCTGGGTCTGATAAGGTCCGATCACACAAGATGGCCGATGCAGCAATAATGGGCGAAAAACGTGAACGATACGCCGGAACCTCCTGAAAATATGGATGAAACTCCACCGCAGCGTCCGCTGCATGACGGACCGACCGTTTCGATCGAACATGAAATGCGCACATCCTATCTGGATTATGCCATGTCGGTCATCGTCAGCCGCGCCATTCCCGATCTGCGCGACGGGCTGAAACCGGTGCACCGCCGCATCCTCTATGCCATGCACGAGACCGGCAACACCCACGACAAGAGCTATCGCAAATCGGCGCGGCCGGTTGGCGACGTCATGGGTAAGTATCACCCGCATGGCGACAGCGCGATCTACGACGCGCTGGTGCGCATGGCCCAGGATTTCTCGATGTCGCTGCCGCTGCTGGACGGCCAGGGCAACTTTGGCTCGATGGACGGCGACAACCCGGCGGCGATGCGTTACACCGAGGTCCGCATGGACAAGCCGGCGGCTTTCGTGCTGGCCGATATCGACAAGGACACGGTCGATTTCCAGGACAATTACGACGGCAAGGACCGCGAGCCGACGGTGCTGCCGGCGCGGTTTCCCAACATGCTGGTCAATGGCGCCGGCGGCATCGCGGTCGGCATGGCCACCAACATCCCGCCGCACAATCTGGGCGAGGTCGTCGCGGCGACGCTGGCGCTGATTGCCGATCCCGACCTGACCAGCGAGCAGCTGATCGCCTATGTGCCGGGACCCGATTTTCCCACCGGCGGCATCATGCTGGGCCGCTCTGGCGCGCGAAAGGCCTATCTGGACGGGCGTGGCAGCGTCATCATCCGCGCCAAGACCCGGGTCGAGGAAATCCGCAAGGACCGCTATGCCATCATTGTCGATGAAATCCCCTATCAGGTGAACAAGGCGGCGATGATCGAGAAGATCGCCGAGGCGGTGCGCGAGAAACGCATCGAGGGCGTCAGTCACGTGCAGGACGAATCCGACCGCAACGGTGTGCGCGTGGTGATCGAACTGAAACGCGACGCCACGGCCGAGGTGGTGCTGAACCAGCTGTGGCGGTTCAGCCCGATGCAGACCCATTTCGGCTGCAACATGCTGGCCCTGAACGGTGGCCGGCCAGAACAGCTGACCCTGCGCCGTTTCCTGACGTCGTTCATCGACTTTCGCGAGGATGTCGTGGCGCGGCGCACCGCCTTTCTGCTGCGCAAGGCGCGCGAGCGCAGCCACATCCTGTGCGGGCTGGCCGTGGCCGTCACCAATATCGACGAAATCGTGGCCACGATCCGCGCATCCGCCGATGCCGCCGAGGCCCGCGAAAAACTGATGACCCGCCGCTGGCCGGCGCAACCGATCATGGAATACATCCGCCTGATCGACGATCCCACCCATACCGCCAACCCGGACGGCACCTACAACCTGTCCGAAACCCAGGCCCGCGCGATCCTGGAACTGCGGCTGCAACGCCTGACCCAGATCGGCGTCAAGGAAGTCACCGACGAGTTGGAGGAGCTGGCCGGCAAGATCAAGGAATACCTGGAAATCCTGGGGAGCCGCGAGCGCATCATGGGCATCATCGCGGACGAGTTGCGCGAGGTCAGCGAGCAATTCGCCGTGCCGCGCCGCACCGAGATCGTCGACTGGTCCGGCGACATGGAAGACGAGGACCTGATCGAACGCGAGGACATGGTCGTGACCGTGACCTCGGGCGGCTATATCAAGCGCACCCCGCTGGCCGATTTCCGCAGCCAGCGCCGCGGCGGCAAGGGTCTGGCCGGGATGCAGACCAAGGAAGAAGACGTCGTCACCACGCTGTTCGTGGCCAATACTCACACGCAGCTCTTGTTCTTTACCACCGAGGGCATGGTCTACAAGCTCAAGACCTGGCGTCTGCCGCAAGGTGGGCGCACCTCGAAAGGCAAGGCGGTGGTCAACATCCTGCCGATCCCGGTCGGCGTGTCGGTGGCCGCCATCATGCCGGTGGACGTGCCCGAAGACGATTGGGAAGACCTGCAGATCGTTTTTGCCACCAGTGCCGGCGACGTACGCCGCAACGCGTTGAGCGATTTCACCAACGTCAAGCGCAACGGCAAGATCGCGATGAAGCTGCCCGACGATGTGGAACTGGTGAACGCCCGCATCTGCACCGAGGAAGACGACGTGATGCTGGTCACCAATTCCGGCCGGGCGATCCGTTTTCCGACCACCGATGTGCGCATCTTCAAGGGCCGCGACAGCACCGGCGTGCGCGGCATCCGCTTGCTGAACGGCGACCGGGTGGTGTCGATGTCGGTGATCCGGCATTTCGAGGCCAGCCCGAACGAACGCGCCGCCTATCTCAAGATGCGCCGCGCCGTGGCCGGTCTGGTCGATGACGGCGAGACGGACGAGGAGGACACGCCGGTGGCCGAAGAGTTCAGCCAGGCCCGCTATGCCGAGATGTCGGCGGCCGAAAACCTGATCCTGACGATCACTGCGGCGGGTTCGGGCAAGCTGAGTTCCAGCCATGATTATCCGGTGCGCGGGCGCGGCGGCATGGGCGTCGCGGCGATGGACAAGGCAATGCGCGGCGGCGATCTGGTGGCCAGTTTCCCGGTGGAAATGGACGATCAGATCATGCTGGCAACCTCCAAGGGCCAGTCGATCCGGGTGCCGGTCGAAGGCATCTCGTTCCGCTCGCGCAGCGCCGGCGGGGTCAAGGTCTTTGACACCGCGCAGGGCGAAGAAGTCGTCAGCGTCGCCTGGATCGCGGATCAGGCGGATCAGGGCGAGGACGACGCGGAATAGGCGTCATCCGAACCGGGCCGTGAAACCGGCGCGGGCATCGGGCCAGAAGCCCGGCCGCGCCGCCGCTCAGGACCGGCGGCGTCGCAACACCATCCCGACCCCGCCCAGACCGGCCAGCAACAACCACCCGCTGGCCGGCAGCGGTATGGTGGCCGGCGCGCTGGCGGCACGCACCACCACATTGTCCAGAATGACGTTACCGGCGCGCGATGACATGCCGACGATGTCAAAGGTCACAGAGGTGACGTTCAGAAAGTTCACATCGACCTGACCAACCAGACCCGCCGTGCTGGTCATCGTCGCGCCGTTGGACCCCGTGACGGTCATGGCCGGGTTGATCACCGGATTGCGTTGCAGCACCCGGGGATCCGTCGCCAGATCGAACCGCAGCAGATCAAAGGCAGCGCCGCCAAAATCCAGTGTGACGATATTGTTTGTCGGATTGGCCTCGGCCTCGTGAAAGACCAGATAGGGCAATCCTCCGGGAAACACGGTGTTGCCCGAAAAATCGTTGCTGTCAAAGTGGTCGTTCAGCCCGGTTGTAAAGGTATAGCCCGCTTCGGAATAGGTCTGGTTTGCGGGCAGTTGCGCATAGGTGCCGGTTTCGAAACCGATGACCGTGGCCTGCGCCATGGTGCCGGTCAGAACCAGAGCCGCAGTCAGGGCCGGAACGCTGGGAAAGAATTGGTTCAACATGGTCTACTCCCAATGGGCGATGGCCAGAACCGAAGCCTGGCGCAATCACAGGTGGCATTGCATTCTGTGGTTCCCGCAACCTACCAGTTGCGGGGAGTCGCGGCAACATAACGCCGCCCCAAGACCCGAAACGCCAGCCCCGAATCACGGGGGCCCGAGGCCGGCGGCCCATGTCGCATCGCCCCGCTTTGTGGGGTTACAGCCCGTACAGAGCGCCAAATTTCCGCTGCAGATAGTCCAGCAGCGGCGCCGGCCCGGGTTGCAGGCCGCTGGCCTGCGCGATCAGCTCGCGCGGCTCATACAATCCGCCATGGCGCTGCACGTGTTCGCGCAGCCATGCAGTCGCTGCCGACGTGTCGCCCCGGGCCAACTGGTCGTCCAGTTGCGGCACCGCCTGACGCAGCGCCTGATACAGACAGCCGGCATAGACATTACCCAGCGCATAGGTCGGGAAATAGCCGAACAGACCCACCGACCAGTGTACATCCTGCAGACAGCCATTGCTGGGCTTGTCCACCGCATAGCCGAAATCGGCGGCAAAGCGGTCATTCCAGGCAGACTCCAGATCGGCGACCTGCAGATCGCCCGACATCAGCGCGCGTTCCAGATCGAACCGCAGCATGATGTGCAGGTTGTACTGCACCTCGTCGGCCTCGGTGCGGATATGTCCGTTATGCACCCGGTTGACCGCGGCGTGGAATCCATCGGCATCGGTGATCCCGAAATCGCCGAATACATCGCGCATACGCCCGTAGAGCCAGCCGGTAAAGGCGCGGCTGCGGCCCAGCTGGTTTTCATAGATGCGGCTCTGGCTTTCATGCACGCCCATGGACACGCCCTGCCCCAGCGGAGTCAGCGCATAGGCCGGATCGATCGCCTGCTCATAGGCGGCGTGGCCGGTCTCGTGAATGGTGGAATAGAGGCAGTTGAACGGGTCCGTGGCGCTGGTCCGGGTGGTGATGCGCACGTCGTCACCGCTGCCGGAACTGAACGGATGCACCGCCTTGTCGATCCGGCCCCGGTCCAGATCATAGCCAAAGGTCTCGGCCAGTTCGCGGGTCAGGCGCATCTGCGCCGCCTCGGCAAAGGTGCCGCTCAGCCCCTGCGGCATCGGCCGCGCCAGAATTGCCGCGCGCAGCTCGACCAGCGGCGCGCGCATGGCGTCAAAGATCGCGGCGATCTGATCCGCCGTCGTGCCCGGTTCGTAATCCGCCAGCAGGGCATCATAGACATCGCCGCCCTCGGCCAGCGCCGCGCCCTCCGCGCGCTTCAGCGCAACCACTTCTTGCAGAACGGGCAGAAAGGCAGCCACGTCCTCGTCGGCGCGGGCGGCGGCCCATTTGCCCTGTGCCTCGGAGGTCACCTGAGCAAGGCGTTTGGCCAGATCGGAGGGGACTTTGGTGGCGCGCAGATAGGCCCGGCGGATCTCGCGCAGCTGGGCGGCCTGGGTGGCATCGGCGGCCTGTGCCTCGGCCAGCCACTCGCCCACCTGCGGCGCCGAGCGGCGGGCATGCAGCACCGCCTCGATGGCCGCCATTTCGGCGCCGCGCTGACGCGCCGCGCCGCGCGGCATCACGGTTTCCTGATCCCAGCCCAGACGCCCGGCGATCTGCGCCAGCGCCGCGGTTTCGCTGGCGTGGGCCAAGATCTGCGCATAGGCGCTCATGGTTTCGTGCCCCCGCCGGAACCGCGCACCGAGCCGGCCACCGGATAGGCGCTGAGAAACCGCGCCCGCAGGATCAGCACGAACAGCAGCACCGCCAGCACCTGATGCAGGATCGCGATATGCCAGGGGGCGCCGTACAGCACGGTGGCAATGCCCAAAGCGATCTGCAGGGACAGCGCCGCCACAACCGCGTTGAAGGCAAATTGCGTTGCCTTATGGGCGCTGCGCCGCCCGCGCAGCCAGACAACAAGGCCGAACAGCAGCAGCAGATAACCTGTCACCCGATGGATGAACTGCACCAGACCGGGGTTTTCAAAAAGGTTGCGCCAGGCCGGCTCGAACAGCAGCGGATCGGGCGGCAGCCATTGCCCCGCCATCGTCGGCCAGTCCGTGTAGCTGCGCCCGGCATCGATGCCGGCCACCAGCGCGCCGATCAAAATCTGCAGAAAGGCGAAATGCAGCAACCCGGTGGACAGGCCGAACAGCCGGCCCTCCTTGGCGCGGCGGGCCTGCATCAGGTCGCGCTCGGTGCGCCCCAGCATAAAGACATACCAGGCAAGCAGGCCCAAAATGGCAAAGGCCAGCCCCAGATGCACCGCCAGCCGATAGCTGGCGACATCGGTCACGCCCGCACCCTGGGTCACGCCCGAGGCCACCATCCACCAGCCGATCGCCCCCTGTACGCCGCCCAGCACCCCGGGCAGCAACAGCCGCCCGGTCCAGCCGGTGGGGATCTTGCGCGCCAGCAGAAAGCCCAAAAATCCAATGGCCCAGACCAGACCGATCCCCCGGCCCAACTGCCGGTGCCCCCATTCCCACCAGTAGATCGCCTTGAAATCCGCCAGTTCCATCCACTGGTTCTGAATGCGGAATTCGTCGATCTCCTTGTATTTGTCGAATTCGGACTGCCACTCGATCTCGCTCATCGGCGGCAACGCACCGCTGATGGGGCGCCATTCGGTGATCGACAGGCCGCTGTCGGTCAGCCGGGTCAGACCGCCCACCACGATCATCACCACGACCAGAGCAAACAGCAGCATCAGCCACATGCGTATGCCGCGCCGCGCGCCGCCCCTGCCCTGATCGATCAGGCCCGGCTGCACCGCCGGCGTGGACGACTTGTCGTCCGAAACCTCTTCAAAGATGCTGCGTTTTCCGCTCATGTCCGCCCCGATTTCGCCCCGAATTTCACGTATTCCCAGATGTGGTCCGACCCTAGGCCGGTCATTGTGGCCCGTCCAGCCGCGTCAGTCGCCACGCTGTTTCCAGCGGACCATCTGACGCATGATCCCGTGCAGCATCTGGACATCGGCCCGGGTCAGCGGCATCCGCGACCACAGGTTGCGCAGGTTCAGCTTCATGCTGTCGGCCTTGGTTTCGGGAAAAAAGAAACCGGCCTCGGCCAGACGGTCCTGGTAATGTTCGGCCAGCTTTTCGACCTCGTGTCCGCTGGCCCAGCCGGAACTGCCCGGCGCGTTGACCTCGTCCGCGACATGGCCGGTCTGGCGGCGCCATTCATAGGCGGTCAGCAACACGCATTGCGCCAGGTTCAGCGACGCGAAATCCGGGTTGACCGGCACCGAAACGATGGCGTTGGCGCGGGCGATATCCGCGTTTTCCAGCCCGGCCCGTTCCGGGCCGAACAGCACCGCCACCTTTTCCCCCTGGCCGATCCGCGCGGCCGCCAGGCGCATGGCCTGTTCCGGGCTGACCACCGGCTTGGTCAGATCCCGCGACCGCGCGGTGGTGGCCAGAACATAGGTGCAGTCGGCGACCGCACTGGCGGTGTCGCCAAAAAGCTGCGCCTCGTCCAGCAGCCGTCCTGCACCGCTGGCCAGCGCATCGGCGGCAGGGTTCGGCCAGCCGTCGCGCGGCGCGACCAGGCGCATCCGGTCCAGACCGAAATTCCACATCGCCCGCGCCGCAGCGCCGATATTCTCGCCCATCTGCGGGCGCACCAGCACAAAGGCCGGCTGGGGATGGTCGCTGGGCATTCTCACCTCCGGAAAGTCCGGCCCCGCCTTAGAACGCCATCGGCGCGGGGGCAAGCCGCCCACAGGTGCCGGTGAAATGCCGAACCTTGGCCGCATGGGCGTTTTCATCGCGCCGCCGATCCGCTAAACCGGCGCGAAACAGAACAAGGAGCGCGCCGATGGACAGCCCCGAGCAGCCGCAGATCTATCTCATCACCCCCGCCGCGTTCGAGCTCAGCCAGTTTCCCGATGCCCTGGCGCAGGTTCTGGACAGCCTGCCCATCGCCTGCGTCCGGCTGGCACTGGCCAGCCGCAACGAGGACCAGATCGCGCGGGCGGCGGATGCCCTGCGCGAGGTCGCCCATGCCCGCGACGTGGCGCTGGTGATCGCCGAACATCTGGTGCTGGCAGAACGTCTGGGGCTGGACGGCGTGCATCTGGGCAATGCCGCCAATTCGGTACGCGCGGCGCGCAAGGCGCTGGGACCGGACGCCATCGTCGGCAGTTTCTGCGGCACTTCGCGCCATGACGGGCTGGGCGCCGGCGAGGCGGGTGCCGACTATGTCAGCTTTGGCCCGGTCGGCGGCGCCGCGCTGGGCGATGGCTCGCTGGCCGGGGTCGAACTGTTTCAGTGGTGGTCCGAGATGATCGAGGTGCCGGTGGTGGCCGAGGGTGGGTTGACCGCCGACACCATGCGCGCCCTGGCATCCTGCACCGATTTCTTTGGCATCGGTGACGAGATTTGGCGAGCCGAGACCCCCACCGCAGCGCTGAGCGATCTGATGGCGGCAATTGGCCAGACCTAAATCACCCGTTCGACGAACCAATACGCCCCGATCGCGGCAATGACCGCCGAGGCCGGCACCGCGATGCGGGCGCGGTACCAGGGTTTGTCGCGAAACCACAGTCCGACCGCCAGAAAGGCGATGGCGATCACCGTCAGTTGCCCGAATTCCACACCGATGTTGAACCCGATCAATGCCGGCAGGAACTGATCAGCCGGCAGACCGAATTCGCCCAGAACGCTGGCAAAGCCCAGCCCGTGCAGCAAGCCGAATCCAAAGATCACCACCGGCCGCCAGCGATGCAGCCCGTCCGTCAATATGTTCTCGATCGCGACATAGGTGATCGAGGCCGCGATCAGCGGCTCGACGATGGTCGCCGGCACCTGTACCCATCCCAGAGCCCCCAGCGCCAGCGTCACCGTATGCGCCAGGGTAAAGGCGCTGACCTGCCAGACCAGCGGCCGCAGCCGGGTGGTGAGAAAGAACAGGCCCAGCACGAACAGGATATGGTCCAGGCCCTTGGGCAGGATGTGATCAAAGCCGACCGGCACATAAGCGAAAAATGTCCGCCACCCGCCGGTCTGCACACCCCCGGCCAGCGGGATCGGCGGGCTGGCCCCGCCGCCCGGGATCAGGCCGGTAAAGGGATCATCCACGCCCTGCTGGCGCAGAACCAGATCGCCACTGCCCGCGGGCCAGCGCAGCACCAGCGCGGCGGCATCGGCGGGCACGGGGCCGCGCAGCACGAGATGACTGGCGCGCGGCAGATCAACATCGCCGATCTCCGGGACCCGCGCCGCCGACAGGGTCAACCGCACCCTGCCCCCGGCCTCGATCTGCAGCCTCTGCACCCAGCGGGCGGCGAAATCCCGGATCAGCGGGTCCAGCTCATCAGCGTTCATGGCACGCAGGGCGTCATACCGGTCCGAACGGTCCGACGCGTTGGTGTCGGCCATGCCGTCCAGGTCGATCCCGGCCAGAAACGCCTCGATGTTCAGGCGCAACTCCAGCGTCAGTGCACCATTTTCAACCGTCAGATCGGCGATGGTCGGGGTGACCTCATGTGCCCGTCCCGGCGCCGAAGCGATCAACAGAATCAGGCTTGACAGCAGCGCCAAACAGCCCAGCTTGATCCCCGCGAATTCAAAGGTTCTGCCCATGTCGCTCCGCTTCCTGATGCCCCTGCTGGCTGCCTGCTGTCTATCCGCGACGCGCCTGTTTGCCCATGAGTTTTGGATCGAACCGGTGGAATTTCAAGTCGAAAGCGGCGCGCCGCTGGTTGCCGATTTTCGCAACGGTCAGAACTTTCGCGGTGCGACCCTGGCCTATTTCGAAAAACAGAGCGCCCGGTTCGACCTGATCCAGGGGGGCAAGGTCTCGCCGGTTCGGCCGCGCCTGGGAGATATCCCGGCGCTGCAGGCCACGGCCGGTGCTGACGGTCTGCTTGTGATCGTGCACCAGACCATGCCTTCGACCCTGAATTACGCCAAATGGGAGAAATTCCAGGCCTTTGCCGATCACAAGGATTTCCCCGACATCCGCGCCCGCCATCTGGCACGCGGCCTGCCCGAGAGCGGGTTCACCGAAAGCTATACGCGCCATGCCAAGGCGCTGGTGGCGGTGGGGCATGGGCGCGGGCAGGACGTGGCCACCGGCATGGAAACCGAGTTCGTTGCGCGGGCCAACCCCTATACCGACAATCTGACCGATGGTCTGCCGGTGCAACTGCTTTATCAGGGCCGTCCCCGCGCCGATGCTCAGGTCGAAGTCTTTCAGCGCGACCCGGCGGGCGTGGTGACGATCCGCCTGTTGCGCACCGATGCGCGGGGACAGGTGCGGGTGCCGGTCCTGTCCGGCCATGCCTATCTGCTGGACGCCGTGGTGCTGCGCGAGATGCCGACGGACAGTCCCGAAGTCTGGCAAAGTCTGTGGGCCGCTCTCAGCTTTGCCGTGCCCTGATCCGGCCGGCTTGCACCTGCCTGCGTTTCTCGGCACAAGACTGACATGACCGGTCAGCCCGCCCAGATCCTGTGTATCGGAAGCGTCCTGTGGGACGTCATCGGACGATCTGCCAGCCATATGCGCCAGGGTTCGGACGTGCCGGGGCGGATCACCCGGCTGCCCGGCGGGGTGGCAATGAACATCGCGATGACGCTGGTGCGCGTTGGCCTGACACCGGTGCTGCTGACCGCCATCGGGCGCGATTCCGAGGGCAATGAGCTGGTCGCGGCCTGCGCCCGACTGGGCATGAACACCGATCATGTCTATCGCTCGGACGATCTGCCGACCGACCGGTACATGGCGGTCGAGGGCGCCAACGGGCTGATCGCCGCCATTGCCGATGCGCATTCGCTGGAAGCCGCCGGCGACAAGATCCTGCGCCCGCTGACGATGGGTCCGCTGGGCCATGCCGGCGCGCCCTTTGCCGGGGTGGTCGCCGTCGACGGCAACCTGACGCAGGAATTGCTGGAACAGATCGCCACCAGCCCGGCTTTCGCGGCGGCGGACCTGCGCGTGGCGCCGGCCAGCCCGGGCAAGGCCGAGCGGCTGCTGCCGTTTCTCAGCCATCGGCGCGCCACGCTTTACGTCAATCTCGAAGAGGCCGGGCTGTTGTGCCAGACCGAGTTTGCCGACTCGGCGGCGGCCGCCGCCGGTTTGCTGGCGCGGGGTGCCGTGCGGGTGCTGGTCACCGATGGCGGCCGACCCGCCACCGAGGCCGACTGCGACCACCGGGTCACCTTGCCCCCGCCCGAGGTTCTGGTGACGCGGGTCACTGGCGCCGGCGACACGTTCATGGCCGCCCATATCGCCGCCGAAGCCGCCGGAAAGGACCGCGCGGCGGCGCTGGCGCAGGCGCTGCACGCGGCCGCCACCTATGTTTCAGGAGAGACTCCGTTTTGACCGATCTCGTGCTGTCTGCCGAAATCCGCGCCGCGCGCGCGGCCGGAACCCCAATCGTGGCGCTGGAAAGCACCATCATCACCCATGGCATGCCTTATCCGCAGAATGTCGAGGTCGCCCGGCAGGTCGAGGACGACATTCGCGCCGCCGGCGCCGCCCCGGCGACGATCGCCGTGTTGGAGGGGCATCTGCAAATCGGACTGGACCCGGAACAACTGGCCGCGCTGGGACAGGCCCAGGGCGTCGCCAAGCTGTCGCGTGCCGATCTGGCGGTCTGTCTGGCGACCGGCGGCACCGGCGCCACAACCGTGGCGGCGACGATGATCGCGGCGCACCTGGCCGGAATAGAGGTCTTTGCCACCGGCGGAATCGGCGGCGTGCATCAGGGGGCGGAAACCAGTTTCGACATTTCGGCCGACCTGCAGGAACTGGCGCAGACCCCGGTCACCGTGGTGGCCGCCGGCGCCAAGGCGATCCTGGACATCGGCAAGACGCTGGAAGTTCTGGAAACCCTGGGGGTGCCGGTGATCGCCGTGGGGCAGGACGCTTTTCCCGCCTTCTGGTCGGCGCAATCGCCCTTTGCCGCGCCGCTGCGCCTGGACGATGCCGGCGCCATTGCCCGCGCCCACCGGATGCGCCGCGACCTGAGGGTGCCGGGCGGACAACTGGTGGCCAACCCGATTCCGCCCGACGCCGAGATCCCCGCCGACACTCTGGCGCCGATCATCGCCGCCGCCCAGGCCGACGCGGTGCATTTCCGGATCACCGGCAAAGCGGTCACGCCCTATTTGCTGCAACGCATCTATGAGCAGACCCAGGGCCGATCGCTGACCGCCAACGTTGCGCTGGTGCGCAACAATGCCCGTCTGGCGGCAAAAATAGCCCTGGCAATGCATCAATTGGGCGACTGAACCGCGCACCGCCGCCGCCCGCCCATTGTGGCCGGGCAGCCGAGTGCCTAGGTTGCGCATCGAATCTGATGGAACGCCCATGACCACGCCCTTTGACGAAGACCCCCCCATCCGCAAGGCCAGCCTGTTCGCCCGACTTCGGTCGTCCTTTCTGACCGGGTTGGTGGTGATCGCGCCGGTGGGTCTGACGATCTGGCTGATCTGGGGGGTGACCGGCTGGATCGACAGTGTCGTTCTGCCACTGGTGCCGCACAAGCTGCGCCCCGAGAGCTATATCGGCATCAACCTGCGCGGTGTCGGCGTCATCATCTTTTTCCTGTTCACCATCTTCATCGGCTGGATCGCCAAGGGGCTGATCGGCCGATCGCTGATCCTGTGGGCGGAAAGCATCGTCGACCGCATGCCGGTGGTGCGTTCGATCTATTCCGGCATCAAGCAGATCTCGGAAACCGTTTTTGCCCAGTCCGAGCGGTCCTTTGAAAAGGCCTGCCTTATCCAGTATCCGCGCAAGGATATCTGGGCGATCGGGTTCATCTCGACCACGGCCAAGGGCGAGATTGCCAAGCGCGCCCAGACCACCGGACAGATGCTGAGCGTGTTTCTGCCGACCACCCCGAACCCGACCTCGGGGTTCCTGCTGTTCCTGCCGCGCGAGGACGTGATCGAACTGGACATGACCGTCGAAGAAGCGGCCAAGCTGGTGATCTCGGCGGGGCTGGTCTATCCCAACGGCAAGGACCCGACCGTGCCGGCGGACGAGTCAGACGCCACGGTCATGCTCAAGGCCCGCCGGTAAGACAGGTTCAGCCGATGGTGCTGGCCAGATCGACGGTCCCGACCCGGTTCAGATCATCCTTATGCGCCGCCAGAAAGGCATCCGCCGCCGCGCGTCCGGCCAGTTTCAGCCGGTCCAGGATAAAGGCGTTCGGCATCAGCTTGGTCGCCACCGACAAATCGTTCATCAGCGCATCATCGGCGATCATGTGAACCAGAACCCGGCTCTTGCGGTCGGTCGACAGGGTGCCGTCCTCCAGCAGGCGCTGCACGAACCCGATGGCACGCAATTCGCGCAGCAGCGACGAGTTGAAGCTGATCTCGTTGATGCGGTTCTGAATCTGGTGCGGCGTAACCGGCACCGTGTCGCGTTCCAGCGGGTTGATGTTGATGATCAAGATATCCGCCGGCAGCCGGTCCGCGAACAGCGGAAACAGCGCCGGGTTGCCGGTATAGCCCCCGTCCCAATAAGCCTCGCGACGCCCGGTCTGCGGATCGTCGATCTCGACCGCCTGAAACAGCGTCGGCAGACAGGCCGATGCGAGGATCGCATCGGTGCTGATATCGTCGCCGGAAAAAATCCGGATCTTGCCGGTGCGCACCCGGGTGGCGCAGATGAACAGTTCCGGCCCGGTATCGGCGCAGACCTTGTCATAGTCAAAGGCCTCGACAATCGGGGTCAGCGGATTGCGGTAAAACGGTCCATAGCTGTAGGGCGAGACCACCCGCGACCACAGATCGGCAAAGGCAAAGGCCGGCGAATACTCGATGGCCCGGGCCACATGCCCCGGATTCAGGCCGCGCATCCAGTCGGTCATGCGCGCATCCTGTTGCGCCCCGACCTTGGTCCACAGCCAATCCAGGTTCTCGCGGGCACCCTCGCGCCCGCCGGTGATCATTCCTGCCTTGAGCGCGGCGCCATTCAGCGCCCCTGCCGAGGTGCCGGAAATGCCGGCGATCTCGATATCGTCCTCCTGCAGGATCCGGTCGAGCACACCCCAGGTAAAGGCGCCATGCGCGCCGCCGCCCTGCAGGGCCAGGTTGATCCGTTTCGTTTTGCCCATATGCTGCTCTTTTCCTTTGCCTAACCGCGTCCTGTGGAGCCGGAACCGGGTTTCGCGCCGGTACACACCAAAATCGCCGCAACCGCCCCGTGGCGGCAGTGCCAGCCGCAGGTAAACATCGGCTGAAACCACCGCCCGTTGGGCGGGCCTGTCCTACAGCGCAGTCCAGCCGCCATCGACGCTGATGGTGGTGCCGGTGATCTGTGCCGCCGCGTCCGAGCACAGGAAAACCGCAGTGCCGCCCAACTGCTCGACCGTGGCGAATTCCTTGGACGGCTGACGGGTCAGCATGACGTTTCGGATCACCTCTTCACGGCTCATGTTGTATTCCTTCATGGTGTCGGGAATCTGCCCCTCGACCAGCGGTGTCAGCACGTAACCGGGGCAGATCGCATTGGCGGTGATCGGCTCTTCGGCGGTTTCCAGCGCCACGGTCTTGGTCATGCCGACGACACCGTGCTTGGCGGCGACATAGGCGGATTTGAACGGGCTGGCGGTCAGCCCGTGAGCGCTGGCGATGTTGACCACGCGGCCCCAGCCGGCCTTGCGCATCAGCGGCAGCGCCGCGGCGGTGGTGTGAAAGGCCGAGTTCAGGTTGATCGCGATGATCGCGTCCCACTTGTCCTCGGGAAACTCGTCGATCGGCGAGACATGCTGGATCCCGGCATTATTGATCAGGATGTCGCAGGCACCGGCCTGTTCGATCAATGCGCGGCATTCCGCACCCTTGGACATGTCGGCCTTGACATAGCGCGCCGTGACCCCGGTTTCCTCGCTGATCTGGCGCGCCAGGGCATGGTCCTCGTCGCGGTCGGTGAACGAGTTCAGAACCACGTTCGCGCCGGCCCGTGCCAACTCCCAGGCGACTCCAAGTCCGATACCCGAGTTCGATCCGGTGATGACGGCGGTTTTTCCATTCAGCGACATGCTGGCCCCTCTCTGTTGCATTGATCGGGTTGCAAAATGACATGCTGCATGTGCAAAGGAAACGGCAAAAGCCGTTGCTGATACGATCTGCCAAAAAAAACGCCCGCTCAAGGCGGGCGTTAAGTTATTGAGGCAGGTTTCATACAGGCAAGAAACCTATCGAGCAGTGACCCCTTTATACGCAATTCCCCGAAGGCATCCAAGCTAAAAGTTTGAAAAGACGTGAATCCCTCGTTAGCCTAATCGTTAACGAAATAAGGCCAGAGCAGGATTGTTGCCAAAGTGCGACCAGTTTTTTTCCAACGCGCATGCGCGCTGACGATCGGATTCGCCGCGTTTTTGGCGGATGGTGCGGCAGCAGCAGAATCATCCCATGGCATAGCTATGTACGGCACCCCGGCCCTACCACCGGATTTTGTGTCGCTGCCCTATGCGAACCCCGACGCCCCCAAGGGCGGACGCATCGTTTTCGGCAACACCGGCGGCTTTGATTCGCTCAATCCGTTCGTGCAAAAAGGCACCGCCCCCTGGCAGTTGCGGTTCTGGGGATATGAATCGCTGTTGGGCCGGTCCTGGGACGAACCGTTCACCCTGTATGGTCTGCTGGCCGAATCGGTGCGTACCGCGCCGGACCGGTCCTGGGTCGAATTCGACCTGCGCCCAGAGGCGCGATTCTCTGACGGCAGTCCGGTCACGGTGCAGGATGTGATCTGGTCTTACGAAACTCTGGGCAGCCGCGGGCACCTGCGCTATCGCGGCATGGCAGAACAGATCGCCGCGATCCGCCAGACCGGCCCGCGCAGCGTGCGCCTGGACTTCAACACTGCCGACCGCGAATTGGCCCTGATCGCGGGCATGCGTCCGATCCTGAAGAAATCGCAATGGCAGGACAAGGATTTCACCGCCTCGGGGCTGGACGAGGTCCCGATCGGCACCGGCGCCTATGTCATCGACGATTTCGAGGCCGGACGTCACGTGACCCTGCGGCGCGATCCCGACTATTGGGGCGCCGATCTGCCGTTTCGGCGCGGCACCCAGAATTTCGACGAGATGCGCATCGAGTTCTATGGCGACGAAACCGTCTTGTTCGAGGCCTTCAAGGCCGGAGAACTGACCGCCATCCGCGAGTTCAACGCCGAGAAATGGGACCGCCAATACGGGTTTCCGGCCGTGCTGCGCGGCGATGTGGTGAAATCCGAGATTCCGCATCGCCGTCCCTCGGGCATGACCGGGTTCGTCATGAACACCAGGCGCACGCCGTTCGACGACTGGCGGGTGCGCGAGGCGATGCTGCTGGCCTTCAACTTCGAATATATCAACGACACGATGACCGGCGGCGCGCAACCGCGCATCACCTCGTATTTCTCGAATTCCGAACTGGCGATGCGTCCGGGTCCAGCGGATGAGGCAGTACGCGCCCTGCTCAGCCCATATGCCGAACATCTGCTGCCCGGCGCGGTGCAGGGATACGCATTGCCGGTCAGTGACGGCACCGCCCGCAACCGCCGCAACTTGCGCCAGGCCGTGGAACTGCTGGCGCAGGCCGGCTGGTCGGTGCGCGACGGCGAATTGCGCGATGCGCAAGGCGCGCGCTTTGCCTTCGAAGTGTTGTTGCGGCAGGGCGATACCGGCAACCAGAGCGTGATGCAAATCTATGGCCGGGCGCTGCAGCGCCTGGGCATCGATGTCACGGTCAGCACCGTGGATGACGCGCAGTATACCGCCCGCATCAACGCCTATGACTTCGACATGACCACGTTTCGCCGCGCCCTGTCCCTGTCGCCCGGCAACGAGCAGCGGCTGTATTGGGGCAGCGCCGGCGTTCAGGTGCCGGGATCGCGCAACCTGATGGGGGTGGCGTCGTCGGCGGTGGACGCGATGATCGACACCATGCTGGCCGCCGACAGCCGCGCCGAGTTCGTCACTGCCGTGCGCGCGTTGGACCGGGTACTGACGACCGGGCGCTATGTGATCCCGATCTGGCAATTCGATGTCGGCCGCATCGCACATGCCCGCCAGTTGCGCTATCCTGAACGTCTGCCGATCTATGGCGACGGCATCGACTTTCTTCCCCATGTCTGGTGGTACCAGCCGGAATGACGCAGGGCGCGCATCAAGAATCAGTTACATGCCGCTGCTAGAGGCGCGGCACGGCGCGTGTCCGGACCCGGTCCGGACCGGGCACCGCCGCGCGTCAAACTGCATCTTTCATCCTGCGCTGAGGGAACGCTCGTGAATATTCCGGTTCTGTGCACCGGCAACTCGGCCCGGTCGATCCTGAACACCGGATCCGGCGGCCGCCTCCGGGCCTGATCGGCCGGCTCGCAACCAACCGGCGCCGTGCATCCGCAATCGCCGCGCCTGCTGAAGGCGATGGGCCATGACACCAGCGCCGCCCGTTCAAAAAGCCGGGACGAGTTCGCCACCCCGGATGCGCCGCGCATGGATCCGATGATCACCGTCTGCGGATCCGGCAGCCGCCGCCCCGGCGGATCAGGGCGCGGCGTTCCGCGCTCCCCATGATATCCTGCAGCGCCAGCCGCTGCGCTGCTGGCGCTGCCGATCGAATCCATGCCGCCTGAGACGCTGAAGCCCGCTCGGGCGCAAATTGGCGACCTGCCATGATCGCCAAGCGCCTGTTCGCCGAAGGCCTTGGCACCGCCATGCTGCTGATCGGCGTCGTCGGCTCGGGCATCATGGCCGAGGCCCTGTCCGGCGGCAATGTCGGCATCGCCCTGCTGAACAATGCGATCGCCACCGGCTGCATGCTCTATGCCATCATCACGACACTGGATCCGGTATCGGGCGCGCATTTCAACCCGGCGGTCACCCTGGCCTTTGCACTGCATGGCGAACATCCCTGGCACCGGGTTCTGCCCTATGTCGCCGCGCAAATCCTTGGCGGCGTGCGCGGGGTCTGGGCGGCGCATGTGATGTTCGATCTGCCGGTGTTGCAGCTGTCGGGCACGATGCACCGCACCGGTGTGGCCCAGTGGTTCTCGGAAATCCTGACCACTTTCGGCCTGCTTTTCGTGATCTTTGGCGGTGTGCGCCACCGCCCGGACGCGGTGCCGCCGCTGGTCGGGTTCTATATTACCGGCGCCTACGGGTTCACCGCGTCCACCGGTTTTGCCAATCCGTCGGTGACCATCGCGCGCGGATGTATCGACACCTTTGCCGGCATCAATCCCGGTCACATTCCTATGTTCATCCTCATGCAGATCATCGCCGTCGGGATCGCCATGCTGGTGCTGCCCTGGCTTTTTGAGAAATAATTCGCCCCTGCGACAGATCGCCCCATTTCTCTGCGCTGCGGCATCGCTAGGCTGATCTGCGGGAGGCAAGGAATTGCCAGAGGGGGCATGTTCGCGTGACCTGGACAGATTTGACGGCGGACTGGGCGACTTGGTTCAGACGCCTGCAAGACCGGTTTCCGTATCTGGATGACAGTGCGATGCCGTATACAAAGCTCGACCGTGCGCGGTTCGAGGCGTATTTGGCGGAAACCCATAACCTTTCGCTGACCGAAGCGCATGAAGAGGTCGATGACTTCCTTTATGTTGAATCGCTGATCCGCGAGGCCGGAGACTCGGAAGCTGCGGCCTGACGCTCAGCTCAGCGACGTCACCCAGAGAATCAGCGCGTCGTCGTCGCTGACCGAAATCACGTTGTGCCCCATTGTGGCGTCATAATAGGCGCTGTCGCCGCGCTGCATGTCCACCGGTTCATAGAATTCCGTGTACAGACGGACCACACCGGTCAGCACATACAGGAATTCCTCGCCGTCATGGCGCACCCAGCCATCGAACTCTTCCATTGCGCGCGCGCGGACCCGCGCCCGGTATGGCAGCATCTTTTTCTTGCTCAGCGTATCGGCCAGTAACTCGTGTTCATAGGTCACCGTGGCCTGTGCCGTGCCCTCGCCCGACTTGGTCACCGCCATGCGCCCGGTCGCCTGATCGCGCTGTGGCGGCGTGAACAGCTGGGGAACCGAAATCTGCAGCCCTACGGCCAGTTTCTTCAGCGCATCATAGGTCGGTGACATCTGGCCGTTTTCGATCTTGGACAGGGTCGAACGCGCCAGACCGGCCTGGTTGGCGGCCTGTTCCATCGTCCAGTCCCGCGCCCTGCGCAACTCGCGGACCCGCGCCCCCAGGTCCAGCGCTTCGGGATGCGTTTCCATGCCCGAATTGCGAGCGATATGGATCAGGGATTTCGGGTCGCGCCGGGTCATGGCGCCTCTATAGGCAGGGCATGCATGGCTTGCAACGCTTGCCACGTCAGGCTAGCCACGGGCCATGTTGTCGATCTATGATCAGGGGCCGCCCCGGCCCTGCCCGGCGCCCTTCAACCTGGCCGCGCATGTGCTGGGGCGCGCCGAGTCTCTACCCGACAAACTGGCGCTGGCGATTCTCGGGCCCGCAGACGCGCAGACCTGGAGCTATGCTCGGCTGGAACAGGCGGTCCGGGCAACCGGAACAGGCCTGCTGGCCACCGGGCTAAGCCCTGGCGATCTGGTGCTGATGCGGCTGGGCAACACCGTGGATTTTCCCATCGCCTATCTGGGCGCCATCGCCGTCGGCCTGGTTCCGGTCCCGACCTCGACGCAACTGACCGAGCCCGAGACCGCCGCGATGATCGCCGACCTATCGCCGGCGGCGGTGCTGCGCGACCCGGACGTGGCCTGTGCCGCGCATCCGCGCCAGATCGCGCTGGACAGTTTGCGCGCCATGCGCGACCTGCCGCGCTGCGACTGGGCGATGGGCGATCCCGACCGTCTCGCCTATGCCGTCTATACCTCGGGCACCTCGGGCAAGCCGCGCGCCGTGGCGCATGCGCACCGGGCGATCTGGGCGCGGCATCTGATGGTCGACGGCTGGTACGGGCTGACCCCCGGCGACCGGGTCTGCCATGCTGGCGCCTTCAACTGGACCTATACGCTGGGCACCGGCCTGATGGATCCCTGGACCATCGGCGCCACCGCGCTGATCCCGCAAGCAGGCACCGATCCGGCCGATCTGCCGGCCCTGCTACGGCAGCACAAGACGACGATCTTTGCTGCCGCGCCAGGTGTTTACCGCAAAATCCTCATGTCGCGGGCCGATCTGACCCTACCCGATCTGCGACATGGCTTATGTGCCGGCGAAAAGCTGTCGCCGCATCTGCACCAGCTGTGGCGCAGCGCCACCGGCACCGAACTTTTCGAGGCCTATGGCCAATCCGAATGCTCGACCTTCATTTCCGCCAGCCCGGCGCGCCCGGCCCGCGACGGTGCCCTGGGGCAACCACAGCCGGGACGGCGCGTGGCCATCGTCGATCATGACGGGCCGGTGCCCCTGGAGCAGGACGGTATCATCGCCGTGCATCGCGGCGACGCCGGGTTGATGCTGGGTTATCTCAATGCCCCGGACGAAGGCGCCGCCCGGATCGAGGGCGAGTGGTTCCTGACCGGCGATCGCGGCCGCATGGCCGAGGACGGCCAGATCACCTATCTGGGGCGTGACGACGATCTGATGAACGCCGGCGGCTATCGGGTCTCGCCGCTCGAGGTCGAGGCCGCGCTGTCGGGCCATCCCGGCATAACCCAGGTCGGGGTTACCGATGTCGAGGTCAAGGAGGACACCCGCATCATCGCCGCCTTTTACACCGGGCCGGCGCCACTGGACGAACGCGTGCTGCAAGCTTATGTGCAGGACAGGCTGGCCCGTTATAAACAGCCGCGCGCCTATGTTCACCTGCCGGCGCTGCCCGCCAATGCCAACGGCAAGCTGCTACGCAGCGCCTTGCCCGCCTATTTCAAGGCCCGGAATACATGACAGACCAGACCATCACGCTTGACATCCTCTCCGACCCGATCTGCCCGTGGTGCTATATCGGCAAGGCGCAGCTGGATGCAGCGCTCAAGGCGGTGCCGGACCACCCCTTTGCGATCCAGTGGCACCCGTTCCAGTTGAACCCCGACATGCCGCCCCAGGGTATGGACCGCCGCACCTATCTGGAGACCAAGTTCGGCAGCAAGGAGGGCGCGGTCAAGGCCTATACCCCGGTGGTGGAACATGCCGCGGCGGCCGGGCTGACGATCAATTTCGAGAACATGCAACGCACGCCCAACACGATGGACGCGCACCGGCTGATCCACTGGGCCGGGATCGAGCAGTTGCAGGCCCAGGCCGTGGACGCACTGTTTCACGCCTATTTCGTCGAGGCGCGCGACATTGGCGACCACGAAGTGCTGGCCGACCTTGCCGACGGCATCGGCATGGATGCTTCGGTGGTGATGCGGCTGCTGGCCTCGGATGCCGACCGCGACGACATCGCCAGCCGTGACCGTCACAGCCGCGAGATGGGCGTGCAATCGGTGCCCACATTCATCGTGGCCGGCAAACATGCGGTGCCCGGCGCGCAGGCGCCGGAGCTGTGGCAGAAAGTCATCGCCGAATTGCAGAGCCAGCTGGCCGGGGCGGGTGCAGTCGAGTGAAGCAGTTCAAGGCCCATACCGTCATTATCAGCCTGTTGGGCATCGTCGCCATGGGCACGGTGTTTTTCCGGGTGGTCGAGGGCTGGAGCTGGCTGGACTCATATTTCTTTACCGTAGTGACCATTTCCACCGTCGGCTATGGCTCGCTGGTGCCGGTCACCGCCCTGGGAAAGCTGGGCACGACGGCGTTCATCTTTATCGGTCTGGGCATCTTTGCCGTGGCCATCCAGCAATTTGCGCTGTTTCACATGCAGAAACGCGAGGAACATACCGAATGGCTGATTGGCCGGCTGGGACATCGCCAGGCGCGGGATCCCGAGCAGGTCGCCAACGAGGACGACCCGCCCTCCGCCGACGGCCCGGCCGTTCAGAACAGCCCCGGTTCGGCCCCTCGCCCATAGGACGCAGACGCCATCCTCGGCGCGGCCGGACAGAACAGCCTCGCCACTACGTCGTCCAATACAGATGCGCCGGTAGCCAGAGCGTCGGGGCAGTCGGCGTCGCCATCCTTGTGCGTGACATCAGCCGCCCCGGCCAGAACGATTCTCGGGACCGGCGCCGCCTGCGGGTCGGCTGCAGGGGGGGCGATCAGACCGGCGCTGCCGGGCTGCAAGGCCGTATCCCGCAATTCATTCGGGACGGACGATGCCAGCGCAACGGCGCAGAACATGGCGGCGGCGCAGAGGGACAGAAAATCGTTCATCGGGTGATCTCACTATTTACATTGTCGCGTTCGCTTATTCTTACTGTTTTACTATGTTTAATGACAACCCCGAAAAAACGACCCATCTGGCGGTGCGACGGAACCTGTGATAGCGGCGGGTGACAGCCCGGAGGTTTCATGCGCAACCCCATGTCCCGTTCCGAATTCATCGCCCTGATCGCAGTGATGTTCGCGACCATTGCCTTTTCCATCGATGCGATGCTGCCGGCCCTGCCCCGGATCGGCGAAGAGCTCAGCCCCGACGACATCAACCGGGCCCAGCTGATCCTGACCTCCTTTGTCCTGGGCATGGGTCTGGGCACTTTCTTTACCGGCCCCTTGTCCGACGCCTTTGGCCGCAAACCTGTTATTCTGGCCGGGTCGGCGGTCTATATTCTGGCGTCGGCGGTGGCTTGGGTCAGTTCGTCGCTCGAAATCATTCTGGTGGCCCGTATTCTGCAGGGCATCGGCGCCGCGGCACCGCGCGTGGTCTCGGTGGCGATCATGCGCGATCTCTATTCCGGGCGCGAGATGGCCCGGATGATGTCGATTGCGATGATGATTTTCACGATCTTTCCCGCCTTTGCGCCGATGATGGGCGCGGTCATCATCGCGCTGTTCGGCTGGCGGGCGATCTTCATTGCCTTCATCCTGTTCTCACTGTTCACCATCCTCTGGATGAACCTGCGCCTGCCCGAACCGCTGCCACCGCAAAACCGGCGCCCCATGCGCGCAAACCTGTTGCTGGACGCGGTGCGCCAGATGCTGGCCCATCCCACCGCCCGCCTGTCGATCATGGTGCAGACGCTGTGCCTGGGGATGCTGTTCACCATGCTGACGATGATCCAGCCGGTCTATGACGTGATCTTTGACCGCGCTGACAGTTTTCCCTTCTGGTTCGGAGCCGTCGCCGTGGTGTCGGGTAGCGCCAGTGTGCTGAACGCGGTGATTGTCGTGCGCATCGGCATGCGCCGCATCGTCACCTGGTCGCTGGCGGCCCAGATCCTGCTCTCCGCCAGTGTTCTGCTCCTGTCGACCCAGGCCCTGCCGCTGGATACGCTGTTTGTCATATTTGTCTCCTGGCAGTGCTGTGTTTTTTTCATGGTCGGCACCACACTGGGCAATCTCAATGCCATCGCCATGGAGCCGATGGGCCATATCGCCGGTATGGCGGCCTCGGTGATCGGCGCCATTTCGACGGTGCTGGCTGCCGCCATTGCCGCGCCCATCGGGCAGTTGTTCGACGGCTCGCTTGTGCCGCTGGCCGGCAGCGTCACGCTGATGGCGATCGTCGGCTATGCCCTGATGCTGCGGATGGCCCGGGTCGAAAGCCGTCTGCCGATCTGACGCCTCTGTTGCCAGATGGCATTTTCCGCTAATCTGCGTCGCAACAGGGGGGACGATCATGCAGCAATATTACGATCTGGGCCGCCACAGTCTTCCGGTGACAACCCATTCGGCCGAGGCACAGATCTGGTTCGACCGCGGGCTGATCTGGATCTACGGGTTCAATCACGAAGAGGCGATTGCCTGTTTTCGCCGCGCGCTGGACTGCGATCCGGCGTGCGCCATGGCGCAATGGGGCATCGCCTATGCTGCGGGTCCGAACTACAACATGCCCTGGCACCTGTTTGACGCGGCCGGCCGCGCCCAGGCCCTGGCCCAGGCCCATGACGCGACCCTGGCGGCGCTGGCGCTGTGCGATGCCTGCACCCCCGTGGAACAGGCGCTGATCCGGGCCCTGCCCGCCCGCTATCCGCAACGCGATCCGGGGCCGGACATGCACGCATGGGACCATGATTTCGCCGCCGCCATGCGCCTGGCTCTGCAATCCGCGCCGGACCATCTGGACGTGCGGACGATCCATGTGGATTCCCTGCTCAATCTGACGCCCTGGCAGATGTGGGACCTGGCCAGCGGCGCACCGGCGCCCGGGGCCGCAACGCAGGAGGCGCAAGACCTGTTGGAATCCGCCATGGCCGAAATTCCCGGCGCGATGGCACATCCCGGCCTGCTGCATCTTTACGTGCACCTGATGGAGATGTCGCCGTTTCCGGAAAAGGCGCTGAAAGCCGCCGACGTGTTGCGCACCCTTGTGCCCGATGCCGGGCATCTGGTGCACATGCCGACCCATATCGACGTGCTGTGCGGCGATTACCAGAACGTTGTGCACTGGAACCAGAAGGCGGTCGAGGCCGACCTGAAATATTATCAGCGCGAAGGGGCTTTTAACATCTATACGGGCTATCGCCAGCACAACTATCATTTCGTCATCTATGGCGCTCTTTTCCTTGGACAAATCGAACCCGCACTTGCGGCGGTGCACGGCATGGCCGCCACCGTGCCCGAAGAGATGCTGCGCATCGAAAGCCCGCCCATGGCAGATTATTTCGAAAGTTACATGGCGATGGAGCCGCATGTCCTGATCCGTTTCGGCCGCTGGGACGAGGCGATTGCCCTGCAGCCGCCCGCCGATCCCGATCTCTATTGCACCCTGACGGCCACTATTCACTATGCCCGCGCCGTGGCGTTGGCAGCGACCGGCCGCGTCGCCGAAGCCGAAGCCGTCGAACAGGTCTTTCTGGCCGCCCGAGATCGGGTCCCGGAAACCCGCCTGCTGCACAACAACACCGTCCGAGATCTTCTTGAAATCGCGACAGAAATGCTGCGCGGCGAGATCGAATACCGCAAGGGTAATTTCGATGCCGCCTTTGCCCATCTGCGCCGCTCGGTGACATTGGATGACGACCTGCCCTATGATGAGCCCTGGGGCTGGATGCAGCCGACCCGACATGCATTGGGGGCCTTGTTGTTCGAACAGGGCCAGGTGGCCGAGGCCGAGGCGGTCTATCGTCAGGACCTGGGCCTGGGCGGCCCCCTGAGCCGCGCCAGCATTCATCCGGACAATGTCTGGAGTTTGAAGGGTTTGCATGACTGTCTTAAAGCACGGGGAGAGACCATCGAGATCGTGCAAATCCAACAGCGGCTAAACCTGGCACTGGCCCGGGCCGACGGGGCCGTCGCGGCGTCGTGTTTCTGTGCCCAGGCGGCAATGCAGGTCGATGCCTGACGCTGTTTGGTCGCTGGCCGTGCCGGGGGACCTCACGCCGACTTGCGCGCTTTTTTCCGTTCCGCCACCAGTTTTTCCGCCAGATCGCGGGCGATGGCAAAGGCGCCCTTGATCTTGTCGCTGTCCTTTTTCCAGTCGCGCCGCACCACGATCTTGTTGTCCTTGACCTTGGCCAGCCCGCGCTGGTCCTGGATGAACGCGACCAGCCCTTCGGGGCTGGCGAACTTGTCGTTGTGAAACTGGATCGTCGCGCCCTTGGGGCCGCCATCCAGCTTGGCAATGCCGGCGCGTTTGCACATGGCCTTGATCCGCACCACCAAAAGCAGCGTGTTGACCTCGCGCGGCAGCTTGCCGAACCGGTCGATCAGTTCGGCGGCAAAACCTTCCAGTTCGACCTTGGTGGTCAGCGCGCTGAGGCGGCGATACAGGCCCAGACGCACGTCCAGATCGGGCACATAGGCCTCAGGGATCAGCACCGGCACGCCCAGGTTGATCTGGGGCGCCCATTGCTCGTCGGCGTCGCTCAGCCCCTCCATCTCGCCGGCGCGGATCTTGGCGATCGCCTCTTCCAGCATCGACTGATACAGTTCATAGCCCACGTCGCGCATCTGGCCCGACTGTTCCTCGCCCAACAGATTGCCGGCGCCGCGAATGTCCAGGTCCTGACTGGCCAGGGTGAAACCCGCGCCCAGCGTATCCAGACTGCCCAGCACCCGCAGGCGTTTTTCGGCCGTTGCGGTCAGCTTGGCGCGCGGCTTGGTGGTCAGATAGGCATAGGCGCGCGTCTTGCTGCGCCCCACCCGGCCGCGGATCTGGTAAAGCTGCGCCAGCCCGAACATGTCGGCGCGATGCACGATCATCGTGTTCGCCGTGGGAATGTCCAACCCGCTTTCGACGATGGTGGTGGCCAGCAACACGTCGTATTTGCCATCATAGAACGCGTTCATCCGGTCATCCAGCTCGCCCGCCGCCATCTGGCCATGGGCGACGATCACGCTGACCTCGGGCACCTGTTCCTTGAGGAACTCCTCGATCTCGCGCAGATCGGAAATGCGCGGCACCACATAAAAGCTCTGCCCGCCGCGATAATGCTCGCGCAGCAGTGCTTCGCGGATGGTCACCGCGTCAAACGGGCTGACATAGGTGCGGATCGCCAGACGGTCCACTGGCGGCGTGCCGATGATCGACAGATCGCGCACGCCCGACAGCGACAATTGCAGGGTGCGCGGGATCGGCGTGGCGGTCAGGGTCAGCACATGGATGTCGCTGCGCAGGGCCTTCAGGCGCTCCTTGTGGCTGACGCCGAAATGCTGCTCTTCGTCGATGATCAACAGGCCCAGATTGGCGAAACGCACCCCCTTGGCCAGCAGGGCATGGGTGCCGATGACGATATCCACGGTGCCCTTGGCCATGCCGTCGCGGGTCAACTGCGCGTCGCGGGCCGAGACAAAGCGCGACAATTGCCGCACCTGAAACGGAAAGCCCCGGAACCGCTCGGCAAAGCTGGCATAGTGCTGGCGCGCCAGCAGGGTGGTCGGCGCGATGATCGCCACCTGCACCCCGGACATGGCGGCGACAAAGGCGGCGCGCATCGCCACCTCGGTCTTGCCGAAGCCGACATCGCCGCAGATCAGCCGGTCCATCGGCGTGCCGCTGGTCATGTCGCCCAGCACGTCGGCGATGGCGCCCAGCTGATCGTCGGTCTCCTGATAGGGGAACCGGGCCGAGAAGGCCTCCCAGGCATGATGCTCGGCCTCCAGAACCGGCGCGCGGCGCAGGGCCCGTTCGGCCGCGACCCGGATCAGCCGGTCGGCCATCTCGCGGATGCGTTCCTTGAGCTTGGCTTTTTTTGCCTGCCAGGCGCCGCCGCCCAGACGGTCCAGCAGCCCCTCTTCGTGGCCGTAGCGCGACAACAGTTCGATGTTTTCGACCGGCAGGTACAGGCGCGCCGCCTCGGCATATTCCAGGCTCAGGCATTCATGCGCGGCCCCGGCGGCAGTGATCACCTCCATGCCCTGATAGCGCCCGATGCCGTGATCCACATGCACCACCAGATCACCGGGCGACAGCGACTGCGTCTCGGTCAGGAAATTCTCGGCCTTGCGGCGTTTGCGGGCGCTGCGGATCAGCCGGTCGCCCAGCACGTCCTGTTCGGCGATCACGGTCAGGTTCGGCGTCTGAAAGCCGTGTTCCAGCGCCCAGACCGCCAGATGCAACCCGTGTTTGCCGATGCGGGTGGCGTTGGCGATCTCGATGGTCTCGGCCAGCCCCTCGTCCTCGATCAGCCCGGCCAGACGCTCGCGCGCGCCCTCGGAATAGGACGCAACGACCACCGGACCGTCCTGCATCCGCGCCCGGATGTGATCGACAAGTGCGCCAAAGAGACTCAGCTGCTCCTGCTGGCGTTCCGGCGCGAAGTTGCGCCCGATGCGGCCGCCCGCGTCGATCACCCCGGGGCCCGAGGCCTGCGGCAGAGGCGAGAAATGCAGTTGCCGACGGCCGCCCAGCGCCGCGTCCCAGGCCGCGTCGTCCAGATACAACAATCCGGGCGGCGCCGGTTTATAGACGCTGTCCAGTCGCGATTTCTGCTGCATCGCCAGCTTGCGGGTCTCGTATTGATCCAGAATACTGTCCCAGCGGGCCAGCCGCGCCGGCGTCACCTGATCGTCCAGCGACACCGTCACGCCGGGCAGATAGTCAAACAGGGTCTCCAGCCCGTCGTGAAAGAACGGCAGCCAGTGCTCCATGCCCTGATGCTTGCGCCCGGCGCTGACCGCCTCGTACAGCGGATCGTCGGTGCCGGCAGCGCCGAACTCGATACGATAGTTCTGGCGAAACCGGGTGATTGCCGCGTCGTCCAGGATGACCTCGCTGACCGGGGCCAGTTCGACCAGGTCCAGTTTCGCCGTGGTGCGCTGGGTCGCCGGATCAAAACGCCGCGCGCCATCCAGCACGTCGCCGAACAGGTCCAGCCGCACCGGGCCGCCCTCGCCCGGCGGATAGATGTCGATGATACCGCCCCGGATCGCATAGTCGCCCGGCTCCAGCACGGTCGGGCTCTGGCTGAATCCCATGCGCACCAGAAACTGGCGCAGCGCCGTCTCGTCCAGCCGACTGCCGACGCGGGCGGTAAAGGCAGCGTTGCGCAACACATCGCGCGCCGGAATGCGCTGGCTGGCGGCGTTCAGCGTGGTCAGCAACACGAACCGGCCGGGCATCTGATGCACCAGCGCCGCCAGCGTCGCCATCCGCGCTGCCGAGATGTCGGCATGGGGCGACACCCGGTCATAGGGCAGGCAGTCCCAGCCGGGAAAGGTCAGAACCGGCATGTCCGGCGCGAAAAAGGCCAGTGCCGCCCGCAATGCCGCCAGTCGCTTGTCGTCGCGCGCCACATGAACGACCGGCGCCCCGGATTTCTCGATCTCGTCCAGAATGAGCCGCGCGTCGAACCCCTCGGGCGCGCCGCCTACGGTGATATGTCCGGCTGGCTTCATCGGCTCGTCCCTGTCTATTCGTCCCTGTCTGAATGTGGCATCGGGCTCAGCCGCCCAGAACGCCGATGGTCAGGTTCTGATACATGCCCCACAGGGCGGTGACAAAGATCGAAGCCGTGCCGATCATCTGGGTGAACAGGCGGTGCCGCGCCAGCCGCTTGTGCAGCAGTTCCCCGGTCGCGCCTTCGGTCTCGATCAGCTTCGCGGTGGACAGGCTGAGCGCGCCGACGATCGACAGCGGAAAGGCCAGCAGCAACAGCGCCTGAGCGAACTCGATGCCGTACCAGATCGCCAGCACGAACAGGCTGGACAGCAGGAAACAGCTGATCCCCAGCAGCCACAGGCCGGACACCCGGCCGATATAAAGCAGCCGGTTGACGTTGATGCGGATCATGTCCTCGAGGTCGATCTCGGCCTGTCCGCCAACCCGCCGGGCGCGCAGCACCATGTCATAGGGCACGCCCAGCACCCAATGGCTGGCCGAGGACCAGGCCACGGCCAGGGCAATCCAGTACCACAGGTTCGAGAAGGACCGCATGTCGATCAGCTCGAAAACAGAATTGTACCAATTCAAACGTTCTGCCCTTTTCCGTCGGCGTTTCCGATCTCTCGCCGGATCATTCCCCGCGATGCCCTTGAAGAGGCCGGTTTTCCATGCCACCCAATGGCGGATTGTTCAAGGAGCCCCTGCGATGAAACCCACGGTTGCCCCCTTTCCCGCGACGCGCTTGCGGCGCACCCGCCAGTCGCCCGCGATCCGCGGACTGGTGCGGCAGAACGTGCTGACGGTCGACGATCTGATCTGGCCGGTCTTCGTGCGCAGCGGCACCGGGATCGAGGAACCGGTGCCCTCGATGCCCGGCGTGATGCGGCGCAGCGTCGACAAGCTGGTCGAGGCGGCGCGCGAGGCCGCCGACCTGGGCATTCCGGCGATCTGCATCTTTCCCTACACCGCGCTGGAGGAACGCACCGAGGATTGCGCCGGAGCCTGGGACCCCGAGAACAACGCCAACCGCGCCATCCGCGCCATCAAGGCCGCGGTGCCGGACCTGGCCATCATGACCGACGTGGCGCTGGATACCTACAATATTCACGGCCATGACGGCTTTGTCGTGGACGGCGAAATCGTCAACGACCCCACCGTCGAGGCGCTGGTCAAGATGACCCTGGCGCAGGCCGAGGCCGGGGCCGACATCATCGGACCAAGCGACATGATGGACGGGCGTATCGGCGCGATGCGCCGCGCCCTGGAAGAGGCCGGCCACCAGAACGTGATGATCCTGAGCTATGCCGCGAAATACGCCAGCGCCTTTTACGGACCGTTCCGCGACGCGGTCGGCGCCAGCGCGGCGCTGACCGGTGACAAGAAGACTTATCAGATGGACCCGGCCAATGCCCGCGAGGCGCTGCGCCTGATCGAACGCGACCTGCGCGAAGGTGCGGACATGGTGATGGTCAAGCCCGGCTTGCCCTATCTGGACATCTGCCGGCAGGTCAAGGACACCTTTGGCGCGCCGACCTTCGCCTATCAGGTCAGCGGCGAATACGCGATGATCCGGGCGGCGGCGCAACAGGGCTGGATCGACGGCGACCGGGTGATGATGGAAAGCCTGCTGGCATTCAAACGCGCCGGCTGTGACGGCATTCTGACCTATTTCGCTCCGGACGCCGCACGGCTGTTGCGCGGCTAGCCGGCCGGCACCGCGCGCCGCCGGTTTTACGCGCGACACATGCCGGGTTTGCCTGACGGACGATTTTTGTTAACCTTTTGCTGGCATCACGGGATGCCCGGTCCCGGGTCGCGTCGGTTTTATACGGCCGGAAACAGACCGGGCGAATGGCGGCTGGCGACCGGATTCTTTCTGGCCCGGCTGCGCGGTGCGGCGCGTATCCCGACCGCATCACTGTGACGGTATGAATGTATATGGGAGGTTACCCCAATGAGCGGAACGGGAAAGTCCACGATATTAATCAGTGCGTCTGGAAACGCGCGAATCGACGGCATTCTCTCGGACCGGATCTGGAACGATGCCACGCTCTATTTCAATGCACCTGGCAGTTCCTCGGTCTATGGGGCGGGCTATGCCTCGGACGAACATCTGGGATTCCTGCAGGCCACCGCAGCGATGACCGACCTGGTGCGCCTGTCGCTGGATGTGCAGGCCGGTATCGCCGCCGATGACGGCTTTTCGGTCGAGGGGTTTACCGCTCTGAACATTGTCGAGAACAGCTCGGCCACCCCGCATATTCGCGTCGCCCAGACCAGCGCCGATCCGTACAGCTATGGCACCGCCTGGGGCTATTATCCTTCGACCGGGCGCGCCGGGGGCGATGTCTGGTTCAGCACGGTCAGCCAAGACTATACCACGCCGACCCCGGGCGGCTATGCCGGCCACGCGGTGACGCACGAACTTGGCCATGCGCTGGGGCTGGAACACGGCCACGATTCCAGCACCTTTGGCAGCCTGCCCGCGGCCTATGACGCAATGGAATATTCCGCGATGACCTACCGGCCCTATCAGAATGCGTCGGCCGGTCCCTACACGAACGAGACCTGGGGTTATTCGCAAAGCTGGATGATGCAGGACATCGCGGCGCTGCAATACATGTATGGCGCCAATTTCACCGTCAACAGCGGCGACACGGTCTATGCCTGGGCCCCGGGATCGGGTCAGACCCTGGTCAATGGCGGGGTCGGCATCGCGCCCGGCGGCAATCGCATCTTTGCCACGATCTGGGATGGCGGCGGCACCGACACCTACGATCTCAGCGCCTATTCCGCCGATCTGGACATCGATCTGGCGCCGGGCGAATCCTCGTCTTTCGGCTCGGCCCAACTGGCGCGGCTGGGGTCGGGCATCTACGCCAGCGGCAATATCTACAATGCGCTGCAATATCAGGGCGACAGCCGGTCGCTGATCGAGAACGCGATCGGCGGGTCGGGCGATGACAGCCTGTCGGGCAATCAGGCCGACAACCGGCTTTCAGGCGGCAACGGTCTGGACACCCTGCTGGGACTGGGCGGCGACGACACGTTGCTGGGTCAGGGCGGCAAGGACGTGCTGCGCGGCGGCGCGGGCATCGACCGGCTGATCGCCGGCAATGGCAACGACCGGATGTTCGGCAACAATGGCAACGACACGCTCAAGGGCGGCGGCGGTGCTGACCGGCTGCTGGGCGGGGGCGGCGACGACCGGATATTGGGCGGTGGCGGCGAGGATCTGCTGATCGGGGGCGGTGGACTGGACCGGTTGACCGGAGAGGCCGGCGCCGACATTTTCTGTTTCGAGCAAGTCTCGGACAGCCCGACCTCGGGGGCACCGGACACGATCCTGGATTTTCAGACCGGCATCGACCAGATCGACCTGTCGGGGCTGACCGGGCCGTCCATCGTCTTTCGCGGGTTTGCCGGCTTTACCGGCAGCGGCCCCAGCCTGATTCTGCGCCAGGTGGCGGGCGAAACCCGGGTATTGGTCGATATCGGCGGCGACGCGGTGGCCGACCTGCGCATCGATCTGGCCGGGCTGCTGACACCGGACGCCGGAGACTTTCTGCTGTAACGCACAACCGGGCCGTGAATTTGCGCGACCCGGGCGGATTGCCCAGCAATTTGTCGCCCAATCGCGCCGCTTGCCGCGTGACACTGCGCCATTTCAGGCGTATATATTGTGGCAAGGCCGGTCAAAACGGCCATATCAGGCGCAATTTACAGGCAGACAATCACATGAGCAGCATGACGAACAGACCCATGTCCCGCCCGCTGAGCCGGCGCGGATTCACCCTATATGCCCTGGCCGGTCTGACCGTGACCGCCGCCTGCGGCAACGGCGTCGGCAGTGCCGGCGCGGCGACCATCGACGCCCGCGTGGATGCCACGCTGAACCAGATGTACAGCCAGTTCCCCAACACCGTCGATCTGGCCGGCAAATCCACCGGCATGCTGGTGATGCCGCTGGTCACCGAGGCCGGGTTCGGCTTTGGCGGCGGTTATGGCCGGGGCGCGCTGCGCGTCAACGGCGTCACGGTGGATTATTACTCGAACACCAAGGCCAGCGCAGGCTTTCAGATCGGCGCCAAACAATATGCACATGTGTTGTTCTTCATGACCAATGACGCGCTCGAAGGATTCCGGCGCTCGAACGGATGGACCGCCGGTGCCGATCTCGACTATGTGCTGACCGATCGCGGTGACTCGGTCTCGGCAGACACCAACACCCTGCGCGCACCGATCCTGGCGGCGATCTTCGGACAGGCCGGCCTGTATGCCGGGGCCTCGCTGGAAGGCGCGAAATACACCCGCATCATTCCCTGATCGCCCGGCTGCCTCCGGGGTAACGGCCCGCGCTGCGACGCGGGCCCTCTTGGTTCAGGGTAATTTCGACGATCCTTTGCCCGGGGCCGCCCTCAGCCCATCGCGCGCAGACGCTTGAACAGGCTTGAGGTGTCCCAGCGCCCGCCGCCCAGCTTTTGCACGTCCTTGTAGAACTGATCGACCAGCGCGGTTACCGGCAGGCTGGCGCCGGTCTCGTCGGCAGTGTCCAGGCAGATACCCAGGTCCTTGCGCATCCAGTCCACCGCGAACCCGTGTTCAAAATGATCGTCCAGCATGGTCTCATAGCGGTTCTGCATCTGCCAGCTGCCCGCCGCCCCCTGGCTGATCACCTCGACCACCGCGCGCCCGTCCAGACCGGCCTTTTCGGCGAAATGCAGCGCTTCGGACAGACCCTGGACCAGCCCGGCAATGGCGATCTGGTTACACATCTTGGTCATCTGCCCGGCGCCGCTGTCGCCGATGCGGCGGCAGATGCGGGCATAGGTTGCGATGATCGGCTCGGCGCGCTCATAGGCGCCGGAATCGCCCCCGCACATGACCGAAAGAACGCCGTTCTCGGCACCGGCCTGCCCGCCCGAGATCGGCGCGTCGACGAAACTGATCCGGGCCTTGTCAGCCGCCTGGTACAGCTCGCGCGTGACCTTGGCCGACACCGTGGTGTGGTCGACGAAAACCGCTCCGTCCGGCATTCCGGCAAAGGCGCCGTCCTCTCCCAGACAGACGCTGCGCAGATCATCGTCATTGCCGACACAGGCCATCACGAATTCCGCGTTCTCGGCTGCGGCACGCGGTGTTGCGGCATGCTCGCCGCCATGCTGTGCCACCCAGTCGCGGGCCCTGGCCCCGGTGCGATTATAGACCGTCACGTCATGCCCGGCGGCCTGCAAGTGCCCAGCCATTGGATATCCCATGACCCCAAGACCCAAAAACGCCAGTTTCGCCATGTGCTTTCCCTCCGCGCGCGCATAAAATAGACTGGAGGTCTTGGTAGCAGGCATTCCCGCCGGAAAAAATCATCAATTGCCCGGAAACTTTCACGGCGCAAACAGAGGGCCAGTATGGGTATCGTGTTTCGTTGGTTGCTGCGATTTGCCGTCGGGCTGATCGCGCTAATCGTGCTGGCTGTCGGGCTTGTCTATTACCTGGCCAGCCAATCGCTGCCGGATTACGATCAGACTGTGCGGGTCCAGGGGCTGAGCGCGCCGGTCGAGATCGTGCGCGACAATGCCAACGTGCCGCATATCCTTGGCGAAACCGACGCGGACGTGTTCTTTGCCCTGGGCTATGCCCATGCTCAGGACCGGCTGTGGCAGATGACCATGCTGCGGCGCACCGCGCAGGGCCGGCTGTCCGAGATTTTCGGCGCGCGCACGGTTCCTATCGACAAGCTGCTGCGCCGGCTCGATCTGTATCGGCTGGCCGCGCGGTCGGTCCAGGTACAGGACGCGCCGGCGCAACAGGCGCTGACCGCCTATGCCGCCGGGGTCAATGCCCGGCTGGCCGAAATCAACCAAAAAGCGTTGGGACGCGGCGCCCCGGAAATGTTCCTGTTCAACGCCCCGGTGGCCCCCTGGTCGCCGGCGGATTCCATCGTGATCATCAAGCTGATGGCCTTGCGCCTGACCGATCAGCTGCCCGGCGAAGTGCTGCGGGCCCGCGTGTCGCTGCAACTGGAGGATCAGGCGCGACTGGTTGATATCCTGCCCGACGCCCCCGGTCCCGGTATCGCGGCGCTGCCGGAATATGCCAGCCTGGTGCCCCGCCTGCCCCGCCAGGCGGCCATGACCGGGCCAATGATGCGCGACGATCCCCTTTCGCCCTTTCCCAGGCTCGGCCTGGCCGGTGCCAGCAACGCCTGGACAGCGGCACCGTCGCGGTCGGCCGCTGGCGGCACCTTGTTGGCAAACGATCCGCATCTGGGCCTCTCGGCCCCGTCGATCTGGTATCTGGCGCGGCTGGAACTGGCCAGCGGCGGCGTCATCGGCGGCACCATTCCCGGTCTGCCAGTGGTGCTGACCGGGCGCAGCGCCGACCTGGGCTGGGGGCTGACGTCGCCCCATGTCGACGATCAGGACGTGTTTATCGAACAGCTGAACCCGGACAATCCCGAGGAATACCTGACGCCCGATGGCTACAAGGCCTTTGAAAGGCGCGCCTCGATCATCGAGATCAAGGACGCAACGCCGATTACCCTGACCCTGCGCTGGACCGAAAACGGCCCGGTCCTGCCGGGCAGCCATTACGGTCTGGGCCAGGTCACGCCGCCAGGCCATGTCGCGTCGCTGAGTTGGACCGCGCTGAGTCCGAACGACACATCGCTGTCAGCGGCGATCGCGCTGATGGGGGCAAAATCGGTGCAAGAGGCGATCGAGATCGGCGCCGGGTTCGTGGCGCCGCCGCAAAACCTGTCGCTGGTCGATCAGGACACCATTGCACTGAAGCTGATCGGCGCGGTGCCCCGTCGCGATCCCCGCCACCAGAGCCAGGGGCGGATGCCCGCGCAGGGCTGGCGGCCCGAAAACCGCTGGCAGGGCCGCGCCGACTACGCGGACAATCCCGAATTCGTCGCCCCCGATGGCGGCATTCTGGGCAATACCAACAACAAGCTGGTGGACCGGCCCTTTCCAGACCATGTCGCGTTTTCCTGGGGCGACACGCAGCGGGTGAACCGCTGGCGCAAGCTGATGCAGTCCCGGCAGGTCCATACCCGTGACAGCTTTATCGAGGCACAGCTTGATCCCGTCAGCTTTACGGCCCGTTCGCTGCTGCCGCTGATCGGTGCCGATCTGTGGTTCACCGGCGAATCCGCCCCCGAAGGCACTCCCGAGCGCCAGCGCCAGATCGCCCTGTCGCTGCTGGCCGACTGGAACGGAGAGATGAATGAACACCTGCCCGAACCGCTGATCTATGCCGCCTGGCTGCGTGCCCTGCAGGATCGGCTGATCCGCGACGATCTGGGGCCGCTGGCGGATGAATTCACCCATGTCGAACCGCTGTTCATCGAACGTGTCTACCGCGATATCGACGGGGCCAGCATCTGGTGCGACGTGCGCCAGAGCGCGCCGGTCGAAACCTGCACCGACATGGCCCGGCTGGCCCTGGACGATGCACTGATCTGGATCGGCGAAACCTATGGTACAGCGCTGGAAAGCCTGCGCTGGGGCGATGCCCACCAGGCCCGCCACGATCATCCGGTTCTGGGGGATGTTCCGGTGCTGCGCTATTTCGTCAACATCCATCAGTCCACCAGCGGCGGCGACAACACACTGATGCGCGGCATGACCTCGGGCCAGGATCCGGCGCCGTTCGACAACATTCATGGCGCCGGCTATCGCGGGGTCTATGATTTCGCCGACCCGGATAGTTCGGTCTTTGTGACCTCGACCGGTCAATCCGGGCATTTCCTGTCACGCCACTATGACGATCTGGCGCAACTCTGGCGGCGCGGCGAGTACATTCCCATGTCGCTGGATCAGGGGCTGGCGCGGGCTGCCGCAGTTGGCGTCACACAGCTGATCCCGGCGGGGAACTGAGCCGATGCATGACACCGCCATCGGATTGATCGCATTGGGCGCCCTGTTTCTGCTGGGTCTGGTCGCCGACCAGGCCGGCCGCCGCACCCGCCTGCCCCGTGTGACGCTGCTGTTGGGTTGCGGGCTGGCCGCCGGCAGCGCCGGGCTGGACCTGATTCCGACGATGATCTCGGACCTTTACCCGCTGGTTTCGATCATCGCGCTGAGCATGCTGGCCTTTCTGCTGGGCAGCGCGCTGTCGCTGAAAACCCTGCGCGCCCATGGCGCGGCCATCCTGCTGATCTCGCTGGCGGTGATTGCGGTGACACTGGCCGTCGTGTCGCTGGGGCTGGCGGCGTTGGGACTGCCGCTGGCCGCTGCTTTGGTGCTGGGGGCGATCGCGACCGCGACCGATCCGGCGGCAACCTACGACGTGCTGCGCGAAACCGGTATCGACAACGGCTTCACCCGCACCCTCAAGGGCATCGTGGCCATCGACGATGCCTGGGGGCTGATCGCATTCAGTCTGGTGATGGTGCTGGTGCAGATCTGGCTGGGCAACGGCACCGATAACGGCATTCTCATCAAGACCGTCAAAGAAATCCTGGGCTCGCTGGCACTGGGGCTGGTGATCGGTCTGCCCGCAGCCTATCTGACCGGACGCCTGTCAGACGGCGAGCCACTGCGCATCGAGGCGCTGGGGCTGGTCTTTCTGACCGCCGGCCTGTCGATATGGCTGGACCTGTCCTATCTGATCAGCGGCATGACCGTGGGCGCGATTATCGTCAACCTGGCGCGCCACCATACCAAGGCCTTCCACGAGATCGAGTATATCCAATGGCCGTTCATGGTGATCTTTTTCCTGCTCGCCGGGGCGACGCTGGATCTGGGGGCGCTGCTGTCCATCGGTCCCTTTGGCGCCGCCTATGTGGTGCTGCGCAGTCTGGCCCGGATACTGGGCGGCTGGCTGGGCGGCACGCTGGCCCGCGTTGCGCCCGATCAGCGCCCCTGGTTCGGCCCTGCGCTGCTGCCCCAGGCCGGGGTGGCGATCGGCATGGCTCTCATCGCCGCGGAATACCTGCCCGAACATGGCCCGTTCATCATGGCTCTGACCATCGGGGCGACCGTTGTGTTCGAACTGATCGGGCCGCTGGCCACCGGCCACGCGATCCGGCGCAATGCCGCCCCAGAGGCCAAAGGCTGAGCCGGATTTGCCCCTTTTCCCGTTCCCGGAGCGCCTATAGCGCGTCGTACTGGGCGTGCTGTTTCGGCGTCCAGAGAACGGTAATGTCAAACCCGTCCTCGGTCTGGACTTCGGACTGCACCAGATCCTGCTGGAACAGCCAGGCCCGGCGTTTGCCCTCGGAAAAACCCAGATGCAACTGCGCCTCGGACCGCACGCCCTGCAGCGTCTCGGCGACGGCGGCCAGCAGATCGGCGATACCGTCCCCGGACAGCGCCGATATGGCAAAGACCGCCTCGTCGCGCGCGGCGCGCGCCAGCATGGCCTGCCGTGCCTCGGCGTCCAGCAGGTCGAGCTTGTTCCAAACCTGCAGCTGCGGCCGGTCCTCACCGACTCCCAGAGCGGTCAGGATCGCCGCGACATCGCGGGCCTGGGCCTCGGTGTCGGCATGGCTGATATCGCGCACATGCACGATCAGATCGGCCCCCAGCACTTCTTCGAGCGTGGCGCGAAACGCCGCCACCAGTTCGGTCGGCAGATCGCTGATAAACCCCACCGTGTCCGACAGGATCACCTCGGGGCCGTCGGGCAGCTGCACCCGCCGCATCGTCGGGTCCAGTGTCGCGAACAGCATGTCCTTGGCCATGACCTCGGCCCCGGTCAGGCGATTGAACAACGTGGACTTTCCGGCATTGGTATAGCCCACCAGCGCGACGATCGGATAGGGCACCTTGGCCCGCGCGGCGCGGTGCAGCGTGCGGGTCTTGACCACCTTGTCCAGCTGCCGGCGCAGCCGCACCAGTTGTTCGTCGATGGCACGCCGGTCGGCCTCGATCTGGGTTTCGCCGGGACCGCCGACAAAACCCAGCCCGCCGCGCTGGCGCTCCAGGTGGGTCCAGGCCCGCACCAGCCGGGTGCGCTGATAGGACAGCGCCGCCATCTCGACCTGCAGCACACCCTCGCGGGTGCGCGCGCGATCCGAGAATATCTCCAGGATCAGGCCGGTCCGGTCCAGCAGCTTGACGTTCCAGGCCTTTTCCAGATTGCGCTGCTGCACCGGGCTGACCTGTCCGTCGATCAGAACCAGTTCGACCTCATTCGCGCGGAACAGTTCGGCCAGTTCATCGATCTTGCCCGAACCGAACAGCATGCCGGCATGCGGGCGCGGCAGACGCACAGTTTGCGCGTCGATGACCTCGAGATCCGGCAAAGCCGCAGCCAGGGCAACGGCCTCCTGCAAGGCCGGCTCGGCCGGACGGCGATCAGGATCCGATTTGATATCGGGATGCAGCACCCAGGCACGGGTGCGGCGCTGGTCATGCTCCATCAAGTGGCGTCTTCGCCCTCGTACAGGTTAATCGGCTGCGACGGCATGATGGTCGAAATCGCATGTTTGTACACAAGCTGGGACTGACCATCGCGGCGCAACAGCACACAGAAGTTGTCGAACCAGGTTATGACACCCTGCAATTTCACGCCATTGATCAAAAAGATCGTGACCGGGACCTTGGTCTTGCGGACGTGGTTCAGAAATGCGTCCTGAAGATTCTGTCTGTCAGATGCCATTATTTCAAATTCTCACCGTTGTTCTTGCCAATTAATGTGCTTTGCTACGCCCCTGATGCACAAGTATGTCGCGCCGCGCCAAGAACTTCCACCCAAAAACGTTCCTTACGGATGCTTGTTTGCACCTGCTCACCGATTGCGCCAGAGATCCGGCGTGAACAGCGCGATGATGGCCAGCGTTTCCAGACGGCCCAGTACCATGGCCGCGCATAGAACGGTCTTGGCCGCATCGCTCAGTTCGACCAGCCGGATCGGGGTTTCGGCCGCCACATGGATGACAGGGCCGGTGGTGGACAGGCTGGCGATGCTCAGCACGATGGCATGGTCAAACGATACCCCAAGCGCGGCCAGGGCCAAGCTGATCATCGCCAGAGACATGGCAAACAGCATGAAGAACACCCAGGCGATAAAGGCGCCATCGCGCTGGATGCGCTGGCTGCCCTTGATGCTGCTGACCGAGGAGGGATGCACCAGGCGCTGCATCTCGCGCAGCCCGTTCAGATACAGCGCATAGACCCTGAGCAGCTTGACCCCGCCGGCGGTGGTGGCGACGCCGCCGCCGATCACCGCCAGCCCCATCAGGATCAGACCCGGCGTGCCCAGACCGGACCATTGCTGGGCCTCGTCCCAATCCGCGCTTTCAAAACCGGTGGTGGTGAGAAACGACATCACGGTGAACATCGCCCCCCAAAAGGCATGCAGAGCCTGCACAAAGCTCTCTCCGGCCCCGACCTCGAGCGAGGCCAGCCAGTGACGCAGGAACAGCAATGACGGCAGACCGACGATCAGCAAGAGCGCGGTGCGGAACTCGGGGTCGCGGTCCAGCCGCGCGGCGCTGACCATCGAGGTGTCGCTGGAAAACGTCAGGCGCGACAGGGCAAAGAACATGAACAGGAACAGCAGGGCTTCGCCGGCAATACCGGCGCTGGCGCCGTTCATCCCGCCGACCGGCGAGATGCCCGAGGTCGCCATCACCGACATGGCATGGCACAGAGCGGTCAGCGAGGCCTCGCCGCTGATCAGCAACAGCACCCACAGGATCATGGTCAGACCGGCGTAGATCGGCGCCAGCGCGACGGTGATGCGCAACAGGCGTTTGCGCGGTTCGGCGCGCTGCATGGCGCCGGCACCAATGGCGTCGCGCCCGGGCTGACCGCGCGCGGTGACTTCGAACCCGCCCAGCGACAGCGGCGCCAGGATCGCCGAGGCGGCAATCCACATCAGCAGCCCGCCCATCCAGCCGACCTGGGCCCGCCACAGATGCAGCGACGGAGACAGACGACCGGGGTCATCAAACAGGTCTGCTCCGGTGGTCGTGATGGCGCTGACCATATCGAAATAGGCGTTCAGAAACCGCGTGTTCTGCAATGCTTCATGCATGGGAATCGCCAGAAAGACCGGCAGAATGGCATAGGCAAAGAGCAGGGACAGCAATTGCCCCAGGGTGCCGAAGCGCGGCCGGCGCCCGCCCAGGGACATCGCAATCAGGGTCACGATGATCAACCCCAGCAACCCGGAATAGAAAAAGGATTGCGACGCGGGGTGATTGTTGCGCACCAGCGCGTAAGAGGCCGGCACGAACATCGATGCCGCCGCGATGCCCCAGATCAGCAGGGACATCGGCAAGCGCATGAAAATTCCGGTGCTGGTCTGTTCGGCCTGCATGATCAGAAAAAGTCGATCGAGACCTGCATCAACCGCTCGACTTCGGGCACGTCGTCGGCCATTGCAAACAGGGCGATCACGTCCTTTTCCTCGATCCGCAGGCCGCCGACCGGGCGCATGATCTCGCCGTCGCGCATCACGGCCCCGACCAGCACGCCCTCGGGAAAGTCGATGTCGCGGATGCGCTGGCCTGCCAGCGGCGAGGTCGACATCACCTCGGCCTCGATCACCTCGGCCTCGGCATCGCCGACGGAATAGACCGCGCGCACCCGGCCATGGCGGATATGGCGCAGAATAGAACTGACCGTGGTTGCGCGCGGATTGATATAGGCATCGATCCCCAGCGGAGCCATCAGCGGCACCAGGGTCGGATCGTTGATCAGCGCAATGGCATAGGGACAGCCCTCGGCCTTGGCGCGCACGGCCACCAGAATGTTGGTCTTGTCATCATCGGTGACCGCCAGCATCGCGTCGGCCCGTTCGATCCCGGCCTCGTTCAGCAGCACCGTATCCAGCCCGTCGCCGTGCAGGACAATGGTGCGTTCCAGCCTTTCGGCGGCCTGTTCCGCGCTGGCGCGACTGCGTTCAATCATCTTGGTGCGGGTGCGCACGGCACGGGTTTCCAGCGTGCGCGCCACGGTCAGCCCGACATTGCCGCCCCCGACGATCACCAGGCGTTCCTGTTTCTGCTGCGTCTTGCCAAAGACTTCGAGAACCCGCCCGATGTCGTCGACATGGGCGAAAACGTAACAATCATCGCCGACGAACAACTGGTCATTGGGTTCAGGGGCGAAAAGCGATCCGTCGCGGCGCACCCCGACCACGATCGAACGCAGAGTCGAAAAAAGGTCGGTCAGCTGGCGCAGCGGCGTGTTCACGATCGGGCAGTCTTCCTCGATCGAGACGCCCAGCAGCTGCGCCTTGCCGTTCATGAAGGTTTCAGTGTCAAAGGCGGCAGGGGCGGACAGGCGCTGCATCGCCGCCGCCGCCACTTCGCGCTCGGGGCTGATCACCACGTCGATGGGCAGGTGATCGCGGCGGTAGAGATCGGAATAGATCGCCGTCAGATAGGATTGCGCCCGCAGGCGCGCGATCTTGCGCTGGATCGAGAACACCGAATGCGCCACCTGGCAGGTGACCATGTTGACCTCGTCGGAATAGGTCGCGGCGATGATCATGTCGGCATCCCGCGCCCCGGCCTTGTCCAGAATGTCGGGATAGCTGGCAAAACCTGCGACGCCCTGCACGTCCAGCGTATCGGTGGCCCGGCGCACCAGATCGGGATTGCTGTCCACGACGGTGACATCGTTCTGTTCGCCCGACAGGTGCCGCGCGATCTGCCAGCCGACCTGACCTGCACCGCAAATGATGACCTTCATGCCGTCTTGCCCTCTGGCCGCGAATTCAGCGATCCTTTGCATGACAGATGCCCAAACGGGGGTCAATTCAATTGTAACCGCCACCGGCCCGGGGCAGAATGGAACCATGAAGCCTGCGAATTGGATAATCGCCGCCGGACTGTTTCTGGGTGCCTGCGGTCCCTTGTCGATCTATTACCGACCCGGCGCCTCGGTCAGCCGGATGCAGACGGATGCAACCCGCTGCGAAGTCGCCGCCCTCAAGGACGCGCCTGTGGCGAACCAGATCCGGCAACGCCCGCCGATCTATTTTCCCGGCGGGCAATATTGCACCGGTGGCGGATGCTATTACCGGCCCGGATACTGGGCCGATGGCGGCATTTACACGGTGGATGTGAACCGCGACCTGCGCCTGCGGGTCCAGGACATGTGCATGGCGCAAAAGGGCTATCAGCCGGTCACCGTACCGCGTTGTTCGGCAGCTGTGGCACGGGCGGTGCCGCCGGCGCCGACCCGTACCCTGCCCCGCCTGACAGAAGAGTCCTGCGCCATTCCCTATGACGACGGAACCTGGCAGATCGTGACGCCGCAGGCGCCCATCGCCGCCGAATAGCCGCCGCGGCCGCGGCCTAGCCGGTGGGTTCGGTCGCCTCGTCCTCGACATGCGCCACGCGGGCACCGGATTTTGACGAGGTTACGACGCCAAGCGATTTCAGCTTGCGATGCAGAGCGCTGCGCTCCATGCCGACAAAGCTGGCTGTGCGGCTGATATTGCCGCCAAAGCGGTTGATCTGCGTCAGCAAATATTCCCTTTCAAAGGCTTCGCGCGCCTCGCGCAGCGGCAGGGTCGCCAGCGCACCGGACAGCACGACGCGGCCATCATTGGCCTGTTTCTCTTCGTCATTGGGCAGTTCGCGGGCCTCGATCGGACCGGTTCCCTCGCCCAGAATCAGCACCCGCTCGACCAGGTTCTTGAGCTGGCGCACGTTGCCGGGCCATATCATTGTCTGCATCAGCGCCACCGCCTCTTCGGACAGGGGCCGCAACGGCAGACCCTGGCTGGCATTGCAGGCCTGGATGAAGTGCTCGGCCAACAGGGGGATGTCCTCGCGCCGCTCCTCCAGCGACGGCACCGCGATCGGCACGACGTTCAGGCGATGATACAGTTCCTGGCGGAACCGTTCGGCGCGGATCTCTTCTTCGAGGTTCCGGTTGGTACTGGAAATCACCCGCAGGTCGACCCGCACCTTGTCATTGCCGCCGACCCGCTGAAACTGCTGATCCACCAGCACCCGCAGGATTTTGGACTGGGTGCCGAGCGGCATGTCGGCGACCTCATCGAAATAGATCACCCCGCCATGGGCTTGTTCCAGCAGGCCCGGTTCGACACCGCGGCCAGCGGTTTCGCGGCCAAACAGCACCTCCTCCATGCGATCCGGTTCGATGCTGGCGCAGTTGACAGTGACAAAGGGAGCATTGGCACGACTGGAATGCGCATGGATATAGCGCGCGGCGATCTCTTTGCCCGACCCGGCCGGACCGGTCAGCATCACCCGGCCATTGGATTTGGTGACCTTGTCCAGATTGCCGATCAGGCCGCGAAAGGCCGCACTGTTGCCGATCATGTCGGCCACCGACGCGTCGCGGTTCCTGAGCGCGCTGTTTTCCCGACGTAGACGCGAGGTTTCCATGGCCCGGCGGATCACCACCAGCAACTGGTCGATGTTGAACGGTTTCTCGATGAAGTCATAGGCGCCCTGCTTGATCGCCGCGACGGCGATCTCGATATTGCCATGACCCGAAATGATCACCACCGGCACATCGGGATTGTCGCGTTTCACCGCCTTGAGGATGTCGATGCCATCCATCCGGCTGTCCTTGAGCCAGATATCCAGAACCAGCAGCGCCGGAGGCTCGGCATTGATCGCCGCCATGCAATCGTCGGAATTGCCGGCCAGTCGCGTGCCATAGCCTTCGTCTTGGAGAATGTCGGAAACCAGTTCGCGAATGTCGCGTTCGTCGTCCACAATCAGAATATCGCTCATCTCGTTCCTGCCTTTTCCTCGGTTGTCTCGGCATGTGTCCGGTCGGAAATCGGGTCGCCCTGGATCGTGGCCAACCTGATCACGGCCATCGCGCCGAAATGACTTTGCCCGTCAAACACCGGCGCATCCTCCAATGTCAGCGTGCCGCCATGTTCTTCGATGATCTTCTTGACGATCGGCAGGCCCAGGCCGGTGCCGGCGTCGCGGGTGGTGACATAGGGTTCAAACAGCCGGGCGCGATCCTCGGGCAGGCCGATGCCATTGTCCGCGATGGTGATCTCGCAGCCCAGCGGCCGCGTTGTCATGCCGATCCGAATCTGCGGCCGAAATTCGTCAGAAACGCCACTTTTACAATATGTCTCAATGGCTTCTCCGGCATTCTTGATCAGATTCGTCAATGCTTGGGAGATCATCGTCGCGTCCACCTCGGCCAGAATCGGCACCGCTGGCAGATCGGCCACGATCTGCACATCCGGCTGGCCGGTCTGTTGCAGCAGAACCGCATCCGCCACCAGTTTGGTCAGGTCCTCGCTGCGGCGGTCCGGTTCCGGCATGCGGGCGAACTTGCTAAACTCGTCGACGATGCGGCGCAGATCGTTGGTCTGGCGCACGATGACATCGGTCATCGCCTCCAGCTTGGCGCGGTCCTCGCCCAGCACAGGCGCGAATTTGCGTTTGATCCGTTCCGCGCTCAGCTGGATCGGCGTGAGCGGGTTCTTGATCTCATGCGCGATGCGCCGCGCCACATCGCCCCAGGCCGCCATCCGCTGGGCGCTGACCAGGTCGGTCACGTCGTCGAACGCCACCACATAGCCCTCGAGACCGCCATCCGCCTCGCGCCGGGTCGACATGCGCACCAGCAGGTTCTCCAGCCGGCCCTGGCGCGACACCTTGACCTCGCCCTGCGCGACCTCGGTATCGCCGGCCTGGAGTGTTTCGAACAGTGGCCCGAACTCCGGCACCGCCACCGACAGCGCCAGCGACTGTTCGTCGCCGGACCAGTCCAGCAACCGCTCGGCCGAACGGTTCACGAAGGTCACCCGCCCCTCGGGGTCCAGACCGACGACCCCCGAGGTGACCGAGGACAGAACCGAGTCAAACATCCGCCGCCGCCGCTCGATCTGATCCGTGTTGTCCAGCAGCCGGTCGCGTTGGCCCTTCAACTGATGCGTCATCTGGTTGAAATAGCGGCCCAGCATGGCGATCTCGTCATCGCCCTCTTCCTCGACGACCTGCACGTCCAGATCGCCGCTGCCGACCTTTTGCGCCGCCGTGGTCAGGCGCCCGACCGGGCGGCTGAGGCGCTCGGCGAACCACAGGCCCAGCCAGATCGCCGCCAGGATCAGGATCACCGCAAAGCCGAGATACAGCAGCCCGAATTCGAACAGAACCCGGCCGCGCTCCTTTTCCAGCTGCTGGTACAACAGCGCGGTTTCCTTGGTTTCGTCCAGCAGGCTGAGGATCTCGCCATCGACCACCCGGCTGACATAGAGAAACCGGTCGACAAACGCGTTCAGCCGCACCAGCGCACGGAACTCGTTGTTGTCCCAGTCCTGAACGATCAGCATTCCCTCTTCGCGCGCCGCCGCAATCTGGTCCGGGTCCGGATGTTCGAAATCGAAAAGATAGGAACCCTCGCCGCGCGCCCGGATATCGCCGGTACCGTCGATGACATAGGCCTCGCGCAGGCCGCGCTGGATCTGCGCCTGGCCCTGCCCCAGCAATTGCCGCAACTCGGCATCGTTCAGAAAAAACGTCGCCCGCCGGGCCGTGTCCAGAAACCGTCCCAGCGCGCTGGCGTCCTGCAACAGGTTCTGACGGTGTTCCAGTTCATAGGCTTCGGCCGCGGAAAGCGAGGTGCCGACCACTTGCCGCACCCGGTCCGAGAACCAGCCTTCGAGCCCGATATTGACCGTCAGCCCGGCAAAGACCGCGACGATCACCGTGGGGATCAGCGCCAAAAGGGCAAAGACGCCGGTCAGCCGCAAGTGCAGGCGCGATCCCGCCGAGCGGGCGCGCCGGGCGGCGATCAGACGGACGATCTGGGCCAGAACCAGCGTGGCGACCACCAGGATATAGACCATGTCCGCCAGCAGAATGAACCGCAATGCCGGTGCCGAAGCGTTCTGATCGAACGGACCCAGGACCATAAAGGTCGCCAGCGCCAGCAACGGCCCCAGTACCACCAGACCCAGCGTGCCGACATTCTTTGCCCGCCGCGTGCGACGCCACCTGTTGAATGTCAGCAATGGCCTGTTCTGTGACCGTGCTGTCACGTGCTGCCCTCATAGTTGCTGTGCCGCAAATGCGGCAGACCGCCAGATGTCGTGGTCGTGCGCCGGTTCGAACGGGTCTGGCACCGGCATGCCACGCTTCTGTGGCCTTTTTACATCAACTTGCGGCGCCGTGTCACCTCTATATCCAGATCGGTGATTTTCTTGCGCAGCGTATTTCGGTTGATGCCCAGCAGGTCGGCGCATTTCGCCTGATTGCCGCCTGTCGCCTCAAGCGCGATTTCTATCAGAGGCAATTCAACTTCTCGCAGTATCCGGCTGTAAAGCCCCGGTGGCGGCAGCATATTTCCGTGCAGATCGAAATAGCGCCGCAAGTGCCGCGCCACCGAGCCGGACAGTTTCTCGGACTCGCCGCCGCCCAGCACCGGCGCGATCTCGGGCTGGCTGCCCAGCACCGCCTCGACCTCGCTGCGGGTGATCTCGTCGGTGCGGCTGGTCAGCACCAGACGGCGAATCGTGTTCTCAAGCTGGCGCACATTTCCCGGCCAGCTATAGGCCCGAAACAGATCCTTGGCCTGCGCGCTCAGCAGACGTTTGGGCGCGTCATCCCGTTCGCTGCGTGCCAGGAAATGATCTGCCAGCAACAGGATATCGTCCACCCGTTCGCGCAGCGCCGGCACGTCCAGAACCGCGCCGCTGAGCCGATAGTAAAGGTCCTGACGCAGCCGGCCCTGCTCCATCGCCGCTGCCAGATCGCCCTGGCCGGTGGCCATGAACCGCGGCATGTGATCCCCCGGCGCATCCATCATCCGCACGATGCGGGCCTGGATCTCGTCATCGACATCGGCGATCTCGTCGATCAGAACGGTGCCCCCCTTGGCCCGCGCCAACACCCGCGCCGGGCCTTCCAGTTCCTGCAGATCGGCGGCCGCCACGGTGATGAACGGCAAGGTCCGGCGATCGGAAAAATCGTGGATAGCGCGCGCGATCAGCGATTTTCCGGTGCCGCTTTCGCCCGAGATCAGTACCGGCAGATCGGTGTTCATCACCCGCGCCACCAGCCGGTACAGCGCCTGCATGACCGGTGTGCGCCCAACCAGGGGCAAGTCTTCGGGCCGGTCCTGCGACGCCGCATCGCTGGCGGCGGGCGCGCGCCGTTTCAGTTCCAGCGCGCGCGCCGTGCGTTTCATCAGGTCGGGCAGATCGAACGGTTTGGGCAAATAGTCATAGGCCTCGGCTTCGGCGGCCTGGATGGCCGTCATGATGGTGTTCTGCGCCGAAATCACGATGACCGGCAGACCGGGACGGTCCTGCGCAATGCGCGGCAGCATTTCCAGCCCGTTGCCGTCCGGCATCATCACGTCGCTGATCACCACGTCCCCCTTGCCCTCGGCGACCCAGCGCATCAGCGTGGTCAGGGAACTGGTGGCATGCACGCGACAGCCGGCGCGGGTCAGCGCCTGGGTCAGGACCGTCCGGATCGTGCGGTCATCATCGGCAACCAGAACTGTACCATCCATCAGGACGTCTCCTCGTTTTTCAGATCGTTCGGCGCCCGCGCCAGCGACAGACGGAACACGGTATGCCCGGGCACAGAGGTGACCGAGATCCACCCGCCATGATCGGAAATGATCTTGCTGACCAGCGCCAGTCCCAGCCCGGTGCCATTCTCGCGTCCGGACACGAAAGGGTCGAATACATCGGCCCGGATCCGGTCGGGCAGACCGGGTCCGTCATCGATGATCTCGACCTGCAGCGGCAGGGCCTGTCCAGAGCCATCGGCACGGCGCAGACGAAAGGAATGCTCGTAATAGCTGCGCATGCGGATCGTACCGCCCTGGGGACCGGCCGCTTCGGCGGCGTTCTTGAGCAGGTTCAGGATGACCTGCAGCAACTGGTCGGGATCGCCCAGCGCCAGCGGCAGCGACGGGTCGTAATCCTCGATGATCCGCATCTGCGCGCCAAACCCCAACAGCGCCGAGCGCCTTGCCCGGTCCAGCACATCATGCACATTGACGGCGCGAAGTTCCGGCACCGACAGATTACCGAACTGCTCGACCTGTTCCAGCAGTTTCACGATGCGCCGGCTTTCAGCAACGATCAGATCGGTCAGCTCCAGATCAGCCGCCGGCAGGTTCATGCCGAGCAGCTGCGCCGCTCCGGTGATTCCGGCCAGCGGATTCTTGATCTCGTGGGCCAGCATCTCGGCCATGCCGATGGCCGATTGCGCCGCGGATTTCACCGAATGGCTCTGGGTCATCCGCCCGGCCAGCTCGCGCGGCGAAATCAGCAGGATCATCGTGCCCGGGCTGTCCAGCAGCGGCGCGAATTGCAGCCCACATTGCAGCGGCGCCCGGTTGCCCGAGCCGACATCGATATCGTTGACGAACAGCGGTGTGCCATTGGCCCGGGCGCGGTCGAAGGCGGCTTCGATCGGCGCATCGATCGCGATCTGGTCCCAGACCGGCTGCCCCAGCACCGTCCGGGCCGACGCGTTGAGAAACCCCTCGCCGGCGGAATTGATGTCGGTGATGATGTCCCGCGCATCGATCAGAAAGGCCGGCACGGGCAGAGAGGCCCAGATCGCTGCATCCGACATCATGCCGCCACCTGCTGCGACCGGCGCAGTGCCGCGGGCAGCAGCCGAAGAACTGCGGCGGGTGCCGTTTCGGTCAGGATGCGCCGCCGCAGGTCCGGCGGTGTACCGGCATGGTCCATGTACCAGCCCAGATGCTTGCGCGCGACGCGCCGCCCCAGATCGCTGCCGTAAAAGGACAGCATCGCCTGATAATGACCGCTGACCATTGCCGCCAGATCGTCGCCTTGCGGAACGCGGGGGGCGGGCGCACCCCAGATGTCATGAGCGATCTGCGCCAGTCGCCAGGGCACCCCCTGCGCGCCGCGCCCCACCATCACGCCATCGGCGCCCGATTGCGCCAGGGCCGCGCGGCTGGTGGCCGTATCGTGTATGTCGCCGTTGGCGATCACCGGGATGGTGACCGCGCGCTTGATCGCCGCAATGGCGCCCCAGTCTGCAGCACCCTTGTAGAACTGACAGCGGGTGCGGCCGTGGATGGTGACCATCCGCACCCCGGCCGCCTCGGCCCGGCGCGCCACGTCGGCGGCATTCAGGCAATCGGCATCCCAGCCCAGCCGGGTCTTCAGGGTGACCGGCACGTCTACCGCCGCCACCACCGCCTCGATCAGGCGCAGGGCGTGATCGGGGGTCTTCAGCAACGCCGAGCCGGAATAGCCGTTGGTGACCTTCTTGGCCGGGCAGCCCATGTTGATGTCAATGATCGCGGCGCCACGATCCGCCACCTGCCGGGCCGCCTCGGCCATCCAGTGCGAATCGCGCCCGGCCAGTTGCACGGCGGTGTTCTCGACATCGGTGCTGAGTTCGGCGCGTTCGCGCACGCCGGGCTTGGCCTGCACCATCTCCTGGCTGGCAACCATTTCGCTGACCACCAGCCCGGCACCAAAGCCCTGTACCAGATCGCGAAAGGGCCTGTCGGTGATTCCGGCCATCGGCGCCAGCAGGACGGGCGGGTTCGGTAATATGTCGCGAGGTTGCGGGATCACGGGATCAAACCTTGTTCGGGTTCCGCCGGTTTAGCCGTCGCACCGCAGCTGGACAACAATTAGCGGGGGCATTCTGCCGCAAGAAAAAGCATTTGCCTATATTTTAAGCATATCGCCCCCGGTGATTGCCTCACGGTGCATCACAACATAAAGACACTGACGGAAAAACAGCCGGAGATCGGCGCCGGCAAACAGGACATGTTCATGACCACCGCAGCCATCATCGTCGCCGCCGGACGCGGCACGCGCGCCGGCGGTGCCCTGGCCAAGCAATGGCAAGAGCTGGGCGATGACACGGTGGCCGGCCACACGCTGAATGCCTTTCTCATGGCGCCGGGCATCCGGCAGATCGTCATCGTGCTGCATCCGGACGACATGGACCGGCGCGACCGGTTTCAGATGCGCGGTTGCCTGGTGGTCACCGGAGGCGCGGACCGGGCCGCCTCGGTGCGCGCCGGGCTGGCGGCGCTGCAGAACAGCGGCACCGAGCGGGTGCTGATCCATGACGTGGCCCGGCCCTGCGTGTCGCAGACGGTCATCGCCGATGTCATCGCAGCGCTGGACTGGGCGACCGGCGCCGCCCCGGCGCTGGCGGTCACCGACGCCCTGTGGACCGGCGCGGACGACATCGTCACCGGCACGCAGGACCGCACGGGTCTCTACCGCGCCCAGACACCACAGGGGTTTCGCTATGACGCCATCTGCGCCGCCCATGCCGCGCATCCCGGCGGGGCCGCCGACGATGTCGAAGTGGCGCGCGCCGCCGGCCTGACGGTTGCCATCGTCCCCGGCGACGAAGACAATCTGAAAATCACCCTGCCCGGCGATTTCGCCCGGGCCGAACGCATATTGAGGGAGCGCCATGGACATTAGACTGGGAAACGGCTTTGACGTGCACCGTTTCGGCCCCGGCGATCATGTGGTGCTATGCGGCGTTCAGGTGCCGCATGACCACGGGCTGCGCGGCCATTCCGATGCCGATGTCGGCATGCATGCGCTGACCGACGCGATTTATGGCGCTCTGGCGCGCGGCGATATCGGCCAGCACTTTCCCCCCTCTGACCCGCAATGGAAGGGCGCGGCCAGCGACATCTTTCTGCGCCATGCGGTCGGTCTGGCGATGCAGATGGGGTTTCGGGTGAACCATGCCGATATCACCCTGATCTGCGAGCATCCCAAGATCGGGCCGCATGCAGCGGCCATGCGCACCCGTCTTGCCGAGATCGCCGGGCTGGATGCCAACCGGGTTTCGGTCAAGGCAACGACCTCGGAACAACTGGGCTTTACCGGGCGCGGCGAAGGCATCGCGGCACTTGCCACCGCCACGCTGGTGACGTCATGAACCGTCTGGCGCGCCTGATCGCGACGGTGGGTGGCGTCGGGTATCTGCGCCCCGCCCCGGGCACCTGGGGATCGCTGGCGGCGCTGCCGCTGGGCTGGCTGTTCCATGTGATCGGAGGCTTTCCGCTGATGCTGGTGGCGGTGGCGGCCAGTTTCCTCAAGGGGCTCTGGGCGACACGGGTGATGACCCGGGACAGCGCCGATCACGACCCCTCGGAAATCGTCATCGACGAGGTTGCCGGGCAACTGACCGCGCTGCTTCCCCTCAGCTACGCCGCCTGGAGCATGGAGCTGGACATCCTGCGCATGTGGCCCGGCTGGATCGCGGCCTTCCTGCTGTTCCGCCTGTTTGACATCACCAAGCCCTGGCTGGTGGGCTGGGCCGACCGGCGCAACGACGCCATGGGGGTCATGCTGGACGACATGATCGCCGGAGCGTTTGCGGCGATCGGCGTAATCGTCCTGGCCGCCCTGTGGCACGGGGGGATCGCATCTTGACCGTGGCCGACCTGCTGCGGCGGGCCCGCGCCGCCAAGCTTCGGATTGTCACTGCCGAAAGCTGTACCGGCGGCCTGGTGGCCGCCGCCCTGACCGATGTCGCCGGGTCATCCGAGGTGTTCGAACGCGGGCTTGTCACCTATTCCAATTCGGCCAAACAAGAATTGCTTGGCGTGCGCGCCGGCACCCTGCTGGCCGTCGGCGCAGTGTCCGAAGAGGTGGCGCAAGAGATGGCCGAAGGCGCCCGCACCGGCGCGCAGGTGGAACTGGCCGTGTCGGTAACCGGTATCGCCGGACCCGGCGGATCAGAGCATAAGCCCGAGGGGCGGGTCTGTTTCGGCCTGGCCGTGCAGGGCTGCGAGACACGCAGCGAAACCGTGGATTTCGGCGCGTTGGGCCGCGACCAGGTGCGTCGGGCCGCCTGCGCCCATGCGCTGGACCTGCTGGCCCAGGGCGTTTCGGCGATCGAACAGAAATCGGGCAAGTGACCCGCAAGAGCGCCCAATAAAACGGCATTTGCGGATTTGCCCGCTTTTTGCGCCGGAATTGGCCGTTCGCCTCTTTTTTCCCCAGCCCGCCTCGGCCTTAACCCGCGAAATCGAAATATCGCCGGAAGGAAGAGCCAATGAATGCAGCCGATACAGCATGGATCATCGTCGCCACGGCGCTGGTACTGTTCATGACATTGCCCGGACTGGCGCTGTTCTATGGCGGCCTGGTGCGGGCGCGCAACGTGCTCAGCGTGTTCATGCACTGTTATGCGATTGCCTGTCTGATGAGCGTGCTCTGGCTGGCGCTGGGGTATTCCATCGCCTTTGGCGGCGGCACCACCGGCCTTTGGGGCGGGCTGGACAAGGTCATGCTGCTGGGCGTGGATGCGGACAGCCTGTCCGGCACCCTGCCCGAAATCCTGTTCTTTGCCTTTCAGATGACCTTTGCGATCATCACCCCTGCCCTGATCGTCGGGGCCTATGTGGAACGGGTCGGGTTCGGGTTCGTGATGCTGTTTTCCGCTTTGTGGATGCTGCTGTGCTATGCCCCCGTCGTGCACTGGATCTGGGGCGGCGGCATGCTGAGCGATGGCGGCCTCTTTGGCGAGACCGGGGTGCGCGATTTTGCCGGCGGTATCGTCGTGCATGAAACCGCCGGTCTGGCAGCACTGATCATCGCCGTTTTCCTCGGCCCGCGGCGCAACCGCACGACACCTCCGCACAATCCCGGTTTCGTGATGGTCGGCGCGGCGATGCTGTGGGTCGGCTGGTTCGGTTTCAACGGCGGCAGCCAGCTGGCGGCCGATGGCGGCGCGGCAATGGCGCTGACCGTCACCCATATCTCGGCGGCCACGGCCTCGCTGACCTGGGCATTGTGGGAACGCATCAAGTTCGGCAAGGCCAGCCTGGTCGGTATCGTCACCGGCACCATCGCGGGCCTGGCCTCGATCACCCCGGCCAGCGGCTTTGTCGGCCCGATCGAAGCGCTGATCATCGGTGCCGTCGCCGGCGTGCTGTGCCAGGAGGCCGTGAACCTGGTGCGCAATACGCTGAAAATCGATGACACGCTGGACGTCTTTGCCGTGCATGGGGTCGGCGGCATCTTTGGCACGCTGATGATCGCGGTGTTCGGCGCCGGCTCATGGGCCGCGCAGCTGGGCGGCCTGGCCATTGTCGGCGTGTTCACCGTCGTGGTCACCGTGGTATTGGTCAAGCTGGTCGGTGCGATCACGCCTTTGCGTGTGGATGCCGAAACCGAGACCAACGGGCTGGATCTGAGCGTGCATGGCGAACGTGCCTACGAGTTCACCAGCTGAGCCAGCCCCATGTGGGCCTGCCTCCGCAGGCGCAGGAAACACTCACAAAAGCGCCGCGAACTCTGCGGCGCTTTCGTCTTTCTGCAGCAGGGTCCAGGCGCGGGCGGCCCGTTCCGCACCGATCAGCACCGCCGCCTTGCGCCGCACCCGGTCGGTGCGGTCAGCCAGCGGCAGCGCGGCCTGCAAATCATGTGCCGCCTCATGCCGTTTTCCGTCGCGGCGCACCAGGGTCAGGACGGCCCCGGTCTCGCTGAGGGCGTCATCCGCGACAACGGTGATGCGTCGGCGCAATTCGATCACACGCGGGTCGGCACAGATCGCATCGGCATAACTGTCCAGCCGTGCCGTGTCATGACCCGCGACGCGCATGGCCAGCACCGTGGCGTAGCTGAACTTGGCCCCCAGACCGGTCGTCGGCGCCGGCTGATTGCAGACGCTCATCCACCGCGGATGCGTGCGCACCGTCATCGACGCGATATCGGGAGCCGCGACATCCAGCTCGTGGGCCGCCTCGAGCGCCGCGTGCAACCCGTGGCAGCAGGCGTGAAACTTGTGGCTGATGGTCTCGGTCAGCCACAGGTCACCCAATCCGTCCAGCGCCGTGGAGACCCGGTTTTCGCCGTGATGGGTGGCGCCGAAACCCTGCCCGCCCTGCAACGCCAGCGGATTGCCAGAAAACCCGCGATCAACCAGCAGCGCCGCCTCGATCCCTGTAGCGGCCGCCATCCCGGCATTATAGGGCTTGCCCATGGTGCCGAACTGCGCCTTCAGCCCCGCCGCGCGGGTGGCCGTGACGCCCATCACCTGCTCCATTCCTGCCGCATCCAGTCCCCGCAGACGCCCGGCAGCAGCGGCGGCGCCAAACGCCCCCGCAGTGGCGGTCTGGTGATAGCCGATCTGATAGTGGTCCCGCCCCAGCCACAGCCCGACACGAATCGACAATTCGATTCCCACCAGCGCGGCCTGCAGCATGTCGGCCAGCGGCGCGTTCTGCATCTGGGCCACCGCCAGCGCCGCCGGAAAGACCGCCACCGAAGGATGGCCGATATGGGCGAAATGCGTGTCGTCGTAATCCAGCGCGTGTGACGTGGTGCCATTGACCAGCGCCGCGGCCCGCGCCGGAACCGCTGTTGCGCTGCCAAACAGCCGCGCCTGTCCGGTCCCGGCCTCGGCCAGCACCATGTCGCGGACGATGCGGGACACCGGTTCATCCGCCCCGGCGCGCCCGACGGCCAGCCAGTCCAGTGCCGAAAGGCGCACGACCTGCCGGACGGTTTCGCTGGGCGCGAGCGGCCCGCTGGCAAAGGCAGCCAGATGTTCTGTCAGGCCGTCCTTCATGATCGGGCACGGCCCTGCCGGTATCTTCGCAAACGGCCCGGGCAGGTCACGGGATCATTTCCGAACAGGGGATCCGGCCCGGCCAATAGAGCCAGCCGGCACTTTTGAACGCGTGCCCATGGGGCGTGTGGGCGGTCACATAGGTCCAGTCTCCGACCGGCCAGTGGTCGAACCCGATCTTGTCGCCGGGCACGATCTGGCCGATGGCGTGAAACGGTTTCTGATGGCCGGCATAGAGCGGCGTTTCCGGCCCGGTCCAGGCCAGGCAAGCCCCGGGCAACTCATCCAGCACCGGAATACTGGACAGCGCCAGACGGAAATTCAGGTCGGTCAGGTTCAGCCAGCGCCGGTTCGTGTCCACCCGGCACCCGATCCGCGCCTCAAGCGCGCGCAGCTTGCCGATATCCTGCTGATCCGCCGGGGACAGCCGGATTTGCCCGGCGGTACAACCGGTATTGTCAAACAGCGCCTGCCCCAACGGGCTGGCAAAGCAATACCCGGCCCGATCCATGATCTGATTGCGGCTGAGCCAAAGATCGTCGCAAGCCTCCGAGGCAATGGCAGGGCCGGTCAGGGATAGCAGAAACAGGACAATCCGGATAAGCATGCCGCCAGACTGCGCGGCGCGGCAACCGGCGTCAAGAACCCGCCCCATAGAGCGCCTGGGCGCGGGTTTCAAAGGCACGGACGATCCGGTGCATCGCCTCGTTGAACACCAGGCCGATGACCTTTTGCAGGATCACGTTCTTGAACTGGAAATCGACGTGAAACGAGACATCGCACCCGGTCGGCGTATCGGCAAAGGCCCAGTGCGAGATCATGTATTTGAACGGCCCGTCGATATATTCGGTGTCGATCTTCTTTTTTTCGGGCCACAGCATGACCCGGCTGCCGAACCGTTCGCGGAACGCCTTGAAGCTGATCACCAGATCCGCTTCCATCAGGCGCGCCTCGCCCGCAGGGGTCACCTTGCGGACCCGCGCCGCCGCACACCAGGGCAGAAACTCGGGATAACGCCCGACATCCGCCACCAGGTCGTACATCTGCTGGGCCGAATAGGGCAGCGCGCGGGTTTCCGAATGGGTGGGCATGGATCAGACCGGCCGTTTCGTGGATGACAGTGGCGCGTGATGTCGTATGCTCGGGCCAAAAGATCAAGGGGACACCATGCCAGAGCGGCCATATGTCATTGACGAGATGATCTCGGCCAAGGCCATCGCGGCGCGGATCGAGGCGCTGTGCCGCGAGATTGCGACGGAATTCGACGACACCGACAAGCTGGTTGTGGTCGGGCTGTTGCGCGGCAGCTTCGTGTTCATCGCCGATCTGGTGCGCGAACTGGACCTGCCGATCGAAGTCGATTTTCTCGAGGCCTCGTCCTATGGCAACGCGATGGAAAGCAGCCGCGAGGTGCGTATCCTCAAGGATCTGCGCGGCGCCATCGAAGGCCGCGACGTGCTGGTGGTCGAGGATATCGTCGATACCGGCCATACCCTGAACCATGTGACCCACCTGCTGGCCAGCCGCCAGCCGGCACGTCTGCGCTCGATCGCGCTGTTGGACAAACCCAGCCGCCGTGAAGTGGATTTCCGCGCCGACTGGATCGGTTTCGAGATACCGGACGAGTTCGTCGTCGGCTATGGCATCGACTATGCGCAGCGCAACCGCAACCTGCCCTATATCGGCAAGGTCCGGTTCACCTGACATGCGCTGGCTGTTGCGGATGTCGCGCTGGGCGCGCAACCCGCCTTCGGGCCGGCGAGTCGCGCTGGTGCTGGCGATACTGGTGCTGTGCCTGTCCGTGGTGGTCCTGGAATGGCTGGGCTGGTGGCCCGACTGGGCAACGGCACAGCGGCTGCGGCGATGAGTACGGGATCAGTTGGTCCCCGCCAGCGCATCGGCCCGGTCGGCCAGAAACTGCAGGATGCGGTCACGCACGATGCGAATGCGCGGCACATCGCACAGATCGGAATGGGTGCCCACCCAGATCGGCACCGCCATTTCGGGAATCGCCCGGGGCAGCGGTCGCAATCCGGGGGTAACCGCACCGACAAAGACCGGCAAGACCGCAATTCCCATCCCCGTCCGCGCCAGTTCCCGCAGCACCATGAAACTGTCCGCCCCGGCCACAATCTGATCTGGTGCGACCGCCTCGGCCATCCAGACGCCCGGCGCCGAGCGCCCCAATGCGCCGCTCAGCCCCAGCCAGCGGCGCGGCGCATCGGCGGTGGCATAGGCTCGAAAGGCCAGATTCGCGACGGATTTTCCGACCATGCCCTCGGGCAGGTTCCGCGCCGGGCGCACGGAAATGTCGGCCTGCATCCGGGCGAAATCGAGATGGCTGTTGCTGCTCAGCAGATTGATCTGCAACTCGGCGGATTCGGCATGCAACCGCGCCGCCACCGGGGGCAACAGCATCTGACAGAAAGAATCGGTGGACGACACTCGCACCAGCCCGCGCAGCGGCGCCATCGCGCCATGCATCAGCCGGCTCACCGACATGACCGCGTTTTCCACGTCCCGCGCGGCCTCGATTACTTTTTCCCGTGCCGGAAGAACCCGATAGCCACTGGCGGATTTTTCGAATACCGGGCCGCCATGGTCTGCCTCAAAGGCCGCCACCCGGCGCAGCACGGTGGCATGATTGACCCCCAGGGCCCGCGCGGCTGCGCTGACCGATCCATGATCTGCCACGGTCAGAACAAAGCGCAGATTGTCCCAATTCTGACTGTGCATGAATTAAGAGGTCCTATGCGTATTTTTCCAGTATACCCCAAAAAACTCACATGTATATTGGATCGCATAACAGTTTTCCTGGAGGGTTTCGATGAAATACGGATTGACACTGATGACCGGTCTGCTTGTAGCGGGCGTAGTCGGTACAACCGCAGTAAGTGACGGTCACGCCAACAAGGCGACCATGGCCGCGGTTCAGGCCCGGCAATCGCAGATGACGCTGTATGCGTTCAATATCGAGCTGCTGGGCGAAATGGCAAAAGGGGCCGTCGAATACGATGCCGCTGCCGCCAGCGCCGCCGCATCGAATCTGACGACCCTGATCAAACTGGACCAGTCGCGCTATTGGCCGCCTGGTTCCGACAATCAGACCCTGGGCGACGAGGCCACCGAGGCCCTGCCGAAAATCTGGGAAGCCGACAGCAAGGTCGGCGAAAGCGCCAAGGCAATGGTCGAAGCCGCGGCCAACATGGAACAGGCCGCCGGCGGTGGTCTGGACGCGCTGCGGGGCGCCATCGGACCGCTGGGCAAGGCTTGCACCAATTGCCACGAGACCTATCGCAAGCCCATGAACTGACGGCACGGCGATACTGATTTTCGGGGCGGTCTCGGCCGCCCCGTTCCATGCGGCCCCGAACCGGCCACCGATAACGAGGAACCCGATGTCACGAGTGATCAGGCTGGGCCTTGGGCTGGCGATACTAGCGGCCGTCGCGGCCTATATTCTGAGCGCCCCCCGGCCCGTACGCGACGATCTGATGGCCGGTCTGACCGGCGATGCGGCAAAAGGCGAAACGGTGTTCTGGGCCGGCGGCTGTGCGTCCTGCCACACGGCACCTGACGCCAAGGAGGACGACAAACTGGTTCTTTCGGGCGGCTATCGCATGGTCAGCCCCTTTGGCACCTTCATCGCGCCCAACATCTCGCCCGGCCCGGCCGGCATCGGTGGCTGGAGCGCCCAGGACCTGGCCAATGCGCTGATCGCCGGCGTCTCGCCCGAGGGCCGGCATCTGTACCCCTCGCTGCCCTATACAACCTATGTCCGGATGCAGCCGCAGGATGTCGCCGATCTCAAGGCGTTTCTGGACACGCTTCCGGTATCGGACGTGGCCAGCCTGCCGCACGAGCTGGGCTTTCCGTTCAATATCCGCCGGGCGCTGGGCCTGTGGAAACGCATCAACATGTCGCCGGACTGGGTTCTGACCGAGGCCGCCACGCCCGAGCTGGAACGTGGCCGCTATCTGGTCGAGGCGCTGGGCCATTGCGGCGAATGCCACACGCCCCGTGATGCCACCGGCGGACTGGACCGCAGCCGCTGGATGGCCGGCGCACCGAACCCGTCGGGCAAGGGCAAGATCCCGGCGATCGACCCGGCGAACCTGAAATGGAACGCCACCGACATCGCCTTTTATCTGGAAACCGGATTCACCCCGGATTACGACAGCGCCGGCGGCCAGATGGGCAAGGTCGTGGCCAACATGGGCAAGTTGACGAAAGAGGATCGCGCCGCCATCGCCGCCTATCTATTGGCCCTGCCCTGACCCCGTAACACCGGGCGCAGCACCGCGCCCGATGCCGCATCATGGCCGCTGGATCGCGGGCAGAGGTTCAGACCTGTTCCAGCTTTTGCTGCCGCGCCGTGCGCAGGCGCGCGAAATCGTCGCCGGCATGATACGAGGACCGGGTCAGCGGCGTCGCCGACACCATCAGGAACCCCTTGCCAAAGGCGGCCTTTTCATAGGCCGCGAATTCCTCGGGCGTGACAAAGCGGTCGACCCGGTGATGTTTCGGTGTCGGCTGCAGATACTGGCCGATGGTCAGGAAATCGACATCGGCGGCGCGCATGTCGTCCATCACCTGTCGCACCGCCTGTTCGTCCTCGCCCAGACCGACCATGATGCCGGACTTGGTGAACATCGACGGATCCATTTCCTTGACGCGCTGCAGCAGGCGCAGGCTGTGGAAATAGCGCGCGCCGGGGCGCACCGTGGGATAGAGCCCGGGCACGGTTTCCAGATTGTGGTTGAACACGTCAGGGCGCGCCTCGACCACGGTTTCGAGCACCGTGGAGTCGCATTTCAGAAAGTCCGGCGTCAGGATTTCGATGGTGGTCTTGGGGCTGCGGTGGCGCACTGCGCGGATGGTCTGGGCGAAATGGTCGGCACCGCCATCGGCCAGATCGTCGCGGTCCACCGAGGTGATCACCACATGGTTCAGCCCCAGTTTCTCGACCGCATGCGCGACCCGGCCCGGCTCGAAGGCGTCCAGCGTGTCTGGACGTCCGGTGGCGATGTTGCAAAAGGTGCAGCCGCGGGTGCAGATCTCGCCCATGATCATCATGGTGGCGTGGCCCTGGCTCCAGCATTCGCCGACATTGGGACAACCGGCCTCTTCGCAGACCGTCACCAGGCTGTTGTCGCGCATGATCTTGCGGGTGTCCGCATAGCCCTTGCCGCCCGGTGCCTTGACGCGTATCCAGTCCGGTTTCTTGGGCTGGGCATTGTCGGGACGATGCGCCTTTTCCGGGTGGCGTTGCTCGGGGATCTTCAAATCACGCATGGACTGGCCTTGGCTGCTGAAACGGGTTCGCTGTTTTTATCATAACGCAGCGTCATTAGAACCGCCAGCGGCGCATGGCCGCTATGCACCGGTTCGCCGCACCTGCAAAAGCGACTGGCCGAGACTCGTTTCAGCCAACCGCAGGCAGTTGAAATTTTTGCATTTCGCCGGCTTTCGATATGAATGCATATGCAGCATTTCAAGAGTTGAAGGCAAGCTGGAATCGTTCTAAGCGGGTCTCGAATATCGCAAGACCAAGAGGAGTTCGAGATGAAAGCCGGAGTAAAACTGCCCGAGGTGACCTTTCACACCCGCGTGCGCGACGAGGCCATTGGCGGCCCCAACCCGTTTCGCTGGCAGGACAAGACCACGGCGGATTATTTCGCCGGCAAGCGGGTGATCCTGTTCTCGTTGCCCGGTGCCTTTACCCCCACCTGTTCGACCTATCAGCTGCCCGGTTTCGAGAACGGATTCGCGGATTTCGCCGCCCAGGGCATCGACGCGATCTATTGCATGTCGGTGAATGACAGCTTTGTCATGAACAAATGGGCCGAGGCCCAGGACCTGAAAAACGTCACGGTCATCCCGGACGGCTCGGGCGAGTTCACCCGCAAGATGGGCATGTTGGTCGCCAAGGACAATCTGGGCTTTGGCATGCGCAGCTGGCGCTATGCCGCCGTGATCGATGACGGGGTCGTCGAGGCCTGGTTCGAAGAGCCAGGCATGAGCGACAACCACCCCGAGGACCCCTATGGCGTGTCTTCACCGGAAACGCTGCTGTCCTATCTGACCGAACAGAAGGCTGGCGTCGCCGCCTGAGCGGACCGGCCCGAACATTGATCCACAACCTTCGATTGGGCCCGCCATTTCGGCGGGCCTTTGCCGATTGGCCTCCGCTTCGCGCCCTGCCCCCGCAGGCTGCCGGTTTCGTCAAGGATCGTTTCACAGCGACCCGGCGTTGTGATCCGATGCAGCGCGCCCTTCCAATCCAAGCGCCATACAACTGATTATGCTACGTTTTTGACGGCTCGCGACATTTCATCCGCTTGGGTTCGGCGCCAGGTCAAACGCCTGCAGATACCGTTTTCGGCGTTTTCGGCGGCGGATGGGCGCTGGATCTAGGGCGATCTGTCGCTGTTGACCGCTGGTTATGAAACACCATAAGCGTGTGTCACGCTCGATGTCGCCGTTCAGATGAACCCTTGTTCATCCATCCGCCGATGCGACGTTGTGCGATACAATCTGGCAATACCCTTGGAGGAGGAAATAATGCGTAAGATACTAGTGGCCGGTGCTCTGGCGATTGCGGCAACGGGTGCCGTTGCTGACGAGTTTGGAACCGCGGAAGAAGCCCAGGCGATGGTCGAAGCTGCGACCAACGCGCTGACTGCCAACGAAGAGGCCGCGCTGGCCGCGTTCAATTCCGGCGAAGCGCCTTTCCGCGCCAAGGATCTCTATGTGTTCTGCGGCGATGCAGACGGCAACTTCTCGGCACATGGCGCCAATCCCGATCTGGTCGGCAAGAGCCTGCGCGGCCTGGAAGACAAGGCGGGGAACAAGCTGGGCGAGTCGATCTATACCACGGCTGTCGCTGGCGAATACCACTCGGTCGAGTATCAGTGGCCACGTCCGGGCGAGACCGAGGTTTCCGAAAAGGAATCCATCCTGACCAAGGTCGACGATCAAATCTGCGGCGTCGGCTACTACAAGTAACGCCCGCACAGACAACACCTAGAGAACATTGCGTCAGTCCGGTCCCGGACCGGTCGGCGCAGCCTGCAATCCCCGCATTGTCCAGGTATTGGCAAGTTGCGGATGTCGCCTTGCTCTGGTACCGCCTGCATGCAGACAAACGCCATGAACCGCAGGCGGATCGCCACCGCTCCGGATGGCAATGGCACCTTTCGTCCGCGCCGGCAAAGCACGCCGCCCCTGTCGGACGCGACGGCAAGCCCCGCCTCCTATGGCCCCTAAGCCCCGCCGCCGCCAGTCTTTTTCTTTGGCCGAGTGTCCGCTGAATTGCAGAATTTCCAGGGGAACTCCCCTGTCAGAGACTGCGTGTGCCAGGACAAATAATTGCGGCCGCGGGAATGATTTCGCTTTGTTCCTTTGGCGCAAGCGCACAATCCGAGCCGCAACCGATGTCTCACGCGAGTTGGCGGAATTCGGCAGCCTGATCCTCAATGCTAATCGGTCTTTTTGCAACGGGAGCTATAGCGAAAAGGACCGGCATGACGGAATGTTCAATCCCGGCATCTCGTGGATCGGATTGACGGTGAATCGATCTGGTCCCGAAGTCCGGATTTTGCAGAAGTACTCGTATGGCGTGAGACCACCGAGCGTCATCAAACGCCGGGCGAAACTGTAAGCAATTGAGAAGTCGGAAAGGTGGATACGCGGCTGATCGTGGCTGTCGTAGTGGTGGCGCTTGACCGTGCGTCCTTGATCGCGCGGTTCATGCGCTCGTCCCGACCCTTCGTCCACGGGTGGTTCGGTTTGGTCCGGCGATGCGCATTCCCATTGGCTTCGCAGATCATGACAAATCGAATGAATGGTTGCTGGGTGTTCCAAGCGCCTGCCGGCTACCAATACGAGCGCGTCAGCGGGCAAGGCAAGGTTCTGCACCCTGAGGAACCGTTGGCTTCCATCTTGAAAGAAGCGCTGGAAGCTATGCCCGTAAGCGGTTCTCAACGCAGGCGGAAGCAAAGCGCTTCCCAGTAGCTCAACCGATCCTTCCGAAGACACCGCACGGTGAAATCACAAACCAACGGGCCAACGATTTCCGGACACAGCCCCTTTATGCGGGGTGTCTCGAACTCCCGAAATGGAACGTCTCGTTCCGCCCAGCCAAGCATGAAGGGCTGATCAGCTTCGAAACCTATCAGACGATCCAGAACCGCATCAGCACGGAATTCGTCCGTCCGTCTCGTTCCCATAGCTCGTCTCCTTTGCTGCAATAAATGCTATCAAAGGAGCGGCATCAAAACGCGACAGGTCCATTAGGGTGAAATGGCGGGCGCAGCGTTGCCCATCGCTACGCATGGAGAACCCGATACTCCTGAAACAAGTATCCCCCACCATAGTCTCGTGTTTCCGTATGCTCTAAGCCGAGCGATTCCATGGTGTCTCCGAATAGCGCAACACCGCCACCGAGAATGACTGGTGCACGCTTGAGGCGCAGAACATCAATCTTTCCCATGGCGAGAAGCGATCCGGCGAATGCGCCTCCGCCGCAGAGGTATACTGGCCCGCTGGATTGGGCTCTTATCGTGTCGATAGCCTCGCCGTCGCTGGAACTCTGCACTGCGACCTCGGCGCCATCCGGCAGGTCGAGCGACTGTGAAAGGACGATTGTTTTCATGTGCGCATAGGGGTTCTGGCCCGGCTGCATGCCGAAGCGATAGCCGAACTCGTATGTCGCCCGGCCCATGATCGCGGTTGCGTATGTTTCCAGTCGGGCTGAATAGTCTTCGACCACCGCGCCTTCCTGGGCAAACTGCGAGATGTCGCCGCCGGGTCCGGAAATATAACCGTCAATCGAAACGGCGACGTCGTAAATGATCTGCTGCATTTCATTCACCTTTGCTTGCGATTTTAGTGAGCGGAAATTCCAGCCGCTCAGCGCTCCTGAAATGCCAGCCTGATCCCAAGCGCACAATAAATGCCGCCGACGACTTTCGATTGCCAGCGCTGGACAGCCGGATGTTGCCGAAGAAACCGACCGATATGGCCCGCCGCGACCGCCGTTATCAGCGTCGCCAGCGTGCCCATAAATACGAAGAGCAATCCGAAAACCGTCAGTTGCAGTGCGATCTGTCCGATGCGCGGATCGACGAATTGCGGCAGGAAGGCCAGAAAGAACATCGCTGATTTTGGATTCAGGATCTCGGCAAGGCAGGCCTGCCGGAATGCCTGACCTGTCGAAATCGGCGGGGCGGCTTCGGAAGTCTTGCGAAGGCGGCTCTCGAACAGCAAACGCAGGCCGATATAGATCAAGTACCCTGCTCCGAGCAGCTTGATGAGCGTAAATGCCTGCGCCGAGGCCAACAGGATCGCAGAGATTCCGACAACTGCCATGACCGTATGAAAGAGATCGCCCAACCCGATGCCAAGGCTTGTTGCGACGCCGACGCGCATTCCAGAGGTCGATGACCGGGTAAGCGTAAGCAGGATCGACGGTCCAGGAAAGAAGACGAACCCTGTCAGAACAGCGACATAGGTCAACAAAACAGGTAATTCAGGCATGATGTGGTTTCCTTTACTCGCAGAGCACAGGCTTAGTCATTGAGGGGCTCGGCCGCTGGTCCAGCATCTGTACCAGAGACTTCGAAAAATCTCGAAAGGCTCGGCCAGACCCGCTTTGGCAAAGAGCGCGCAGGTGCGCCTCCCTAATATTACCGGCAATTTCGGGATTGCATCTAGTTCCAAACGCGCAGCGTCGGCTGACACGCCGACGATATCCGCGTGCGCCAAATAGATCGGGACCAGTCGGTCGAAGTCGTCGATTTCATCGAAGCAAACATCAGCGTGGATAAGGCGGCCACCGGGGGCGAGCCTGTCCCGGAGGCCTTTCAGATAGGCAAGTTTGGCGCCGTCGTCCCGAAGATGGTGCATGACCAGAAGCGACGTGACGATCTTGAACCTCTCCCCTTGGGGGATATCATCCACCGTGCCGACCAAAAACCGGACATCCAGAGATGATCCACGATCGCTGGCGGCATCCCGTGCCAAGCCGAGATTGGGCGCCGACGGATCAAGCGCCGTGATCTGGCCCTTGAACCGCCCCTTGGCAGGCCCTTCAAGCTCGCGGCCTCCGCCAGCTCCGACAATCAGAACCCCGGACGTCTTGTCGTCGCAGCCCGCAATGAGAGCGTGAGCAAGTCGGTACATGCCGTCGAGCCCCGGTACAGTGCGCTGCAATTCGCGGTACATGGCCCGCCGCTCGGCACATTTGTCTTTTGATATGGGCATTACAACAATCCTTCCCGGCCCATTGCCTGCTGAACGGAGGGGCGTTTCCCGATTATCTCGGAATGCCTGTGCAGAGACGGCCAATCCGCAAGCGCCGTGTCCTGGTCCTTTAACCAGCGGCACAGGACGAACAAGTAGACATCTGCCAGGGAGAAGTCGCCTCCCATCAGGTATTCCTGTTGGCAGAGATGGTCCTCGACGACCGAAAGCCGTCGACACAGGTGCAACCTGCCTGGCGCGCTGAAAGACGTCGGGGTTTCGGGCCGGAAAAGCGGACTGAAACTCTTGTGGATCTCGGTTGCAATGAAATTCAGCCATTCCAGAGACCGCAGACGTTTCAGGCCGGAGGCCGGCAACAGGGCGGCCTCCGGCATCTCGCTGTCCACGAATTGAAGGATCACCGGCACCTCGGTCAATACCTCACCACTGTCCAGAACCAGCGTGGGGACATACCCCTTGGGATTGATCCTGTGGAAGTCGTCGCCGCCTGTCGTTTGTCGCGTCCGGTAGTCTACCGCGACAAGGCTGAATGGCAGTCTGGCTTCCCGAAGGGCGATGTGCGGTGCCAAGGAGCAAGCGCCTGGCATGAAATAGAGCTTCATGTCTCCGCCCGCTTGGATGGAAGGTTACGAAGCGCCAGCACACACAGGCCCGAATACACGATGGTTCCTGTCGCCATCGATACCCAGATACCGATCGCGCCCATGTCGAACACAATCGTTGAGATACCGATCAGGGGTGCCGCAATAACCCAGTTTCCGATCAGAGAGTATATCATGACGGGACGCGTTACTTTCCTGGCACGCAGCAATCCGGCGGCTCCCGCTCCAGCCGGGCCGAAGAGCTCCGCCATGGCGAGCGCTCCGATGACCGCGATTGCGACACTGACTGCAGCAGGTGTCGAGTTCTGCAGCATATAGCGCGCGACCGGTGACGCTACCGCCAGGAGGGTCAGGCAAAGCGATACGCCGATTGCGACGCCAAGCAGCATCGCCGTATTCTTCACTTCGTTGGCACGATCTGACATGGCATCGGCCCGCGCGAGCCGGGTCATCGCCGCTTGTTGCAGGCCGAAGTAGAAGGTGTAGCCGATGCCCGCCAGGCGGATCGCCACGGAATGGGCGGCGGCGTCTGTAACCGAAAGCGATGCGGCATAGATCGTGGCGCCCAGATAGATACCGACCTCCGCCAGCGTGGCGACCGCGATTGGTACTCCAATGCGGAATATCTCAGCAACGTCCTGCAGGTCCACCGGGCCTGGTCCACTGTCACCTGCGCGGCAGGTTTCCCAAGACAAGGCGGCGAGGGTCAGTAAGCCAACCAGCAACGAGGACAAACCCGCACCCGTCACACCAAGCTCCGGCAGTCCCAGAGCGCCATACATGAACAGATAGTTGAAGATACCGTTCAGCGGCACTGCGCAGAGCGTAATCCGCAACATGACGCCCGGGCGCTCGATCGCAGTCAGCCGTGTGCGCAAGACGCCAACGGCCAGCATCGGGACCAAGGTCAGCGCCATTGCACGGACGTAGCCCGTCCCCGCCTCGACAAGACCATCTTCGATGCCGAGCAGGCTGAGAAACAACGGCGTCTGCCACAAGACGACACTGATCGGAGCGGCCAGTACAATCCAGACAATAGCGCCCGCCGTCCTGAGCCGCGCCAGTCGACCGATATCGCCCGCCGCGTGGGCGGCCGCGTATAGTGGTCCAAGCCCGCCGATGCAGCCGATGGCGAGATAGAAGAAGATCGAATAGAAATCGCTCGCAACGGCAACCGCCGCAAGGGCCTCCATCCCGAAGGCGGCCGTCATCATCGTGTCGGTCACACTCATCGCCATGTTGACAAGAGCGAGGCCGGTCAGCGGCGCGGCAAGGCGGATGAGCGCTGCGGCTTCCGCGCGGCTCAAGTGGCGGCCCGCGCGTTTCAGACGGTGGCCCGATGGGCGCGTGATTTCAAACGAAGTCATCAAACTGATCCTTGGTATGGCCCGACCAACCGTGCCGGGAGTGCCTGGCAAATGCAGCGCCGTCAGCCTTCGGCAGCCTCGGGCACAACGTTGCGTTGGGCTGAAGAAGAAGAACTTTGGGCCGGACGTTGCAAATCAGAGGCAATGCCGTTGCTAATGCGTTTTGCTGCGATCCGGGCAGCCTCGAAATAGCCCGTGAACTGGGGCTTGTAGCCGGTGAACCAAAGCCCCGGGTGCTTGGGGTCGGGTTCTCCTGCGGGACGGACGGGAGAGCCTCGGGCGTCGAGAACACCGAGTTGCCCCACCAGCGGTTCGAGACTTGTGCGGTATCCCGTGGCGCAGATCACGACGTCGGGCTCAAAGGTTCTTCCGTCTTCAAAAATGACTTGAGAGCCGCGGAACTCACTGACGGCCGGAGCGACTTTGAAACGGCCGCTCTTGATCGCTGCGACAAACCCATCGTCGATGGCGAACGCCGTGCCGTCCTTCGCCAAGCGGCTGCCACCGCCAAGCGGATGGGTGGTCATGCCATAGCGACTAAGATCGCCAAAGAACAGCCGCTGGGTCAGGGCGAAGGCGCGGTCAACGAGCGGTACCGGCATAGCCTGGAACAATCGCGCCGCGCGGTGCAGTGGAAATCCGAAGACGCGATTGGGGACGATCGCGGGGCCGTAACGGACCGAAATCATAACGTCCGCCGGCTGATGGCGCGCGAGGTGGTTCAGCACGTCGCTGCCAGAATTGCCCGCCCCCACCACGAGGACCCGCTTGCCGTCGAAGCGGTTCACATCGCCAAAATCGGCGGCATGCAAGACCAGTCCTTTGAAATCACGTAAGCCCGGCCAATCGGGGACATGCGGAACTCTGTCGCGACCCGTGGCGAAAATGACATGCGCGGCACCGAACACCCCTGCCGAGGTGCGAACCAGCCATGCGCAGGCATCGCGTTCAATCGCCTCCACGGTGACACCGAAGCGGATCGGAACCCCGATCTGGCGCGCATAGCGCTCAAGGTATCCGACAACGCTATCGCGCCGCAGATAGGCGCCATCGGCGCGTGGCGGACGCATCCCCGGCAGCCGGGCGAAATGGCGATGGATGTTAAGCCGCAATGCGGGATGGCGCCTGCGCCAGGGTTCGGCAACGCGGCCCTGCTCTTCGAGGATGGTGACCGCGATACCGCGGCGCCTGAGCGCCTCTGCTGCGGCCAGACCGGACAGACCCGCGCCGACGATCAGGACGTTGTTTGGAATGGTGGTTTCCATGGCTATTCTTTCTGTTCGGCGGTCACCAAAGGGCGACTGAGCCGTTGAAGGTTGAAATGTTCGGAATCGGGAAGGGCCGTTACAGGGAGCCGTGCGCAGATCCGCGCGAGCGACGGAATGGATTGGGGATCAACATGGGCACGTCGCGTTGGTAGGCGGCGTAAGCCGCGCCGAATTCCCGCAGCAGCGCACGTTCCTCAAAGCGCAGACCGATGGCGATATAGAGGGCCATCGCCACAACGAAGATCAGGTGGCCCAGTGTCATCACGGGGGTTGCGGCCATCATGACCAGCAGCCCGAACTGCAACGGGTGGCGCACGATGCGGTAGAGCATCGGGGTTCGGAACGTCGCGGGCGGCGTCGGGGTGCCCCTTAGGTTGTGCCAGGCCTGTGATAGGCCGACAAACTCGAAGTGACCCAGCAGAAAGGTCGCGACCAGAATGATTGACGCCCCAAGTGCCGACGCGCCGTAGAAGATCCAGACCGCCGATCCTTCGACCTGCCAGATGATCGCCGGGATCGGCTGCCACTGCCAAATGATCAAGCCGAGCAGCAATGAAGATTGCAGCACGTATGTCGCGCGTTCGGACGCGGGCGGGATGATGCGGGTCCAGACCCTCTTGAAAGCAGGCCGCGCCATCACGCTGTGGACAATGCCGAATAGCAGGATCAACGACAGGTTGATGAGGGCGGCCTCCACTGCGGGACGTGACGCCGGACCGCGCAGATCGCTGAAGTTGTGCAGGAAGGCGGCAACCCAGACAAAGACAACTCCGAACAGGGCATAGCTAACGAGCGCGTAGGCAAAGATAAGATATTTCATGGTGTAACTTTCGCATTGATGTGTTTGAGAATTTTCATTGGGCGGCACCGGCAAATCAGGATCGCTATGGAAATGGGCTAACGCCGAGTTTTATCTCCCCGGCCGTCGCAGCGCGGCTCCGGCAGTTCTTCAGCTTTTCCAGGCAATACTCTTTCGCCTGCCAAAGAAGGCACGTCTGTCAGGCAAGCGTCGTCATGACCGGGTTGTGGCGGCAGGCCGGACGGCAGGACCGTCGGCACAAGATAAGAGCGATCAACCGCCGTCGGGTCGGTGAGCGTTTTCAGAAACGCAAGGATGCTCGACACTTCTTCATCGGACAGATTCACCGGGGCGAGCGTGTTGGCGCGGGCGATCTCGTTCCGCAGCCGTTCCGAACTGTGCACCCAAATATCTCGCAAGTCATAGGCACCGCGTTGCATCGGACTCAAGGCCAGGTAGCTGACGCCGGTTCTGCTGCGTACCGGCTGGATCACGGCATCGAGCGGCGGAAGCTCCGCCGGGGTGTAGCTCGCCAGCGATGCCACCGCATCGAGATGGTGCCGCACCATATCCTCAAGCGAGGCAAAGGCGCCGTTATGTCCCCACGGCCCTGTCAGCGCGACATTCCTCAGCGACGGAGTGCGGAATGCGTAGAGGTCGGCCTGTTCACCAGTCACGTTGAAGCGGCCCTGATCCTCGACCCGATGCGGATAGCCGGAATGGGCAGCATAGCTGCCGTCTGATCCCTGATCTTTGCCGGGGCCGATCTGTGGAACCGCGATTGCGTGAAACCTATGATCCGTCAGCAAGGGGCCGCTGTGGCAGGAACTGCACCCTGCCTTGCCATAGAACAGGTCCAGCCCGGCTTCCTCGTCTGCGGTCATCGGCCAGCCAGCAAGACGCGCATCGAACCGGCTCCAGTCGGACCGGAAGGCTGCTGTTTCAAAGGCTGCAATCGCCGTGGCGGCGTGGTCAAACCGGATATCGTCCGCCGCCTCGATATCGCCGAAGGCCGTCACGAACTGCTGGGCATAGTCAGGGTTTGCGGCCAGCCGGCCCGCCAGAAGGCGCCAAGCCTGTTTGAAATCTCGTTTTGAAACTGCGTCGGCGACCGGGTTTTCACCGGGCTGGCCTGCCATCTCAACTGCCGAAAGGACCGGGAACATCGCTTGCGCGGTCAGGGCGTTGTCCAGACCCTCGGGCAATTGCTCTTTGGCCGGGCTTCTGAGGCGGCTTGGAAACCCGCCCATGTGGTCAAGCTCAAGTCGCCCGTCATGAAACATCGACGTATAGGCGCGCGCACCGATGTTATAGAGCGGTTGTGCATTGCGAGGGACACGTCCGATCACACCATCCTGCGTGACTCGTTCGGGGCCAAAGCCGCTGCCGCCTTCGCCGATGGACAAGGCGACGCCATCGCCTGTTCCGCGCGCCGGATCGTGGCAGGTGGCGCAGGCGATGTTCTGATTGCCGGACAGAACAGGATCGAAAAACAGGCTTCGGCCAAGCTCGTAGAGCTTTGGGTCCGGCGTCCCGTTCCACAGAAAATCCACGTCGTTCAGCGGGTTTGGCAGATCGGCGGCATGTGCACCGATACAGGAGGTCAGAAGCAAGGCGATGGTCAGCGGAGATTTCATGAGCGCATCCTCGGTTGGGTGCTTCCGCCGCATCTTGGCGGCGGAAGCCCTTTGCAATCCGTAGTCGTCAGTCGGTTTCGGTTGGCGACAGTGCGGCATGCTCTTCCGGCTTGACGTCGATCAGAAGTCGCACGCCATAGCCGTCAGACATGCCCAGGAGAACCTGTGTCATCTCGCCCGACATCCCGGCAAATGCGCCGGTGCCGCCGGTGATCACACGCGGGGCCTTGACATTGACGTCTACCAGTTCGGTCCCCTGGTTGATCAGGATGTCCCCATTGTCGAATTCAAAGACCTGCCGGGTGATGACAATCGCACCGGTTTGCGTGCGCATCCCGTCGCTGACGAAATACCCGTCACAGGTCCAGCGGCCGATCACCTTGTCGGGGAAGGCGGGGCTGCCGTCGGGCAACGTGCCTTCGACCCCGCTGTCGAGGGTGCCGTCCTCGTAGATGTAGCCCTGCGTAATGAACGCATTGCCATAGGCCGGCATGCCGTCATCGAAGACAGGGGCAGGCGCAAAAACGAAGCGGCTCATGTCTTCGGCCACGTCGAAGGACATTGGCGTGTCCCCGGCGATGGCCTGAACCGAGGTCGCCGCCAACAGGGCAATTGCAGGGAGCGTTGATTTAAACATTGTATTTCCTTTTCTTGGGTGGAGTTGAACAACAAGGGGCACAGACGAAGCGCGAAGAACGCGCTTCAAGCTGTTGGGGTTGGAGATCGGTATTCCCGACTACAAAAGTGGTGACGGATGATGGGATTGGCCGGCTTCGCATATTGCTCAAGCCCAAGATCACGGAGCAAGCGATAGGGAAGTTGCGACAGCGCTCTCTTCTCACGGCGAAAGCGTTGCCGTTCGTTGGTATTCACCATCCATCCGGTGACGACTTCAGCAAAACTCGAGCGCCACGGGCGGCCAGCGCCGACATTTGTCAAAACAGCAGTCATGTCATTTGTCCTTTCTTTCAGCCCGCTCAGAGGCGGGCGATTAAGTATGCGTTCAGGGTTCGTGCGGCAGCCGAGGCGTCTTGACCGATGCAAACCCGGTATCCGTCGCGACTTCCTCGGCGGCATTCATGTGCAGCGCCCGGCCCAGCCCGAAATGACTGATCAAGATCGGTTCCCGGCGGGTCGGGACTCAGGGAGGAGGTCAGCTTCGGGTCGGGACTAGAATGGCGTCCGCCATGTAGCCTACGTGGCGGTGATCCGTGCCGCAGCACCCGCCGACGACTTTCAGCGCCGGAAGCTTTCGAGAAAGATCGGCATGTAGCACGCCAAATTCTTCGGGGTTCCCGTCGTCCAGGGATCCTGCCTCGTCGAGCTCCGCATGGCTCAGCCGCGATGCGTTCGCGCGCACACCGCGAATACGTCGGCACCAGGCTTCGTCGGTCAGAACGTCGCGAAAGTGCTCGGGATGTGCGCAGTTGATCATGTAGTAGAGCGGTGCATCCTCGGTTGCTGCGTCCGTCTCGCGCACGGCCCGCGCGAGCGGCGTTCCGTCCGGCAGGCGTCCGTCCGTCTCCACCGTGAAGGAGATCGCAACCGGTACCCTCGCTTTCACACTTGCTCGGACGAACCCGATCGCCTCTTGCACGCTGCCGAAGGTCAGGGCGCTGACCAGGTCAACCCCGCAGTTTGCGAGCAATGCGATTTGCGGCGTGTGGATTGCCTCGGCGGTGGCCGCATCCAGGGCGGGCGTTCCGTCATAGGCATCGCCGGCGGGTCCGACCACGCCGTTCAGCAGGATCGGAGAAACGCGATCTTGCCACCGATCCCGGATCGCCCTGGCAAACCTGACGGCCTCGCGGGTGAGGTCCTGCATCTGCGCGGGCGAACGCCCGACCGCGTCGGCCCATTGCGTTCCGGAGCGCCAGGTGTTGGTGTCGAGAACAAAACCGGTTTCGGCCGTCTCGGCCATGGTGAGAAAGCGGTCGAAGTACCGGTCCATCGCCGCACGGGCGACGTCGTCTTCGAGCAGGACGCAGGCCGCGAAGGCCGGCAAGTCGAACCCTTCGAGGAACAGCATGGAAGTTTCGAAACCGCCATCGGTCAGGTAGGTGCGCGGGTCGGCGAGGTAGCCACAGATCGCGTCGGTGTGAAATGCCGGGCTTTGGTTTTGAATAGTCATCCTGTTCCCTCCTGTGCTTTGGGTTGGCCCAAACGGCCGTTTCTTGGGCTGTCATATGGACCCAGCCAGCGATTCGAGTTAGAAGAGAAAAAGAGCAAAACGGTTCTTATCGGACCAATTCAGCGACCAGGAGGCACAAATGAGCATCAATACTGCTGTTATCGGATCGCGCCTTGCCGGATCCTCGGTGGTATTCTCGATCCTCGACGTGCTGGCCTCGGTCGGGCGTGACTGGGCCATGCTGCACGGCATCCCGGCGGCGGAACCGGTTTTTGATATCAGTCTGCGGACTCTGGACGGGGCACCATACTGGGACGTCAACGGGCGCAAGATCACGCCGGACGCGACGTTGGACGAAGCGCCCGTCCCCGACCTGATTATCGTGCCCGATCTGTTGTTCGCCCCGGGGACCGGACTGCCAGACGAATTCGCCTCTCTCGCCAACTGGATCGGCGATGCTCATGCGCGCGGCGCCATCGTCGCCTCGGTTTGCTCTGGAGCCGTGCTCCTCGGAATGGCTGGCGTGCTCGACGGGCAGGAGGCGACGACCCATTGGGGCTATGCCGACATGCTCGGCCGGGATTTCCCTTCGGTAAACGTTTGTCGTGAACGCATCCTCGTGCCGACAGGTGAGGGGCATCGCGTCATCACCGCCGGCGGAGCGTCGGCGTGGGAAGACCTCATGCTCTATCTGATCGGGCGGTTCGCGGGTACCGAGGAAGCGCGCAGGATCGCGAAGATTTATCTGATCGATCCGCATCTCGACGGGCAGTTGATCTATGCATCGCTGACCACGTCGCGCCAGCACGAGGATCAGTTGATTGCCGAGGCACAGGTCTGGGCGGCACAACACTACGACACGCCAGGCCCGGTTGCAGCGATGGCGGAACGAAGTGGCATGACGGAGCGGGGATTTCACCGTCGGTTTAGGAAGGCAACTGGTCAGGCACCTGTTGAGTACATCCAGACTCTGCGGGTTGAAGAAGCAAAGCAGCTTCTCGAAACCACCGCCGCGCCAATCGACGAAATCGCCGCGGATGTCGGCTATTCCGAACCATCGAGCTTCCGCTCGGCATTCCGAAAGCGCGTCGGTATCTCCGCCTCGGCCTACCGAAAGAAATGGCAGGCTCTCTCGCCAGTATCTCAGTGATTGTTGGGTATTGTGAACTTGCGATGCCCGGAATTTCAACAAGAACGCAATTCAGTGAGCAATCATTGTATTCATACTGCAGTTTCGTTGGCCGGAACAGGACCTGATCATCGGGCAACCCTCCATGGGCATTTGTTGTTGTCTGCGGTTCCTGACATTTGGGCCCCGCTAGTGTTCAGAAGCCGGCAACGACAAAATTCAGCGAAAGATCAAATGTCCCGCGACCTGATAATTGGCCAGTCCATCCTTACCGATCTAACATCAATGACCGGTTCGTCCGCAGCGCAGCAGCGTCCGCAGCTTCGCAAATGCAGCGATTTTCATGCTGCGCGCGCGGGTAGCGAAACTTCACAATGACCGGGTTGGGCTCAATGCCGCCATAGCCAGCAAATAATATGAAGTTGCCCCTTCAAACCGGATAGTGCGGCAGTTTGTTGGTAAGCTCGGTCGCTCGCCAATCGCATTGAGCAACCCTGAATGTGGGTACTTCGTACCTTCGGAAAGCTTGAAAGCGCACTGCGACCACCCGCATCTGCTTACGTGCGATTCCCGCGCAAGCACCGAACGTCGGCAGTACCAATTTTTAAGTATCTGAAAACTATAAGAAAATGGCGCACCTGAGAGGATTCGAACCTCTGGCCTCTGCCTTCGGAGGGCAGCGCTCTATCCAGCTGAGCTACAGGTGCCTGCGGCGTCTATAGCCGGGCCACCGGCGGCCCGCAATCGCAATTTTGCACCCTTTTCCGGGGAAAGGGATCAGGCAAACAGTTCGTGCGCCAGTTCCAGCGCCTCGACCAGCGTGTCCACCTCGGCGCGGGTGTTGTAGAGCCCGAACGAAGCCCGGCAGGTGGCGGACAGGCCCAGATGTTCCATCAGCGGGCCGGTGCAGTGCTGGCCGGCCCGGACAGCGATCCCGCGCTTGTCCAGGATGGTCGAGATATCATGCGCATGCGCGCCACCGTCCAGGGTGAAGGAAAAGATCGCTGCCTTGTCCGCGGTCGTGCCCTGCAGGCGCAGCCAGTTCAGATTGCCCAGCCGGGACATGGCGTAGTCGCGCAGGCTATCCTCGTGGGTGGCGATGTTGTCCATGCCCAGTCCCATCATGTAATCCAGCGCCACGCCCAGGCCGATCATCTGCACGATTCCGGGCGTGCCGGCCTCGAATTTCATCGGCGGATCGTTGTAGATCACCCCGTCCTTGTACACCTCTTTGATCATGTCGCCGCCGCCGATAAAGGGGCGCATCTCGCCCATCCGCTCGGAATTGACGTAGATCGCCCCGGACCCCGAAGGGCCGTACAGCTTGTGTCCGGTGATGGCATAGAAATCGCAGCCGATATCGCGGACATCGACCGGCATGTGCACCGCCGCCTGACTGCCATCGACCAGTACCGGAACTCCGCGTTCATGCGCGCCTTCGGTGATTGCCTTGACGTCGACCTTGGTCCCCAGCACGTTGGACACCTGTGTGACCGCGACAAGCCGCGTGCGCTGGGTAATGGCGTCCAGAACCGCCTGCGGGTCCAGCCGGCCATCGGCATCGACATCGACCCATTTCAGAACCACGCCCATGCGTTCGCGCAGGAAATGCCAGGGCACGATATTGGCATGATGCTCCATCACCGACAGCACGATCTCGTCGCCGACCTGCATGCGCGGCATCGCCCAGCCATAGGCAACCATGTTGATGCCCTCGGTGGTGCCCGAGTTCATGATGATGTTGTCCTCGGAGCCGGCATTGAGAAAGGCCGCGACCTTGCCGCGGACCGCTTCGTACTTGTCGGTCGCCAGATTGGACAGGTAATGCAGCCCGCGATGCACATTGGCATATTCCATGGAATAGGCCTGAGTCACCGCGTCGATCACCACTTGCGGTTTCTGCGCCGAGGCGCCGTTGTCCAGATAGGTCAGCGGCTTGCCGTTCACTTCGCGCGCCAGAATCGGGAAATCACGGCGGATATTTTCGACGTCATACATAGGCGGATGATCCAACAATCGGTCCCCCGAAAAGGGATATGAGCAAGGTCAGGGCCAACACCATCGCCAGCATCGCCCCGATCAGAACCATCGCCGAGCGGCCGATCGATTTCAGCCCGTGCGCCTGGTTCACGAAATGCAGCAGCATGAAGATGCCGTAGAGCGACGCGCCAAAGACCAACAGCGCCGACAGGACCGGCACGGTCAGAATCAGCAGCAGAGCCGCGGCCTGCACCAGCAGCCGCAGCGCCTGCAGCCAGAGGATGACGCGCATTACGTCCTCCAGCGAGCCGCTGCCGCCCAGGGCGCGGCCGACCCAGAACAGCGTATAGATAGTCAGGATCAGCCCGCCCACCACCAGCCCGCAATAGACCAGCGGCACGCCGAACAGCCCCGGCAGCGGCGACGGGCCGGGCACCAGCAGGTTGGACAGCGAAAACAGCAGCGCGTTCAGCACCGCGATCAGCGCCAGTGCGACCCACAACCCTTCTCGGCGGATCGGCCAGCGCAGCACGGCGCGCGCGCCGCTGGCCGGGTCCTTGACCGACAGCACGGTCAGCTTGCGCAATTCGGATGCGGTCATGTTCTTGATCCCGTCATCGGCCGTTCGGCCTGCCACAAGCTGGCAAACCAGAACCAGAGAAAGATCGCAAGCCACAAAACTCCGACCGCCTGCAAGCCCGGACCCGACCCGATGAAACCGGCCACAAGCCCGTGCAGCAGCAACAGCGGCGTCGAGGCCAGAAGCGACCAGAACAGCGCCAGCCGGGCGCCATACCAATCGCCCTGCCCGCCGACGGCGCGCGCCAGCAGATGCGACAGCGCCGCCAGCAGGTACAGCATCAGCGGCGCCAGAAACACCCAGCCGAACAGGGCGCCACCCAGCAACATGTCCAGTTCCTGTCCGGTCAGATGCGCCTGACGCGACAGGCGCGGCATCTGCGCCACAAAGATGATGACGCAGCTGGCCATCAGGATGACCAGCGCCCGGTCCTCGCGCTGGCCCATGGCCAGCAGACGCTGCATGACCCGCCCCGGTCCGCGATAGGTGGCGGTGATGTCGGTCGTGACCGGCATCAGCGGCGGCGCGCCAACCAGTTTTCCAACCGGGCCACGATGTCGTCTGCCAACGCCTTGTCCTCGATTTCGTCCACCGCTTCGGCCAGAAAGGCCAGGGTCAGCAGATCGGTCGCCGTGCTTTCCGGCACCCCGCGCGAGCGCAGGTAGAACAGCGCCTCTTCGTCGATCGCACCGCTGGTCGAGCCGTGCGAACAGGCCACATCATCGGCATAGATCTCGAGTTCGGGCTTGGCCAGGAACTGGCTGTCCTCGTCCAGCAGCAGCGACTGGCTGATTTGATACCCATCGGTCTTCTGCGCCCCCGCCTTGACCAGGATCTTGCCCTGAAACACGCCGGTCGCGCCGTTGCGCAGCACCTTCTTGAACACCTGGCGGCTTTCGCAATTGACCGCGTCATGGGTCACGAAAACCGTGTCGTCATGGTGGAATTCACCATCCCCGACACAGGCCCCTGCAACATGGGCCACCGCGTCGTCGCCGGTCAGCTCGATCACGCATTCGTTGCGCGTCAGCACGCCATTGACGGTCAGCGTAAAGGATTTGAACACCGATTCCGCGCCCAGCCGGGCAAACATGTGGGTCACCGCCTTGCGCTCGTGATCGCGGCCCTGTGCCCGCACATGGTGCAGCGTGCCGCCATCGGCGATGTCGATCTCGATGCATTTGTTGAACCGGGCCGCCGCCGGGCCGTTTTCCAGCAACGTCACCTCGGCCCCTGCATCGACCCGCAGCACGTGATGCAGAATGGCGTCCGAGCTTTCCGAACGGTGGTTGTAGATCAGATTGATCGGCTTGCTGGGCTTGCCGGTGACATGGATCACCACGCCGTCGCTGGCAAAGGCCGTGTTCATCGCGGCAAAGGGACGGGCGACCGGGACATGGCCGCGCGCCTCCAACGCGCCGTAAAGGCTTTTGGCCCAATGGATCGCCGGCGCGCCGATGTCGGCCAGCCGTTCGATGGTCACGCCTTCTAGGCTCAGATCATCCGATGCCGCAGCGTCGAACACCCCATCGACGAACACGATTTTGAGGCGGTCCATCGTGTCAAACAGCGGGTCCTCGTCGTTTGCCAGCAGTGCCGCATGCGGCGCTGCCGGGTCCAGCAGCATGTCCGGTCGCGTGTATTTCCAGTATTCGTCGCGCCGCTGCGGCAGCCCCATGTCGGTGACCCGCGCCAAAGCCTCGCGGCGGGCCTGTTCGCTCCAGCCGCCGGTGGGCAGGGTCAGACCGGCCAGTCGCGCCTCGGTGGCGCTTTGCTTGCGTTCCGGCAGCGTCATCACGCCACCTCGGCCAGAATGTCGGCATAGCCGTTATGCTCGACCTCCAGCGCCAGATCGGCGCCGCCGGACTTGACGATCCGCCCATCCGCCATGATGTGCACCACATCGGGTTTGATGTGATCCAGAAGCCGTTGATAATGCGTGATAACCAGGAACCCGCGTCCCTCGTCGCGCAGCGCGTTCACGCCCTCGGCAACCAGTTTCATCGCATCCACGTCCAGCCCGGAATCGGTCTCGTCCAGGATGCACATCTTGGGTTCCAGCATCGCCATCTGCAGGATCTCGTTGCGCTTTTTCTCGCCGCCGGAAAAACCGACATTGACCGGCCGTTTCAGCATGTCGGCATCGATCTTCAGCGCCTTGGCCCGTTCCCGGATGATCTTGAGAAAATCCGCGGCACTCATCTCGTCCTGGCCGCGCGCCTTGCGCTGCGCATTCACCGCGGTGCGCAGAAAGGTCATGTTGCCAACGCCGGGAATTTCCACCGGGTACTGAAAGGCCAGGAACAGCCCGGCGGCGGCGCGTTCCTCGGGTTCCAGTTCCAACAGATCGATATCGCCCATCATGGCGCTGCCCTGCGTCACCTCATAGCCGTCCCGGCCCGACAGCACATAGGACAGCGTCGATTTACCCGAGCCGTTGGGGCCCATGATCGCATGCACCTTGCCGGCCTCGACGGTCAGGTCGACGCCTTTGAGGATTTGCTTATCCTCTTCTTCAAGTTTTACGTGCAGATTCTTGATTTCCAGCATTTTTTCCTCGTTCGCTCTCTGTCCGCACTCAGGCGCGCGACATGAATTTGATGATTTGCAGCAAGTGGTTTGCCGGGATGGGTGTCGGGGTCACACGGAATTCGGCCATACGCCCAGTCATGTGCGGTTGTCCTAGATAGGTCTCGACCTGTTGCCGCATGCCCTTGTGCCGGGCGTAGTCGTCAAACAACAGGGTCACCGGACGGGTGATGTTGAAGGCCGTGGCCAGAGCACAGCCGATGCGAAACCGGCCATCTACCAGCACCACGTCCGGATGGCGGAAATCGTCACGCTGCCAGACCCCCAGCGGATAGCGCGGAAACCGGCGCCAGGCGCTGTCATCCGCCGGATGCCCCCAATCGCTGGTCTCGCCGATATTGGACCAGATCACCTCGACGCTGGTGCCGTCCGCCGGTGGGTTCTCGCGGAACCAGCGGCGCATGCGCCGCACCCAGGCCCGGTCGCTCTCCACCGACATGACATGCTTGCCCGGCATCCCGGCGGCCAGAACCGTCGAGCCGCCCGAGCCGTATTCCAGAATGACATCGGCGCGCCGACAGGCCGCGGTCACCAGGTCGGCGACCTCGGGCGGCATCGTCAGATGCGGGCGCGGCATATGTCGGGGCTGCGCGTTCATGTCAGGCGATGACCACCGCGGTTCCCGAGGCCGAGACCATCAGCATTGACTGACCGACCACCTCGTAATCCAGATCGACGCCGACCACCGCATTGGCCCCCGCCTCGCCTGCGCGCTGTTCCAGCTCGCGCAGCGCTGTGTCGCGGGCGTCCTGCAGTTTGGATTCATAGGCCCCCGAACGGCCACCGACGATATCGGTGATGCTGGCAAAGACGTCACGCACGACATTCGCGCCCATGATCGCCTCGCCGACGACGATGCCCTTGTAGGCAGTGATGGAATGGCCCTCGATCGTGGGCGTGGTGGTCAGGATCATGCGTTCAGCTCCGTGTCATGCTTTCCAGGCCGCGGACCAGAACCACGGCGATCAGACGACCGGCGATGGCGCCGCCGGCAATGCCCAGGATCGGCGACGCGTTCGGTGTCATATTGACCCAGGCAATGCCGACCAGACCGCCGAACACCGTCAGTACATAGGGCAGCGCCACGATGATCCGCCGGATCAGCGGCACCCCGGATTGATCAGCCAACGGACCCCTCCAGCGAGATCGCCACCAGTTGTTGCGCTTCCATGGCAAACTCCATCGGCAGCGCCTGCAGCACGTCCTTGCAGAACCCGTTCACCACCAGCGCGACGGCTTCCTCTTCGTCCATGCCCCGGCTACGGCAATAGAACAGCTGGTCGTCATCCACCTTGGAGGTCGTCGCCTCGTGCTCGACCCGGGCCGAATTGTTGCGCACCTCGATATAAGGCACCGTATGCGCCCCGCATTTGTCGCCGATCAGCAGACTGTCGCATTGGGTATAGTTGCGCCCGTTCCTGGCCTTGGGGTGCATGCTGACCAGCCCGCGATAGGTGTTCTGTGCCCTGCCCGCGCTGATCCCCTTGGAAACGATGCGCGATTTCGTGTTCTTGCCCAGATGCACCATCTTGGTGCCGGTATCGGCCTGCTGCATGTTGTTGGCGATGGCGATGGAATAGAACTCGCCCTGGCTGTCATCGCCGCGCAGAATGCAGGACGGGTATTTCCAGGTCACGGCGCTGCCGGTCTCGACCTGAGTCCACATCACCTTGGCCCGGTCGCCACGGCAATCGGCGCGTTTGGTCACGAAATTATAGATGCCGCCCTTGCCGTTCTCGTCGCCGGGATACCAGTTCTGCACCGTGGAATATTTCACCTCGGCATCCTCTTCGACGATGATCTCGACCACGGCGGCATGCAACTGGGCAATGTCGCGCGCGGGCGCGGTGCAGCCCTCGAGATAGGACACAAAGCTGCCCTTGTCGGCGATGATCAGCGTGCGTTCGAACTGGCCGGTATTTTCGGCGTTGATGCGGAAATATGTGCTCAGTTCCATCGGACAGCGCACGCCCGGCGGCACATAGACGAACGAGCCGTCCGAAAATACCGCGCTGTTCAGCGTGGCATAGAAATTGTCGCTGACCGGCACGACCGACCCCAGATATTTCCGCACCAGTTCGGGGTGTTCGCGGATCGCCTCGGAAATCGAGCAAAAGATCACCCCGGCCTTTTTCAGTTCCGCCTGAAAGGTGGTGCCCACCGAGACGCTGTCGAACACCGCGTCCACGGCCACCTTGCGGCCCTCGACCGGCGCGCCCTCGGCCCCCTCGACACCGGCCAGGATCATCTGTTCCTTCAAGGGGATGCCCAGCTTTTCATAGGTCGCCAACAGCTTGGGATCGACCTCGTCCAGCGACTTGGGCTTGACCTCCATCGATTTCGGGCGGGCATAGTAATACTGATCCTGAAAGTCGATCTCGGGGTAATCGACCATCGCCCAGGTCGGTTCCTCTTTTTGCAGCCAGCGTTCATAGGCCGCCAGCCGCCATTCGGTCATCCATTCGGGTTCTTCATTCTTGGCCGAGATCAACCGCACGATATCCGGCGTCAGCCCCTTTGGGGCATATTCCATCTCGATCTCGGTTTCCCACCCGTATTTATAGGCGCCACCGACTTCGCGCACCGCATCCACGGTGTCCTGATCGACACCTTCTTTTACCTTTGACTGGTCCAATGCCGCCATGTGGTTTCTCCTGCGATTACGCCGCGCGCGCGCGGTGTTTCTGTTCCTTGGCCAGCCACGCATCGACAAAGCGCAGCACGTCCGTTTCCGTTGTCTCGGGCCCCAGCGATACGCGGATCGCACTGGCGGCCGTAGCCTCGTCATATCCCATGGCCCCCAGCACCGGGCTGGCACGCACCTTGCCGCTGGAACAGGCCGATCCGGCGCTGATGGCGAATCCGCACAGGTCCATCTGCATGACCTGGGTCTCGCCCTTCCAGCCCGGCGTGGCAAAACACGAGGTGTTGGGAAGGCGATTCACCCCTTTCCCGACAAAAATAGTATTCTTTATCTGCGCCGCAAGGCCGGTTTCCAGTAAATCGCGCAGGTTTGCAACCCTGTCCCAGACATCATCGGCCAGATCCCGGGCCGCCGCCTCGGCCGCCGCGCCGAACCCGGCAATGCCGATGACATTCTCGGTTCCGGACCGGCGGCCCGCTTCCTGGCCACCACCGCGGATCTGCGCAGCCAGATCCGTGCCGCGCCGCAGCACCAGCGCGCCGATGCCTTTGGGGCCGCCCATCTTGTGCGCCGAGATCAGCGCCATGCGCGCACCGCTTTGCATGAAATCGAAAGGCCGCTTGCCAAAAGCCTGGGTGGCATCGGTCAGGGCCAGCCCGACCGGCAGTTTCTGGACAATTCCGGTTTCCGAGTTGGCCATCTGTAACACCGCCTGCGCCGGTGTGGGCACCGACACCTGCCCCTGCGCATCCACCGCCAGATCGGATTTGACCCAGGCCCGGACCGCGTCATGTTCGATCGCTGCCCCGCTCAGGTCGCGCCCGCGACAGGCCAGCGCCGCCGCCTCGGTTGCGCTGGAGGTAAACACGATATCGGCCCCCTCGGCGCCGAATGCGGTGGCCACCTGGGCGCGGGCGCGCTCGATCAGGGCCTTGGCGCGGCGCCCCTCGGCATGCACGCTGGACGGATTGCCCACGACATCCATCGCCGCCATCATCGCCGCGCGCACCTCGGGGCGCAGCGGCGTGGTCGCATTGTAGTCCAGATAGACCCTGCTCATTCGGCATCCACCACATCAAACAGATGCGGCACCGCGGGACAGGGCGCCAGGTCGTTTTCGATCACGTCCGACAGCCGGGTCTGGTGCAGGAAAACGTAGACATGCGCGCTCAGCCCCTCCCAGAGACGGTTGGTCAGCGACTGCGCGCGGCTGCCCGACGAGCCACCGGAAACGCCGGCACCGGTGTGCATGGCATCGACCTTTTCGTCGACGGCGGACAGCACATCAACAACACGGATCTGCGACGCCGGACGGGCCAGCCGATAGCCGCCCCCCGGCCCCCGGACCGAGGCCACCAGATCGGCGCGCCGCAGCTTGACGAACAATTGCTCGAGATAGGGCAGCGAGATGTTCTGACGCTGCGAGATGTCACCCAGGGTTACCAATTGGGCGTCGGTCTGAAGGGCTATGTCCGCCAGAGCGACCATTGCGTACCGACCTTTGGTCGAAAGCTTCATTTTCTCTCTCCGCAACATCGCCCACAGGCGTGCCAAAAGATTGACGTTTCCGCGTTCAATGCGTATGTGCCCTGCACCACGGCGCGATCCCTGCGCCAGCAATTAGAACCGTTCTAAGGTGCCTTAGCGAATTCGTCAAGAATGCCGCAGGGCGGAACGGGCAAAAGACAGGACGCAGCACCAAATGCCCGAGGTCATCTTTCCCGGACCCGAAGGCCGCCTCGAAGGCCGCTATCACCCCCAAAAAGAAAAAGACGCCCCGATTGCCATCGTCCTGCATCCGCATCCGCAATTTGGCGGAACGATGAACAACAAGGTCGTCTACAACCTGCACTATGCCTTTCACAACATGGGCTTCACGGTGCTGCGGTTCAATTTCCGCGGTGTCGGGCGCAGTCAGGGGGAATATGATCAGGGCATCGGCGAACTGTCTGACGCGGCCAGCGCGCTGGACTACCTGCAGTCGATGAACAACAACTCGAAACACTGCTGGGTCGCGGGCTTTTCCTTTGGCGCCTGGATCGGCATGCAGCTTCTGATGCGGCGCCCCGAGATCACCGGTTTCATCAGCGTGTCGCCGCCGGCCAACATGTATGATTTCTCGTTCCTGGCCCCCTGCCCCTCGTCCGGCCTGATCATCAACGGGTCCTCGGACCGCGTCGCACCGCCCGCCGATACCGTGTCGCTGGTCAACAAGCTGCACGAACAAAAGGGCATCACCATCACCCATCAGGAAATCGAAGGCGCTGACCACTTCTTTCAGGAGCCGCACATGGAAACCCTGATCGGCAATGTCAGCGACTATGTGAAACGCCGCCTGACGGAAACATCGCGCTGACGGGGAACACGCGTCATGAGCACTTTGGACGACCTGGCCGGCAAACTGGCCGAAGACACGCTGGCGGCGATGGAGACGACCGGCAATGACCGGCTCTATGTCGAAGTGGGCGATTTGCTGGCAGCCTCGTCACAGTCGCTGGAAGAAGCCTTTCTGACCGAAATCCGCGTGCGCCTTGCGGAACAGGCGGCCCGCCGGTTCCTGGACGCCAAGATTGCCGCCGCGCGCGCCGCAGCCGCGCCCGATCCGTCGACGTGACGGCGCGCCTTGAGGCGCAGATCGCTTTTCTGCGCGAGGCCGACAAGCTGAAATCCGTGTGCCGCGCCTCGCGGCTGATCGACGACTCGCGGCGGGAAAACTCGGCCGAACACAGCTGGCATGTCATGCTCTATGCGCTGGTGCTGGCCGAACAGGCCCCGCCCGAGACCCGCATCGACCGGGTGATCAGAATGCTGCTGTTGCACGATCTGGTCGAGGTCGACGCGGGCGACGTACCGATCCATGGCCGGGTGGACCCCAAGATCGCAGCGCGGGAACAGGCCGCCGCAGATCGCCTGTTCGGCCTGTTGCCGGCAGATCAGGCTGCCGAATTCCGCGCCCTCTGGGACGAATTCGAAACCGGGGAAACCTCGGACGCGCAGTTCGCCAAGGCGCTTGACCGCTTTCAGCCCCCGATTGCCAACCTGGCCAATGGCGGCGACACATGGCGCGATTACAATGTGACCATGGCGCAGATGGATCAGCGGATCGGCGAAACTGTCAAGCGCGGCGCACCGGGCCTCTGGTCCTGGTTGCGACCTCAGCTGCAACGGTTTTTTTCCGGCCGCTGACAAATCCCGGACAGGCACCGGCACAAACGGCCTTTCGCATAGGCCCGGCGGGACCGGCGGACGCAGCCTGCGACCGCGTCAAAGCCAGCCTGAAAACGCCCTCGTTGGCCGGCAGTCGCAAACAGGACCGGGCTGGCGTTTCAGGCGTGGTCAGAGGTGTTTACCTCGGACAGCGCTGTCGGCGTCGTCAGCCAGAGCGGGGGCGTCCCGACCGGCGCCGTGATCGAACAGGGCGGCTCGGGCGCCGATCTGTACACCTGGTTCGCGGGCGGGACGCAGATATGCAATGGCACCGTGAACGCGGTCTACAACAGCAATGACATTCTCGACGGCGTCTGGAACTGGCCTGCGCAATTCGTGGCCCCGCCGCCGGGCCGATCCGCGTCCCTGCAGCCGGGCACCGCGTCCATGACCCCGCCGGTCGGCGACATCGCCACGATCGGATTCACGGCGGGCGGCACCGCTTCGTCAAAAATCAGGATGCAGCGGGTCACCGGCGGCACGAATTTTCAGGCGGGCGACACGGCGGACATCTACGCGGTCGCGATCGGGAGGTGGTTCTGAAGCTGGTCTCCTATATCCCGATACGCCCCATGGATGCCCAGGCCATGCAGCTTAAGACCGGCGACCGGCTGTGGCTGGGCGGCAAAGGGGCCAGCGCCCTGCTGATGGTGGAATAGCGCCATGGGCAACGGGCGGTTCGGATTGGGTCGATTTGCAATCAGCCGGTTCGCAAGCGGCCGATTTGGCAGTACTGGACTGGCACAATTCGGCCCGACCTACCGCGTCGGCGTCACGGGCGATGACGGCGGGGTGGCGCGTATCGGGACCGAGCTGACGGCCAGCGCCTCGGAGTGGTCCGGTGCGCCGCCTGCCTCGGTGGCGTGGCAGTGGCAACGCAATGGCATCGACATCCCGGGTGCGACCGCGGCGAATTACACGCCTGTCGCGGGTGATAAAGGCCTAAACCTGCGCGCCAAGGCCACCCCGCGCGAAAGCTATACACCGAAAAACAGCAGCGCATTCCCGATGCAATATCCGGCGCCATCCGCTGCGGGCACGCCGCCGGCACAGACATATGCGACCGTCAGCGGCGATCAGACGGCCGCCATGGCTGGCTATTTCACTGGCGACGACCTGTCCTACTCGGTCGGTTCCACAATCCCCGGTGTCACGATCGACAGCGCCACCGGTATCGTCACCATACCGACCGGATCGGACGCGACAGGCACGATGACGGTTACGGCGTCGATGCGGCGGGTGGTCGGCCTCTGGCAGCACAACCACGAGCCCGGCAGGTGTCGTACTGGAAAGAGCGCGGCACGGCAATGGGTCCGAGGGTTAGTCACGTATACCGGACACCCAGACCGGCTGCACTCGGTGCGGGCAATGGTTATAATCCGAGCGTCCTGATCATCGAACCCAGCAGCGGTAAAGTCGCCCGTGCAACGGTCGTGGTATTCGTGGAAGACATCCTCGATTTTTCGCGGAAGCGGACATCGTCTATGTAAATCCAGTTGGCGATGCGGACTTCACCGGTGCCCCCGCAGGCAGTCCGAAAATCAACACGAACCGTCTGGACAACGCCGACGCGGGATGGATCGCGAACAATGGGATAACCCCTAAATGGTTTCAGTTGCAAAACGGGACGTCGATACAGGTGAACCTGTTTCTGGATGCTCAGGTATCCGGGTTCACGCTAAGCGGGTATGGGTCCAATCCTGCCCGTCCCATCATCAATGCTGTCACAGATACCGACGGCATAGACGGTGCGGCTCTTTATCATTACGGAGGTTTCGGCGGCGGTGTGGGTACGCCTGATATCCGGCTGGTGGGACTTGATTTTCGGGGAACTTGCGACCCCACGGTCGAGCGAAGTGACCGGAATGATATTGGTAAAACACACAACGCATTTGTCGCGATTGGTCGGCACGAGGGTATCATTCACGATTGCCGGTTCAAGGGGTTCAAGGGGTCGATCTTGTCCCTGCAATACGGAAAGCAACATCGTCCATTCCGGGATCATATCGACGATTGCGAATTCACCGACTTTGGCGGTCAATACCCGATCTTCGTGGGCCCCGGTGACGATATGTCGTCCGCGTACAGTTTCACCGGTTCCGGCATGATGCAGAACCCCGCAGCCACCGACACGGATCAAGGTACCACCGGGGCGACCCGCGCGACAATGCGGATCGAAACCCTGAAGCATGTCCATATGCGGGGGGCGGATATTCCACACCGACGCGGCACAGCATATGATTAAAAGCCCGGAAACGCCCCAGTTCGATGGGGTCGTGATGAACATTCACTTCATGTCACTGGAAGGCGGTTTTGGCGCTATGGTCTTCGGAGGAAATACCACGACCCCAACCGCTGGCGCGGGCCTGCGGCGGACCAGCGTCCATAACATCATTATTGATGGTCTGATCTATACGGCGGCGCACAGTTCGAGCCAGTTGTTTCGGGCGTTCGTATCCGGTCTGACGATCCGCAACGCACTTGTAATTATCCCGGCCATGCACCACTGGCGCTGGAACTGTTTCGCGTTTCTGGTTGGGATCACGCACGACACGTTCGATCAGCCGACAGTCGGAGACGCCCCGATCCGGGTCTACAACAACACGTTCTTTATGGGCAGAAATTCCGCGCAGAATGCGAGCTACACGCCGTCCATGCTGGGTTTGTCGGTTGGTACGACACCGGGTCAGGAGGCGAGCGGGGCATTCACGAATATGGTTGAGGAAAACCATGTGATCCACATGCCAAATCTCGACACGCCGTTGACCACCTGCGCGCCGCTCTCTGGAAACATTCTCTGGGAGGCCGACAATCTCGGATCGCGGGTGATCGAGGCCGAGCGAAAGACGACATTCGGGTCTCCGGTGGCAGTCGATGGTTCTGACGTTTTGGCATATCCGATATACTCCATCGATGGCAGCACCACCGATGCGTCTCATTTCGCGGGCAGCCTCGGAAATGGCTATGCGTCGTTTAACTGGGACCTACTGGCGCAGGCGGCTTTTGGCCACAATGCCGACAGTGTAGATGTGACGAACAATACCGGTCAGGATTGGGGCGTTGGTGCTGTCCTATCCATTAAAACCGATGGTGGTGACGCATCTAAAGAACTGAGCGCGACAGTACCAAATGGGGCATCGGTCACCGTACCGGGGACCAGCGGGTCAACCAGCGTCAGCGCGGCGAAACTGTTCTACCGGTTAGAGGAATGGGGTGGCGACATCGACTTCTCTTACGGCGGTTCTGACATAACCTTCACCAATCGTGGGGATATGCCGATCCCGTCTGGCGTTGAGGTCACATTTGGGTTGGATATGGGCAGCACCGCCCCCGCCCCTTTGGCGATCCACGCCACACCGGCCGGGTCAGTTAGAGACTATCGACCACAATCGGGTTCCGCCGCGCTGGGGTCGGCTCTGAGCGGCAATGTCGCGCGGTACGATCTGGTCGGTGCTGATCGGGTTGTGCCCCCCAGCGCAGGGGCGTGGGCCGATGTCGGGTAAATCGTCGTCACTATTGGTTTTGAGGACCGTTCAAGCCACCTTTACCACCCGCTGTTTGAAGGTCCGGGAACACGCGGGACGAACGACCAAGCGATGCCAGAGTTCCAAAAAACGGCTTGCTGCAAATATCTCTGTCAAAGTTTGAAAGAATAAGTGTCGCGCTACGGCTATCGGTGCTCCGAGCGGTTTGGCGATCCCGCTGCGACAAATCGGTATACAACGGCATACAGGACTTTCGGACCCTGTGCGGATCGGCTATACAGCGCCTGAAATTTGACCCAAGGCGCGAAAGGCAGAACCTATGGCAAACCTCTCCAATACCGATATCGTCTATACCACCGTCGACGAAGCGCCGGAACTGGCCAGCGCCTCGCTGCTGCCAATTGTCCGCTTTTTCGCAGACGCCGCAGGCATCTCGGTCGACACGCGCGACATTTCGCTGGCCGGTCGCATCATCGCCAGCTTTCCCGAGCATCTCACGGAAGAACAACGACAATCCGACGATCTGGCCGCGCTGGGTGAATGGGTCAAGACACCCCAGGCCAACGTGATCAAGCTGCCCAACATCTCGGCCTCGGTGCCGCAGCTGACCGCCGCCGTCGCCGAGTTGCAGGCCCAGGGCTACGCCCTGCCCGACTATCCCGAGGAACCCGGCAGCGACGAAGAACGCGAGATTCGCGCCCGCTATGACGCCATCAAGGGGTCGGCCGTGAACCCGGTCCTGCGCGAAGGCAACTCGGACCGCCGCGCCGCCCGTGCGGTCAAGAACTATGCCATGGCCAACCCGCATCGCATGGGGGCCTGGACCAGCGACAGCAAAACCCACGTCGCGTCGATGCCCGGCAACGACTTTTACGCCAACGAGACGTCGACGACCGTGACGGCGGCCCAGGCTGGGCCGGCCAAGATCGTGCTGACCGCCGCCGATGGCGGCGAAACCGTGCTGAAGGACGGCGTCGCGCTGGACGAGGGCACCGTGGTCGATGCCACCTTTATGTCCGCCGCCGCGCTGCGCAGCTTCCTGCGGGACGAAATCGCCAGCATGGAACCGGGCGTGCTGTTCTCGCTGCACATGAAGGCAACGATGATGAAGGTGTCTGACCCGATCATCTTTGGCCATGCCGTGTCGGTCTTTCTCGAGGACTTCTTTGCCAAGCACGGCGCCGCGCTCGAAACGCTGGGCGTGAACCCGAATTCGGGCATCGGCGACATCGAGTCCCGCATCGCCGGCAACGCCGAACTGGAAGCCGATCTCAAGGCCGCTCTGGCAGCCCGCCCACCGATGTACATGGTGAATTCAGACAAGGGCATCAGCAACCTGCACGTGCCCTCGGACGTGATCATCGACGCTTCGATGCCCGCCGTGATCAAGGCCGGCGGCAAGGGATGGGGCCCGGATGGCAAAGAGGCCGACACGAAATGCGTGATCCCCGACAACTGCTATGCATCGGTCTATGACGAGACGATCAAGTATTTCAAGGAAACCGGCGCGCTGGACGTGACCAGCGCGGGCACCGTGCAGAACGTTGGCCTGATGGCGCAAAAGGCCGAGGAATACGGCTCGCACCCGACGACCTTTGAAATCCCCGCCAACGGTACCGTGCGGATGATTGCCGCCAATGGCGACGTGCTGCACGAGCACACCGTCGAGACCGGCGACATCTGGCGCTCGTCCACGGCCAAAAAGGCCCCGATCGAAGACTGGGTTAAGCTGGCCATCGACCGCCAGGCAGCCACCGGCGCCCAGGCGATTTTCTGGCTGGATGAAAACCGCGCCCATGACGCTCAGCTGATCTCCAAGGTTCAGCCGATCCTGCAGGCCGCCGGCGTGGCCGACAAGTTCCAGATCATGGCGCCGCGCGAAGCCACGCGCCTGTCGCTGGAAACCATCCGCAAGGGCGAGGATTCGATCGCCATCACCGGCAACGTGCTGCGCGACTATCTGACCGATCTGTTCCCGATCCTGGAACTGGGCACTTCGGCCAAGATGTTGTCGATCGTCAAGCTGATGCAGGGCGGCGGCATGTTTGAAACCGGCGCCGGCGGCTCGGCGCCCAAGCATGTGCAGCAGCTGCTGGAAGAGAACCACCTGCGTTGGGACAGCCTGGGCGAATTCTGCGCCCTGGGCGAGAGTTTCTCATTCCTGGCCGATGTCAAAGGCAACCCAAAGGCCGGCGTGCTGGGCCGGGCGGTGGACGCGGCAACGCAGGGCATCCTGGACGATGACCGCAGCCCGGGCCGCAAGGTCGGTCAGCCGGACAACCGCGACAGCCACTACTGGTTCGCGCGCTACTGGGCCGATGCCCTGGCGGCGCAGACCGAAGACGCCGATCTGGCCGCCCGGTTCGCGCCGGTGGCCAAGTCCCTGGCCGAGGCCGAAGCCGCGATCATCGCGGAACTGGCCGCGGCGCAGGGCAGCCCGGCCGATATCGGCGGCTATTACAAGCCCGACCCGGCCAAGTTGGCGGCGGTGATGCGTCCCAGCGCCACGCTGAACGCCATCATCGGCTGACACCGGAAATGATACAGCCCGCCCCGGATCGCTCTGCGGACCGGGGCGCCCCGGCGCAGCCACGCGATTTCCCATGCCTCGTGCACCGCTTTGCCCTTGCGCAGACCCGCGCCGCGTGCTGCGGTAGGTGGCGTGTTCCCAAGGAGACCTCATGACCAAGATCAAGGTGGACAACCCCGTCGTCGAACTGGACGGCGATGAAATGACCCGGATCATCTGGGATTTCATCAAGAAGAAACTGATCCTGCCCTATCTGGACATCGATCTGAAATACTATGACCTGGGTATTCAGGCCCGCGACGAGACCGACGATCAGATCACCGTGGATTCAGCGCATGCGATCCAGAAATACGGCGTCGGCGTGAAATGCGCGACCATCACGCCCGACGAAGCGCGGGTCGAGGAATTCGGCCTGAAAAAGATGTGGCGCAGCCCCAACGGCACCATCCGCAACATCCTGGGCGGGGTGATCTTTCGTCAGCCGATCATCTGCAAGAACGTGCCGCGTCTGGTGCCGGGCTGGACCCGGCCCATCGTTGTCGGGCGGCACGCGTTTGGCGACCAGTACCGCGCCACCGATTTCAAGTTTCCCGGCAAAGGCAAGGTGACGATCAAATTTGTCGGCGAGGACGGCACCGAGATCGAGCACGAAGTTTTTGACGCCCCCAGCGCTGGCGTCACCATGGCGATGTACAATCTGGATCAGTCGATCATCGACTTTGCCCGCGCCTCGATGAATTACGGCCTCAACCTGGGCTGGCCGGTCTTCCTGTCGACCAAGAACACGATTCTCAAACAATATGACGGCCGCTTTCTTGAACTGTTTCAACAGGTTTACGAGGAAGAGTTCGAGGATCGGTTTAAGAAGGCCGGCATCCATTACGAGCACCGCCTGATCGACGACATGGTGGCCTGCGCGATGAAATGGAACGGTGGCTATGTCTGGGCCTGCAAGAACTATGATGGCGATGTGCAATCCGACACCGTGGCCCAGGGTTTTGGCAGTCTCGGGCTGATGACCTCGGTGCTGATGACCCCGGACGGGCAGACCGTCGAGGCCGAGGCCGCGCATGGCACCGTCACCCGTCACTATCGCCAGCACCAGAAGGGCGAGGCGACCAGTACCAACTCGGTCGCGTCGATCTATGCCTGGACCGGCGGTCTCAAACATCGCGCCAAGCTGGATGGGAATGACGCGCTGATGAACTTCGCCACCACGCTGGAAAAGGTCGTCGTGGACACCGTGGAAAGCGGGTTCATGACCAAGGATCTGGCCCTGCTGGTCGGCCCGGACCAAAAGTGGCTGACCACCATGGGCTTTCTGGAAAAGGTGGACGAGAACCTGAACAAGGCACTGGCCGGCTGACGCCCGGGGCCAGACACAGTTCAACATTGACAGGGGGCGCCGCAGAGGGTTCTGCCGCGCCCTTTCTTTGAGACGACCTGTTATCTGTCGCGGGCTCCGGAACCCGCCCCCGGCGCGGGTCCGCCAATGGCGCCGCCGACCGGGTCTTTTGGCGCCGTTTCAGATGAACTGAAACTCTATATCGCTTTCCGTCAGCAAGACGTCGTTCAACGTGATGTCGATATCATCCAGCGTGATCCGGGTATCCCCTGACGCTTTGCTGACAGACAGGTCACTTGCCTTGGCCCCACGCAGATCGATCCGGATCGCGTCTTCGGCCGCGTTGAAATCGGTGATCACATCCTTTCCGGTGTGGCCGTTCACAAAGACGAAAACGTCCTCGCCAGGACCGCCTGTCAGCCTATCGCTGTTCTGGCCGCCGCGCAGGATATCGTTGCCCCAGCCGCCCTTCAGAATGTCGTTGCCCTGGTGACCGCCCAGGATATCGCGGCCGCTTTCGCCATACAGGATATCGTTGCCGGTGCCGCCGCCCAGGCCGTCATTGCCGCGCCCGCCATAAAGCTTGTCGTTGCCCGCATCGCCGCGCAACGTGTCGCTGCCCAGCCCGCCGCGCAGCGTATCGGCCCCGCCGCCGCCCAGCAGCACATCATGCCCGCCGCGACCGACGATCGTGTCATCACCGCCCAGTCCCAGAATGCGATCCTTGCCGGACAGACCGCCCAGGTCGTCGTTGCCGGCGGTCCCCACCAGCTTTTCCCGGGGCGCGCTGACCGTGAAGAACGCCATCTGCAACGGATTTCCGTATGCCGCGCTGCTGTCCGAATAGGTCAGCGCGATGGTTCCGTCGGGCAGTTCGGCCAGCGCGGGTGACGTCTGATGTCCGGTGGCGATGTTGCCGACCTGGATCGAGTCGCCCTGTTTCTTGCCGTCCTTGTCAAACAGCAGGATTTCGATATCGCTGGTATTGTCCGTGGCGTTCTTGTCGACCATGGCCAGCGCCACCCCACCGCCGGACAGCGAGATCATGTCAAACTGCCCCTTGGCGCTGTCGAAACTGTAACTGCGGCTGATCGGGTCGGCCGTGGCCAGGCGCACAGCCTCGCCCGAGAAGAACTCCAGCCGGATGATCGAGCTGTCTGTCCGCGGCTGAACGCTGCCTTGCGTAAAAGCCAGGGCGAACCCGCCATCCGCCAGGCTGGCCAGTTCCAGATTGTTCTCGCCCTGCGCCGCATTTATGTTGCCGTTGACGTAAAAGCGGAGCGGACCGTGAACGCCGGCAATGTCCTCCGGGCCGCCAAAGCGGTCATCTGTGAGCGTCAACCTGATCTTGCCGTTTGCGCCCGCATACTGAACCGCCCGCAAGATATTGCCGTTGGTCAGTTGCACCATGTCGTCTGAAAGATTCGACAGGTTCGCCGAGACCTTGCCCGTCGTCGTGTAGACATAAGCACTGTCGTTTTCGAGTATGGCAGCGAACCGGTTGCCGTCCAGCGCAACCAGTTCATGCAGAACCTGCCGGTCGGTTGCAGTTTCGCTGAATCCGCCTGGCGTGTCCTGGACAACATCGATCATGAAATCAGGGGTCGCCACGCCCCTGGCATCAAAGGACCGCAGAAAGGTGTCCGTGTCCGTTGCGCTGTCACCAAATTTCGAGGTGTTGGTCCAGCCGACGGCAAACCCGCCGTTGGACAGCGCAACGACTTCGGGGCGATCCTGCAGGAAGGTCTCGGATTCATTGACCTGGATGATGTCGCTGACCGGATAGCCGTCGCGGCCAAGCACCCGGGCGAAGACCGCCCCATCCGTATCCGAGAACATATCCGTGGGCTGGGACAGCCGTTCCGACCAGACGACGACCATGTTGCCATTCGTCAGAACCGTCACATCCGGGTCCCCGCCCCCCGGGCCGTACCCTGCAGATTCCAGTGTGATCGGGTTGCCCTTTTTCTTCAATCTCATCGCATTCTGCCCTGTACTGTTCAGGAACGTCCTAACCGCAAAGTTCTAATGACCCGTTTCCCCGGTTCTGGCAGGGATCGCTCGGCAGGCCGGAAATGCCGCAAATTGGTTGCAATCCCCGCAGCCCATGGCGCGCCCGCGCTTGCCCTGCTGCTGGAACTGGTGATCTACTGAACCGACACACCGCGCCGTCAGCGACAGGAGTTCCGATGCCCGTACACTATGTCTATCTCGTCGTCGCCATCGTCGCGGAAACCGTCGGCACGACGGCGCTGCAGGCCAGTCACCAGTTTACGCGGCTCTGGCCAACCTGCCTGGTGGTTCTGGCCTATGGGGTGGCGTTTTACATGTTGGGTATGGCGCTGAAATTCATGCCTGTCGGCGTGGCCTATGCCATCTGGTCGGGTCTGGGCATCGTCCTGATCGCCGCCATCGGGTTTACCGTGTTTGGCCAGAAACTGGACCTGGCCGCCGGTCTGGGCCTGGCGCTGATCATTTCCGGGATCCTGATCATTCACCTGTTTTCCGAGACGGCCGGACACTGAAGCGCCCGCCTGGCGCGTCTTTTCACTGGCATTCTGCAGCGCGGCACGGTATGCGCGCGGCAACTCCCGTACAAAGGCTGATCTCATGGACCTGCGCAATATCGCAATCATCGCACACGTGGACCACGGCAAGACGACGCTGGTGGACGAATTGCTGAAACAGTCCGGCACCTATCGCGAAAACCAGGCCACCACCGAACGGGCCATGGACAGCAACGATCTGGAACGCGAACGCGGCATCACCATCCTGGCCAAGGCGACCTCGGTGGAGTGGAAAGGCACCCGGATCAACATCGTCGATACCCCCGGCCACGCCGATTTCGGCGGCGAGGTCGAGCGGATCCTCAGCATGGTCGATGGCGTCGTGCTGCTGGTGGATGCCGCCGAAGGGCCGATGCCGCAAACCAAGTTCGTCACCTCCAAGGCGCTGGCGCTGGGGCTGCGGCCCATCGTGGTGCTGAACAAGGTCGACAAGCCCGACGCCGAGCCGGACCGGGCGCTGGACGAATGTTTCGATCTCTTTGCCAATCTGGGCGCCGATGACGATCAGCTGGACTTTCCGGCGATGTATGCCTCGGGCCGCTCGGGGTGGGCCGACATGGAACTGGACGGGCCGCGCAAGGATCTGACGGCGCTGTTCGACCTGATTGTCGATCACGTCCCCGCCCCGTCGCAGATTGCGCATATGGACGAACCATTTCGCATGCTGGCCACGACCCTGGGCAGCGACCCGTTCATCGGCCGCATCCTGACCGGGCGGGTGGAAAGCGGCACGCTCAAGGCCGGCGAAACCGTCAAGGCGCTCAGCCGCGACGGCGCGCTGATCGAAAACTTCCGCTGCACCAAGATCCTGGCCTTTCGCGGTCTGTCGCAACAGGCGATCGACGTTGCCGAGGCCGGCGATATCGTCAGCCTGGCCGGCATGTCCAAAGCCACCGTGGCCGACAGCATCGTCGCGCCCGCCGTCGACGACGCCCTGCCGGCCCAGCCGATCGACCCGCCCACCATCACTGTCACCTTTGGCATCAATGACAGCCCGCTGGCCGGGCGCGACGGCAAAAAGGTGCAGTCGCGGGTGATCCGCGACCGGCTGATGAAAGAGGCCGAAAGCAATGTTGCCATCAAGATCAGCGACACACCTGGGGGTGAAGCCTTCGAGGTCGCCGGGCGCGGCGAATTGCAGATGGGGGTGCTGATCGAGAACATGCGCCGCGAGGGGTTCGAATTGTCGATCTCGCGCCCGCAGGTTCTGTTTCGCGATGTGGATGGTCAGCGCATGGAACCCATCGAAGAAGCCACCATCGATGTGGATGACGAATATTCCGGTGCGGTGATCGAAAAGATAACCGGTGTGCGCAAGGGCGAACTGGTCGAAATGAAACCCGCCGGTGCCGGCAAGACCCGGATCATCGCCCATGTGCCCAGCCGCGGGCTGATCGGCTATCACGGCGAGTTTCTGACCGACACAAGGGGCACCGGCGTGCTGAACCGCGTCTTTCACGGCTGGGCACCGCACAAGGGTCCGATCCCGGGCCGGCGCGCCGGGGTGCTGATCTCGATGGAAAAGGGCCAGTCGGTGGCCTATGCGCTATGGAACCTCGAAGAGCGTGGCCGCATGTTCATCGGCGCCCAGGCCGATGTCTATCAGGGCATGATCATCGGCGAGCACAGCCGCGAGAACGATCTGGAAGTGAACCCGCTGAAAGGCAAGAAGCTGACCAATGTGCGCGCCAGCGGCACGGACGAAGCGGTGCGCCTGACCACGCCCATCACCCTGTCATTGGAAGAGGCCATCGCCTATATCGACGATGACGAGCTGGTCGAGGTGACGCCCAACGCGATCCGCCTGCGCAAGCGGCACCTGGACCCGCATGAACGCAAGCGCGCCGCCAGGGCGGCCAGCTGACCGGCAAGGGCCGACGGATGAGCGGAACCGTGACGCATCTGAGCCAGCACGACTGGGCGACAAAGCCCGGGCGCTGGCACGGGCGCATCACCGGTCAGGATTTGAATGGGCCGGTGTCGATCCTGTTCTTCTCCAGCGCCACGCCGGGCGCCGGGCCTGTTCTGCACACCCACCCCTATGACGAGATTTTCATCTGCCACGCGGGCCGGGCCCGGTTCACCCTGGGCGATCAGGTCCGAGACGCCGTGGCCGGGGACGTACTGCGCGCGCCCGCCGGCATGCCGCACAAATTCGAGGTAATCGGACCGGAACGGTACGAGGGGATCGATATTCACTGCAGCCCCGAGGTGATCCAGACCGATCTGGAATGACTGGGCCTGCGTACCGGCGCGATCACTCGCTGGTTTCGACCACCATCAATTCGCGCTCGGATGCGCCGCGCGCATGGTCCAGCGCCGCCTGGTATTCCGGCGAGTTGTAACAGGCCACCGCCGCGTCCACCGAAGGAAACCGTGCCACGACATTGCGCGGTCGTTCCTTGCCCTCAAGCTGAACGAACCGCCCGCCGCGGGCAATGAATTCGCCGCCATGCTTGGCGATGGCCGGTCCCGCCAGTTCGGCATATTTACCATAGGCCTCGGCATCCGTCACGGTGACATGTGCTATCCAGAGTGCGGACATGCTGTTCTCCTTCATATCCCTTCGACCAAAACGAAATCGCGCTGGCTGGCCCGCAGGGCGATGGGCATGAGCGCCCTGTATTCGGCGGAATTATACCAGTCCATCGCCATTTCACGCGTCGGAAACTCGATAATCACATGGCGCTCGGGTCCGCTGCCTTCCAGGATCTGCTGCGAACCGCCCTTGGCCAGAAAGCGGCCACCGGCGCTTTCCACCGATGCCATCGTCTGGCTGGCGTAATTCTTGTAGTCTTCCGGATCGGTGACCGTGATCCCCACGATAAAATAGGCGCTCATATACGTTCCCCTCAGGACTTCAGGACGGCCTCTGCTGCCTTGATCGCCGCCTCGGCATTGGCCGCATCTCGACCGCCGCCCTGGGCCATGTCGGGGCGGCCGCCACCGCCCTTGCCGCCCAGTTCGACCACCGCCGCCTTGACCAGATCGACCGCCGACACCCGCCCCGTCAGATCCTCGGTAACCCCGGCCGCCACGGCGGCCTTGCCACCGGCATCGGCAATCAGCAGCACAGCACCGCTGCCGATCCGCGCCTTGTGCTCGTCGATCAGCGCGGGCAGATCCTTGCCCGTCACGCCGCTGAGCACCTGCGCCACCAGCGCCACGCCATTGATCTGGCGCGCCTCGGGCGTCGCCTGTCCGCCGCCGGACATCGCCAGTTCGCGGCGCAATTGCGCAACCTCGTTGCTCAGCGCCTTGCGCTCGTCCAGCAGCGCGCGCACCCGCTCGGGCACATCGGCCGGCTGGGCCTTGAGCGTGCTTGCAACGTCGGACAATCGCTGGCTCTGACCGCTCAGGTGGCGAAAGGCCTCGGCCCCGGTCAGCGCCTCGATCCGGCGCACCCCGGCACTGGAGGCGGATTCCGCCAGGGTCACGAACACCCCGATATCGCCGGTCTGGCGCACATGGGTGCCGCCGCACAGTTCCAGCGAATAGGTCGCGCCGTTGCCACCCTTGCCCGATTGCGGATCCAGCCCCATCGAGACCACCCGCACCTCGTCGCCGTACTTCTCACCGAACAGGGCCTGCGCCCCGATGGCGCGGGCATCGTCGGGCGTCATGATCCGGGTTTCCACCGGCGCGTTCTGACGGATATAGGCGTTGACCTCGTCCTCGACCCGCGCCAGTTCCGCGGGTTCCAGCGCCTTGGTATGGCTGAAATCGAACCGCAACCGGTCTTCGGCATTCAGCGAGCCGCGCTGTGCCACGTGATCCCCCAGCGCCCGGCGCAGGGCCTCATGCAGCAAGTGGGTCGCCGAATGGTTGGCGCGGATCGACGTGCGGCGGTCGTGATCGACCTCGAGCATCGCCGCCTCGCCGGTGGCGATCCGGCCCTCGGTCACCGTGGCGATATGCACGAACACCCCGGCGGTCTTGCGGGTGTCGCGCACCTTGGCGATCCCGGAATCGGTGCGGATCACGCCGGTGTCACCGACCTGACCACCGCTTTCGGCATAGAACGGGCTCTGGTTCAGGGCAATCTGCACCTCTTGTCCCTGCCCGGCCGCCTTGACCTCGGCCCCGTCCTGCACCAGCGCCACGATCTGGCCCTCGGCGGTTTCGGTGTCATAGCCCAGGAAATCCGTGGTGCCATGGGCATCGGCCACATCGAACCAGACGGTGGCATCGGCGGCCTCGCCGCTGCCCGACCAGGCCGCGCGGGCCTTGGCTTTTTGCTCGGCCATCGCCTCGGCAAACCCGTCCGTATCCACCGTGCGGCCCTGTTCGCGCAGCGCATCCTGCGTCAGATCCAGCGGAAAGCCATAGGTGTCATACAGCTTGAACGCCGCACGACCCGGCAGCGCGCTGCCCTCGGGCAGCCCGGCCACCTCCTCGTCCAACAGCTTGAGCCCGCGATCCAGCGTCTGCTTGAACCGGGTTTCCTCCAGCTTCAGGGTTTCCTCGATCAGCGCCTGTGCCCGGCCCAGTTCGGGATAGGCCGCGCCCATCTTTTGCACCAGCGCCGGCACCAGACGGTGCATCAATGGGTCCTGCACCCCCAGCAGATGCGCATGCCGCATGGCCCGCCGCATGATCCGGCGCAGCACATAACCGCGCCCGTCATTGGACGGCATGACCCCATCGGCCATCAGGAACGAGGTCGAGCGCAGATGGTCGGCGATGACCCGGTGATGCGTCTTGCCCGGGCCGTCCGGATCGGTGTTGCTGGCATCGGCGCTTGCCTCGATCAGGCTGCGCATCAGATCGGTGGCATAGTTGTCGTTGGTGCCCTGCAACAGTGCGGCGACGCGCTCGATGCCCATGCCGGTGTCGATCGACTGCGCCGCCAGTTCCTTGCGGCTGCCATCCTCGAATTGCTCATACTGCATGAACACAAGGTTCCAGATCTCAACAAAGCGGTCACCGTCCTCTTCGGGGCTGCCCGGCGGTCCGCCCCAATGCTGCTCGCCATGATCGAAGAAGATTTCGGTACAGGGACCACAAGGTCCCGTGGGGCCCATCATCCAGAAATTGTCGTTGGTCGGGATGCGGATGATCCGGTCATCGCTCAGGCCCGCCGTCTTTTTCCAGATATCGGCGGCCTCGTCATCGGTGTGATAGACCGTGACCAGCAGCCGGTCCTTGGGAATATCCAGTTCCTTGGTGATCAACTCCCAGGCAAAGGGGATCGCCTCGGATTTGAAATAGTCGCCAAAGCTGAAATTCCCCAGCATCTCGAAAAACGTGTGGTGACGCGCGGTATAGCCGACATTGTCCAGATCGTTATGCTTGCCGCCGGCGCGCACGCATTTCTGCGCTGTCGTGGCGCGTTTGTAGTCGCGGTGTTCCAGCCCGGTGAACAGGTTCTTGAACTGCACCATGCCCGAGTTGGCGAACATCAGGGTCGGATCGTTGCGCGGCACCAGCGGGCTGCTGTCCACGACCTCGTGCCCCTGCTTGGCGAAATAGCTCAAAAAGGTGGATCGGATGTCGTTCAGCGTGGGCATTTTCGGGCTTTCCGGCGGTTGAGATCTGGCCTTTCAAATAGCCGCAAGGCAGCGCACTGTCCACAGGTCCGGCCACGGCGCAGGGCACGAAAAAGGGCGTGGCCGATGGCTGCGCCCGGTTTTGGTTTGCCCGGCTTGTGCGGGGCGGCGGATCAGGCCTCCAGAATGTCGTCCTCGGCCGGGCCCTTGGGTTCCGGCATGTCGAATTCCAGCCCATGGGCGGCACGAATCTTGTCTTCGATCTCATAGGCGATACGGGGATTGTTGCGCAGGAACTGCTTGGCATTCTCACGCCCCTGCCCGATGCGCTCGTCGCCATAGCTCATCCAGGCGCCGGATTTCTCGACCACGCCGGCCTTGACCCCGAGATCCAGCAATTCGCCCATCTTCGAGATGCCCTCGCCATACATGATGTCGAACTCGACCTGCTTGAAGGGCGGTGCGACCTTGTTCTTGACGATCTTGACGCGCGTGGCATTGCCGACCACCTCGTCGCGATCCTTGATGGCGCCGATTCTGCGGATGTCCAGCCGCACCGACGAATAGAATTTCAACGCATTGCCGCCGGTGGTGGTTTCCGGGCTGCCGAACATGACGCCGATCTTCATGCGGATCTGGTTGATGAAGATCACCATGCAATTGCTGCGCGAGATCGAGCCGGTCAGCTTGCGCATCGCCTGGCTCATCAGCCGCGCCTGGACGCCAACGCTGCTGTCGCCCATGTCGCCTTCAAGCTCGGATTTCGGGGTCAGGGCGGCCACCGAGTCCACCACGACCATGTTTACCGCACCAGAGCGCACCAGCGTGTCTGTGATTTCCAATGCCTGCTCGCCGGTGTCAGGCTGGCTGATCAGCAACTCGTCGATATCCACGCCCAGCTTGCGGGCATATTGCGGATCCAGCGCATGTTCGGCATCGACAAAGGCACAGACACCGCCCTTTTTCTGCTGTTCGGCCACGCAATGCAGCGTCAGCGTGGTCTTGCCCGAGCTTTCCGGGCCGTAAATCTCGATGATCCGACCCATGGGCAAGCCGCCGATCCCCAGCGCGATATCCAGCCCCAGCGACCCGGTAGAACTGGCTTCGATCTCCTGGATGGCACCCTCGGCGCCCAGCTTCATGATCGAGCCCTTGCCGAACTGGCGTTCGATCTGGGCCAGCGCGCTGTCCAGTGCCTTTTGCTTGTCTGCGTTTTTCTTGCTGCCCATGGTCAAAAGATCCGCCATAATCCCGTTCGCCTTTCTTATTGTCACACCCGCATGCGGGCGGCAATCGCTGCTTTGTTCACCTCTTGTTCCTGATAGGATCAAAAAGAGAACATTTCAATTAGAATTTTCCCTTTCCCCACTGTTTCCCAAAGGGGTTAAAGAGTAGTTTACGGCCATTGTGCAGCAGACAACCCGGGGCAAATCACGGTAAATGCTTGTTTTCTTTAAGGAACGACTGGTCTTTCTGGCGGTACCAAAGACCGGCACCACGGCCTATCAGAGTGCGCTGTCCGGGCGGGCCGACATCGTTGTGCGCGATCCGCCGGAACTCAAACATGCGCCGCTCTATCGCTATAACCGCTTTTTCCGGCCAATGTTCGCCAGGGTCTGCGAGACCGAAATGGAAACCCTGGCCGTGATGCGCGATCCCATCAGCTGGCTGGGCAGCTGGTACCGCTTTCGCCGGCGTCCGTTCATGCAGGGCAAGCCCAATGCCACCCATGACGTCAGTTTCGACGAATTCGTTCTGGCCTATCTGCGCGGCAACACGCCGGGCTTTGCCAATGTCGGCAGCCAGGGAAAGTTTCTCGAGCCCCGGCCCAACGGCACCGCAATCACCCATCTTTTTCGCTATGAAGCCCCGGAGCGGCTGGACGGTTTTCTGCAAGACCGGCTGGGCATCGAGCTTGATCTGCAACGCGAGAATGTCTCGCCGACCATGGATCTGTCGCTGTCTGCCCGAGTCGAACGCAGGTTGCGTCGGAAATGTGCGCATGAATTCGCGCTGTACGACAGCATTCCCTAAGCGGTTCCGCATGGGTCGTTACCGGGCACCGGTCGGATGTCATCAGGAACACGGTCTGTTGTCAGGTCAATGCAGTTGCTGATGCACCGTGTCGGTCAGCTGGTTCAGGGAAAAGGGTTTGGGCAGAAACACCGAATTGGGTACCGCAGGCTGGGAATCGCCAAAGGCACCCTCGGCATAGCCCGACACAAAGACCACGCGTACATCCGGCCGCTGTTTCAGGGCTTCGCGGACCCAGCTGGGGCCGTCCATACCAGGCATGATCACATCGGTTACGAAGACGTCCACGGTCAGGCCGGGATCCTCCAAAGTGCGCAGCGCATCCTCGGCCGACTCGGCCTCGAGAACCGTATATCCCCGCAGCCGCAACGCCCGTGATGCAAAGGCCCGCACCGGTGCCTCGTCCTCGACCAGCAAGACGACACCCTCGCCATGTTTGGGGGGGGCAGACTGAACCGGTGCGCTGGCCTTTGGCGCAACCTCGGCGGTGCCTTCGTGCACCGGAAAGAACAGGGTGAATACCGTCCCGCTGCCGGGCACGCTGTCGACAAAGATATAGCCGCCGGTCTGCTTGACGATGCCATAGGCTGTGGACAGGCCCAGCCCTGTACCCTCGCCGGTGCGCTTGGTCGTATAGAAGGGTTCGAACACTTTCTGCAGCTTGTCCGGCGGAATGCCGACGCCTTCGTCGCTGACCTTGACGCTGACATAGTCGCCGGCCGGAACGGTTGCACGATCTCGGGTCAACGGGGTGGCCAGGCTGTTGACCTCGGTCTCGATACGGATCTCGCCACCCGAGGGCATGGCATCGCGCGCATTGACCACCAGATTCATCAGCACCTGTTCCAGCTGTCTCTTGTCCGCACGGATCGATTTCAGCACCGGATCATGACTGAGCGTCAGAGTCACCTTTTCCCCGACCAGCCGGTTCAGCAGATGCGTCAGATCCGACAGGGTGTCACGCAGGTCCAGCACTTCGGGACGCAGGGTCTGTTTGCGCGAAAACGCCAACAGCTGGCTGACCAGCGCCGCGGCGCGGTTCGCGTTCTGGTTGATTTGCACCAGATCGCCATAATCCTGATCGCCCTGGTCGTGCCGCAACAGCAGCAAGTCGCAATGGCCGGAAATGGCCGTCAGCAGATTGTTGAAGTCATGAGCGACCCCCCCGGCCAGCTGGCCGATCGCCTGCATTTTCTGGCTTTGGACGAACTGCGCCTCCAGCGTCTTCAATTCGGTCGCGTCATTCAAGACAGCGATAAGCTGTTGTTCACCCTTTTCGGTCACCGGACTGAGGGTGACCTGCACAAAGACTTCCTTGTCCTTGCGGGTGAGACGCAGAAATTCGGAGTTCTTGGGCGATTTTCCGGAGACGGTCTCCTGTAGCCAGTCGGAAATCGGCCTGCCCAGCCCCTCCATCACCTGACCGAGCGACATCCCGTCCGTCCCCTCGACCCCCAGCAATCGGCTCGCCAACTTGTTGGACGTCAGAATGCGCCCGTCCGATGCGACCTTGATCATCGGCACCGGCAGGGCTTCAAAACCCGGCCCCTGCGCGCTGTTGCCGTTGGGTTCGGCGGGCAGAAAGAACAATTCGCGACGCCCGGAAAAACTGTTGTTCTCGGCGACCATGACATCCACCGGACCGGTCTTTGTGCTGAGCGTGTTGACCACGCCCGGCTGCACCGGCAGGGACACGAACAGCCGATCCAGCGCCTTGACCCGTTCGCCCACCAGGGCACGGGCGGCGTCATTCATGAACAGCACCGCCCCCGAACGCCCTGTGGTGATCATCGGTACCGGCAAGGACTCCGCGTTGCGCCCGGAATGCGCGCGTTCCGGCATGTCCTCGACGCGCCACAAGAACGAATCCTCGTCGATCAGATGCACCGCCAGCCGCACATGGCCACGCCGTGTCACCAGATCCTCGCGGGCGGATCCATCCAGCCGAGCCCGGCATTTCATCCGATACAGGACGGCTGACGGATTGGCAAAGAGCATGCGCAGCGTACCCGCCAGCGTGTCGCTCTTGCTGTCGGAAAACCGGAGTCCGGCAGCGGTATTGCTGGTCAGAATCTCGCCCTCTTCGTCGGTCACGAAACTGGGCGAGGCGTCCTTTTCGATGAATTGCGCCAGCTTGGCGACTGCCGTTCCTTGCGCGCCCTGACCTATATGACCCCGTATGGCGAGCACACCAGCCACCAGGGCCAGTGTCAGCCCCGCGGCGATCAAACCATAGGAGACAAGGCCGGGCGGCGCGAACAGCCAGCCGGACAACGCCAGCACCACCGCCAGCCCCAGAGCCACCGCGTACCGCAGCCAATCGGGCTGCGAGATCGGTAGATGAGGCAAAAAGGACGTTGCGCGGCTGATCACTTCACGGCTCCCAAAGGTGGATTCGCTGTCGCCAATGTCGCGTCACAGTGGTTAAACCCTGCTTAACAGCCGAATATTCTCCTTAAAGTTGTTTACGAAAACTAACCGTCTCGCGTCAAGTGTGCCGCGAAAAAGCCGTCCGCGCCGTCCTGAACGGACCAGGACTGTTGGGCGTCAACTCGCCAGCCTGGGTATTGCGCCAGAAAGCCGCTGATCTGGTCGGCATTTTCCTCGACCAGAAAAGAACAGGTGGCATAGGCCAGCACCCCCCCGGGCGCGACCAGCGGGGCCGCCTGCGACAGAATCCGCGCCTGCAGGGCACAGAGGTCGCGCAACCCGGCTTGGGTCAGCGCCCATTTCCCCGCCGGAGACCGGCGCCAGGCCCCGCTGCCGGAACAGGGCGCATCGCACAGCACCAGATCGAACGGTCCCTGCGCTGCCAATTGCGATGTCTGCAGCTGCGTCACCTGGACGCCGGCGCGCCGGGCCCGTCCGGCAAGGTCACGCATCCGTTGCGGGGCCGCATCATGGGCAAACAGCCGCACCCGTGCCCGCGCCGCCAGCGCCAGAGTCTTGCCGCCACCCCCTGCGCAATAGTCCAGCACCCGCATGCCGTCGCGCAGGGGCAGCGTCTGCACGACCGCCTGGCTGGCGGCATCCTGCAACTCGACCAGCCCCGACAGATAGGCTGCGCTCTGACGCACCCGTCGGGCGCCCTCGGTCACCAACAGGGCGGTGTCGGCCGCCGGATGCGGCTGGGTCTGAATACCGTCTTGCAGCAGCACCTTTTGCGCGGCGCCGATGGTGGCCTTGCCCAGATTGACCCGCAGATGTACCGCCGCGCGGAATTTCAGCGCCGTTGCCGCAGCGGCGGCGTTTTCCCCCAGCGCGGCCCGAAACCGCGGCCACAGCCAGTCCGGCAGGTCCATCGCCTCGGCGCCTGGCAATGGTGGCGCCCCGGCGGCACATTCCTGATCGGTCAGCGGATCGGGCGCGTAAGGACCGGCGCCAAAGACCGTATCCGGATCGGTATCCGACTGGCGCAGCCAGCCCAGCATCAGCCCGCGCCCGGTCTCGGCACCGCCAAGGGCGGCGCAGGTGCGTTTGCAGCGCAAGACACCAAATACATGGTCCCGGATGGCCGCGCGATCACGCGATCCGGCGAACCGGCTGCGTCTGGCCCAGCCGGTCAGCGCCTGCTCTGCGGCGGTGCCGGCCAGGATACGGTCCAACACCTCGATGGCGGCCTGCACCCGCGCCGCCGGGGTCAAAGGGCCGCCCCGGCTTTGGAACGATGCCGGGCCACCTTGAACCGCAGGCGGTCACATATGGGCGCGATAGTTCGGAGATTCCCGCGTGATCTGCACGTCATGCACATGGCTTTCCTTGAGACCGGCACCGGTGATCCGGACAAACTGGCAGTTTCGGCGCATCTCTTCGATCGTGGCGCAGCCGGTATAGCCCATCGCCGCGCGCAGGCCGCCGACCAGCTGGTGAATGACCGCGCCCGCACTGCCCTTGTAGGGGACCTGACCCTCGATCCCTTCGGGCACCAGCTTGTCGCTGGCGGCATCCTTCTGGAAATAGCGATCCGCCGAGCCGCGGGCCATCGCGCCCAGACTGCCCATGCCGCGATAGCTCTTGAAGCTGCGGCCCTGATAGAGAATGACCTCGCCGGGGGATTCATCGGTGCCGGCGATCATGCTGCCGACCATGGCGCACGAGGCCCCGGCGGCGATCGCCTTGGCGAAATCGCCCGAGAACTTGATACCACCATCGGCAATCACCGGGACGTCACCGGCGCCGCCGGCGCAATCCATGATCGCGGTCAGTTGCGGCACGCCGACCCCGGCGACCATGCGCGTCGTGCAGATGCTGCCCGGCCCGATGCCGACCTTGATCGCGTCGGCCCCGGCGCCGATCAGGGCGCGCGTTGCCTCGGCGGTGGCCACGTTGCCGGCGACGATCTGCACCTCGTTCGAAAGTTTCTTGGCCCGTTCAACGGCGATGGCCACGCCTTCGGAATGGCCGTGGGCCGTGTCGATCACGATCATGTCGGCCCCCGCATCGACCAGGGCCTGCGCCCGCTCGTATCCGGCATCGCCCACAGTGCTGGCCGCCGCCACCCGCAATCGGCCCAGGGCATCCTTGCAGGCCGTCGGGTTCAGCACCGCCTGTTCCGTGTCCTTCAGCGTCAGCAGCCCGGTCAGCTTGCCGCCGGCGTCAATGACCAGCAGCTTTTCGATGCGCCGTGATTTCATCAGGCTGATCGCCTCGTCGCGGTCGGCGGGTTCCTGCAGAATCGCCAGATTGTCCGAGCTCATCATCACCCGCACCGGCGTGCGGTCGTCCGATGCAAAACGCATGTCGCGGTTGGTGACGATGCCGACCACCCGGTCGGTTTCGTCCACCACCGGAAAACCGGTGACGCGATAGCGTTCCTGCAGGGCCTTGGCATCGGCCAGGGTCTGGTCCGGGCGCAGGGTGATCGGGTTGTAGACGATACCGCTTTCGAACCGCTTGACGCGCCGCACCTCTTCGGCCTGTTCCTCGATGGTCAGATTGCGGTGCACGACGCCGATGCCGCCGGCCTGGGCCATGGCGATGGCCATGCGCGCCTCGGTCACCGTGTCCATGGCGCTGGACAACAGCGGAATGTTCATCGAAATGCTGCGCGTGACCCGCGTGGCCGTGTTTGCCGTCGAGGGCAGCACATTGCTGGCCCCCGGAACCAGCAGGACGTCATCAAAGGTAAGTGCCTCGCGAATCTGCATTGTATTTCCCCATGCAAAAGCCCGTTTGGCGGCCACCCTATCGCATGCTTGTCAAGCATGGGAAAGGGGCTTCACACGATATTGCGGTGCTGGTGCCGGATTGCGGCCATAAAGGCCTGAAGCCGACTCTGGCTGGGAAATGACGCGGGCGGATCAGAAATTGCCGCTGTCCGCCTTTCGCTTTACACAGCCCGGACTATCCTGCGGCAAGCGCGACAGACAAGGCGGTCATTCGGTTATGCAAAACGATCCACTCGTGGTTTTTACCCCGTCCGGCAAGCGCGGGCGGTTTCCCGTCGGCACCCCGATCCTGACCGCTGCGCGCCAGCTGGGGGTCGATCTGGATTCGGTCTGTGGCGGGCGCGGCATCTGCAGCAAGTGCCAGATCACGCCCAGCTACGGCGAATTTCCCAAACACGGGGTCACCGTGGCCGTCGACGCTCTTTCGGAGTGGAACACGGTCGAAGAGCGTTACAAGGCCAAGCGCGGCCTGATCGATGGGCGGCGGCTGGGCTGTCAGGCGCAGGTCCTGGGCGACGTGGTGATCGACGTGCCACCGGAAAGCCAGGTGCACAAACAGGTGGTGCGCAAACGTGCCGAGGCGCGCGAGATCATCATGAACCCGTCGGTCAAGCTGTTCTATGTCGAAGTTGCCGAGCCGGACATGCATGACCCCTCGGGCGATCTGGAGCGGCTGCGCGCCGCGCTGGCCGAGCAATGGCAGCTGAGCGATCTGCAGATCGACCTGCCAATCCTGCAGAGCCTGCAGCCGGTGCTGCGCAAGGGCGGATGGAAAGTTACCTGTGCCGTGCATCTGGGCTGTGACGCCTACCGGCCGCGCATTCTGCATGTCTGGCCCGGCTTCAACGAAGCCCCGATCTATGGTCTGGCGGTCGATCTGGGCTCGACCACCATCGCCGCGCATCTGTGCGATCTGCAATCGGGAGAGGTGGTCGCCTCGTCCGGCATCATGAACCCGCAGATCCGCTTTGGCGAAGACCTGATGAGCCGGGTCAGCTATGCGATGATGAACACAGGCGGTGCCGCGGAAATGACTGCCGCCGTGCGCGCCGGGATGAACGCCCTGTTCGAACAGATCGCGCAAGAGGCGCAGATCGCCACCACAGACATCATGGACGCGGTGTTTGTCTGCAACCCTGTAATGCACCACCTGTTCCTGGGCATCGACCCATTCGAACTGGGCCAGGCGCCCTTTGCGCTGGCGACCTCGGATGCGCTGAATCTGACGGCGGCGGAAATGGATCTGGCGCTGCATCCCAGCGCCCGCATCTACCTGCTGCCCTGCATCGCCGGCCATGTCGGGGCGGATGCCGCTGCGGTGGCGCTGTCCGAAGCGCCGGACAAATCCGACGATCTGGTGCTGGTCGTCGATGTCGGCACCAATGCCGAAATCCTGCTGGGCAATCGCGAAAAGGTGCTGGCCTGTTCCTCGCCCACCGGCCCGGCCTTTGAGGGGGCGCAGATCAGTTCCGGCCAGCGCGCCGCGCCCGGCGCCATCGAACGGGTCCAGATCGACCCGCACAGCAAGGAGCCGCGCTTTCGTGTGATCGGCAGCGACCTATGGTCGGACGAAGACGGGTTCGCCGACGCAATCGCCGCCACCGGCATCACCGGAATCTGCGGCTCGGGCATCATCGAGATGGTGGCCGAGATGCGCCTGGCCGGGCTGCTGGACGGTCCCGGCCTGATCGGCTCGCCGGAACAGACCGGCAGCGAGCGCTGCATCCTCGATGGGCGCACCTATTCCTACCTGGTCTGGGACGGCAGCGCCACCGGCGGGCCGCGCATCACCGTCACCAACCGCGACATCCGCGAGATCCAGATGGCCAAGGCCGCACTGTACTCCGGCGCCCGGCTGCTGATGGACAAGTTCGGCGTGGACAAGGTCGACCGGATCGTGCTGGCCGGCGCCTTTGGCGCCCATATCAGCCCGAAACATGCGATGGTGCTGGGCATGATCCCGGATGCACCGCTGGACAAGGTCACCTCGGCGGGCAATGCCGCGGGCACCGGCGCGCGGATCGCCCTGCTGAACCAAGAGGCCCGGGCCGAGATCGAACAGACGGTGCGGGCGATCCACAAGGTCGAAACCGCCATAGAGCCGCGCTTTCAGGAGCATTTCGTCAATGCCTCGAACATCCCGAACTCGGTCGAGCCCTTTCCGATCCTGAACAGCATCGTCACCCTGCCGAACGTGAATTTCAACCAGAATGGCGGCGAGGCGCAGCCCGGAGGACGACGCCGACGCCGGCGCGGATGATCCGGGCGCGGCACCGCCGGAACGGTTCGTCGCCCATCCCGGGACACCGGCTCGGGAGTCAGGCGACATGCCGCAGACCCGCGGGCCGGGTATCGCGGGCTTGCCAAACCCGTCATTACTGCCATGCTCGTTGCGTTGATTGTATCGAGACAGGCATTGCAAAGGCGGATCATGCGCGCCCGGAAAATCATCATCTGCATCGACGGCACCGGCAACCGGGTCGGTGACAATGAAAGCAACATTCTGAAACTCTATAAGGGTCTGGTGCAGTCCGACACGCAGATTGCCCACTACGTGCCGGGTGTGGGCACGATGGACGGCCCGCGCCTGTTCGGCTCGACCCTGGTGCGCAAGACCAAGGCGCTGGCCGGGCTGGCCTTTGGCATGGGACTTGAGGACGATGTTCTCGACGCCTATCGGTTTCTCTGCCGCACCTATCAGAGCGCGGCGGACAAACGCGGTGCCGAGGCCCGCAACCGGGCGGCGATGCGCGACACCGCCCGCAATCTGGGCATCCGCGCCCCGGCATCTGCCGGCACCCGAATCCTGGCCGAGGACGACCAGATCTATATCTTCGGCTTTTCGCGCGGCGCCTATGCGGCACGCATCCTGGCCGGGTTCATCCACAATTTCGGCCTGGTGCCGCCGTCCCGCCTGCACATGATCACCGAAGCGTTCCGCGCCTATCGCATTGTCACCGAACAGGATCGCGGCGCGCCCAATGCCGTGGTGTTCAAGGCGCTGCGGCAATATGAAAGCGCGCTGCGCCCCAATGGCCGGGTACCGATCCGCTGTCTCGGGCTGTTTGACACGGTGGCCTCGATGGTGCGGTTCCGAAACCCGCTGTCCAGCTTTGTGAAATACCGCAGCCCGATGGAGTTGAGCACCCATGCCAATGTCATGCGCAACGCATCGGTGCGCATCGTGCTGCATGCGATGGCGGTGGATGAACGCCGCAGCATGTTCCGCGCCCTGCCCTGGGTGCGCACGGACTATTTCGGCAACCGCTTTCGGCAGGCGCATGAGAAACGCACCCAGTTCGTCCGGCAACGCTGGTTTCCCGGGTATCATTCCGACATCGGCGGCACTCCGCGCGAGAATTTCAGCGGTATCGGAAAGATCACCCTGCTGTGGATGCTGGACGAATTGCGGCGCTGCGAGACACAGGCGCTGAAAGAGGACAATGCGGCCACTCCGCTGCCGGACGGCATGCGCCGGATCAAACCGGTCCACGGCATCCAGATCAAGTCGCGCTATCGCCGTGGTTTTCTGGAAGGTCGCGATCAGAAACGGCGTACGCCGGACGGACAATTGTTCTCGAAACCTGACGCGATGGCGCCGACGCATAATTCCATGTCGCTGGCCTGGGCACCGCTGGAGTTTTTCCCAAAGACCACCAAACGCCGGCAATGGCGGCGGGGTCGCCCGGGCTGGCTGTGGTATCTGCCGCTGTCCGAGCCGCGGGTCATCCCGGAAACCGACGAGATCGACGAGTCGGTGCATGAACGCATGCGCCGCTGGCGGTTTTACCGGCCCGAAAACGTGCCGCGCCCGTGATGCCTGCCGCCCCCGGGACCGCTCAGAACCGATCGACGGAATAGGGCGACAGATCCAGATTGCCGCGCCGTCCGGCCGCCAGGTCTGCGATCGTGCGACCCAGTTTCGCCGCGATGGTCACACCGACATGCTGCCCGCCATAGGCGTGCAGCACATTCGGGGCCCGAACGGATTCCCCCAGCACAGGCAGGCTGTCCGGCGTCGTCGGCCGACGCCCCATCCAGCTGTCCGCCCGCGCATAGGTCAGCCCCGGATACAGCCGTTTGACCTGCCGCCGGATCAGCGCCGCCGGCGCGGCGGAGGGCGGAGCGGTCACGCCGCCGAACTCGACGATCCCGGCGGCGCGCAGAAACCCCTGCATCGGCGTGATCACGACCTTGGCGTCGGTCAGCATATAGGGGTTGGGCGCGGTCAGCCCGGTATCATACATCGACAGATGATAGCCGCGCTCGGACTCCAGGCGGACCCGCATCGCCATGGTGCGCACCAGTCGATCGGACCAGACGCCGGCGGCCAGCACGATCTTTGTTCCCGTCAGGATGTCGCCGCTGGCCAGCGTCACTCGGGGGCGCGGACCCGGGGTGACCGTCACGGCCTCATCCTGACGAAAGCCCCCGCCCGCCCCCAGGAAATGACCGTAGAGCGCCGTCAGATACGCCGCCGGCGAAGAGAGCCAGCCATAGCCGTCAAAGCGCGCGCCAAAGCGGTAATGCGGCCCGAGATGCGAATCCCGCGCCAGCAGCTCGGCGCGGTCCAGCAGATCGGGCACGAAACCGTTATCGGCGCGCAACCGGTTCGCCAGCGCGTCCTTTTCGTAATCGGCACGGGCAGGATAGAGATAGACGTAATCTCCGGTGCGGATATGTGCCGCCGCCGGCGTGCCCGCGGCCAAGGCCTGATGCTGATCGACCGCATCCGAGGTCAGCACCGCCAGCGCTCGGGCCGCGTGCCGTGCCTGGCGTGTGGTGGCATTGCGCAGGAACGGCACCAGCCACGGCATCAGCCGCGGCAGATAGCCCCAGCGCAGGAACAGCGGTGCGTTCGGGTCTAGCAGCATCAGCGGCACCTGCAGCGGCAAGCCCGGCATCGACACCGGAACCAGTGCCGAGCGCGCCAATAGCCCGGCATTGCCGAACGAGGCCTGCGCCGGATCGCCCGGCAGCACCGGATCGACCAGGGTGACCGTCCAGCCATCGCGGCGCAGCCACTCGGCTGCCGCGACCCCGGTAATGCCTGCGCCGATCACGATCACCGACCTGTCCTGCATCCGCGTCCCCGAAACCCATTCCACACCCTTGCGCCCGTAAAGGGTGCAGGCGATCCGGCCTCAATGTCCAGAACCTGAATCGCGCGACCGGGCGCCCTGAGCAACGCAATGGCGATAGACATGCCGATCAGGGCTGCTGCGGCGAAACGATTATGGCGGAAACGGCCGATCATCTGCAAACGGCGCCCGGCCGGTTCGATCCCGCGACAGCCAGGACGGGCAGCCGGGCGAACAGCATTGGGTCGCAGGCGCACAATGGCCCCTGCCCGCCCAGGAACAGGTCCAGTGGCGCTGCCGGTACCCGCGACGTGCCGGCCTGGGGCATGTCGTTCCGCACGGCATGCGCCCACCGCGGGAATCCACAGGTCTATCGGTCGCCAGACCAGCCGCGTGGTGTCGGCCGGTCAATCGGTACCGGCGCTCGCGACAATCTGGAACTGTCGGGGACCCTGTCTAACGCACTGCGCACCGACTTGTTGGTGCTGCAGGACACGCAGTGCGAGACCGATCTGGTGGATACCTTAAACCGGTCCCACGCCGCGGCCGTGGTGATCGACGTGAGGGCCGGCCCGTTGCCCAACTCCGAACGGTCGGGGCGGCGGTTCGAAATGGCCCGTTGCCCGATCCTGATCCTCGACTCGACCGACGATGTTGCAAGGGCCGTAAAGCCCGAAATCTGACCCCGGGGCGCCGGAATTCTGCAATTCCCGGGGCTTGTGTGAACTAGGCACTTGCCCGAAATCACGATCTGCCCTGATAGTAGGTCCGGCGGATCCCTTGTTTGCCGAAAGGCGCAGGACGCCGATGGTGAATGGATCCCGATCCGATATTGCGACCCAAAGTCCAGACTTTCGTGTGGCAGCATGGGTGTCGCGAAAATGAGAAAGAGAGGTAGCGTCGTGCCCAGAGTTCAGCCGTGGGAATTGCAGACCAAGATCTTTGAGAAAAAATGCATCGCGATCGAAAAGGACACCGCTAAAAACTGTTCCAGCAAGGACGCCGACGCGCTCAAGGCCAAGATGAAAGCGAACCGGAAGACGGCCTATGACAAGGAAGACAAGATGGCCGAGACCATTCCGGCCGCGATCCGCAAGGGGATCACCGGAAAAAAGTGGAAAGACTTCCTCAGGGACGACGACTTCAAAAAGGCCATGACCGCCTGGGAAGCGGCTCTGACCGAACAGCAGACCCTCGTCCAGTCCCTGGAAAAACTGAGCGATGACGCAAAAAAGAACCATCAGGATCTCAAACGCGCACAGGATGAGTTTGAAAAAGACATCAAGAAGAGCGGCGAAACGGCCAAGACGAACAAGACGATCAAGAAGGTTCTGGACAAATCCCAGGCGATTCTGAAGGAACTGGACAGTTCCAAGGGCGCCTTTGGAACGCTCAGCGCCAAGGAAGCCTTTTTTGGTGCCAACATCAAAAAATCCAAGGACGCGGTTGTCACAAAGGCCATAAAGGAAGGCCAGGGAGACGAGTTGCCGGACATGCTGTTGGAAAACCCCAAACGCCAGCAGACCGACAACACCGCAAAGCGTCTTGCCCGGAATGTCAGCAAGCAGCTTGATATCTGCAACATACTGTGCGCAAAGAACAAATTCGAGAACATCCCCGAGGACATTCTGGCCAAGAAAGCGCTGGAAAAGGATGTTCAGAACGCCAGAGCCGCGCTGAAACGCGCGTCCGAAAATCTGAAGAAGTTGCAGGAACTGAACAAGGAACTGCAGGCCGCGAAAAAGAAACAGATCAAGCTGATTTCGGCTCATAACGACAAGGCAAAGATGAATGATCTGATCGACAGTGTCGCCGCTCTGAGCAAGTCCAGCAGCGACGCGTACAACGCAACCGAGGATTTGGTCGAGGACGCGGATTCGGCTCTCTAGATCATCCCGGCCGAACCGGGCTGCCATTGGCATGCGCACGATCGCCGGGGAAAACGGGCGCAGCGCCACGGGTCGTCAAACGGATGCGCGAGCGCCCTTGCGATCCGCCTTGCAACAAGGCCCGTCCGGATCTGGGTGGCCGGGATGCATCAGGACACCCGCCGATACGACGAAAAACGGCGCGTCCCGTCTGGGGCGCGCCGGTTCGGTTTGTCGAAACTCCGGGGCGATCAGCCGATCATGCGATCCGGCCCCGACAGGCCGTCATAGTGAACCTTGAGCCTCTGCAGGGCGATGCGCAGCACGATCTTGCCCGAGCGGGCGGACCAGCCCATGCGCTTTTCCGCCATTTCCAGCCCCTCCAGAAAGCAGCAACAGCGCAGCGCCACATCGCTGAGACCGGGACCAAGATCGGACAGGGCCTTGACGACGCGATCGCGTGCGCCGGACGGACCATTGCCAACGCCGCTGTCGGGTTGAAACCCGCCGCGCCCGCCACCGGTCAGGAAACGGTCCCAGTTCTGAGCGACGTTCGGTCCCATCTGCGCCAGTTCGAAATCCTCGCGCAGGCGCTCGCCGGCGCCCACCAGACCGTCGTCCAGAAATGGCTGACCGTCGCGATCCTTGCGCCGGGCCAATGCGGCCAGCGGGCTTTCGGACATGTTGTAGCGCACCCGGCGCGGCCGGGCCGTGGCCGGATCCTCGATGGTCTTTTCCGACCGGGTAGCGGCGGCGCAGAACGGCGTTTGCGCTTCGGCAAACCCGGTTTCCTTTTCGGCGCGGGCCCGATTCTCCTGCTCGGCCAGCATGCGGCTCAACGCGGTGCGGCCAGATGCGGTGATGTGGTAGCGGCTGATGCGGCCGGGATTGGAACAGGCAATCCAGTCATTCAGCGCCATCGCCTGCGCGATCGCGCAATCGACCACCGCGGTTCGGGTCGCTGCCGTGCCTTCGCCGTCGCGTACCACGACCGCCTTTTCCATGTTTTCGGCCACCGCGAGAACGGCGCCATTCTCGCACAAGCGCCGCAGAATGCGACAGGCTTCACGGTCCAACGTGGCAGCGTCGGGGGTGTCGGTCTGGCAGCGGGCGGGATGTGTCATGTTGGTAATGTCCTTCGGCCTTGCACTCGCGGGCCTCGCGCGCCGTGGCGCCCGCCGCGAGCTCGGGAAATGGATTGCCGCCAGTGTTGCAAGAGCCGCGTCCACCAATGGATCATCCCGGCGGGTTTCCACCCGGCGGATCTGACGCAGCACCGTAGAGGCGTGGCAGCGCGCCCCACGGGCCAGGTCCCGGATCGGTTGTCCGTCTTCGGTATGGGCCAGGTAACGCTTGACCCCTTCGGGCACCCAATTCGGCAAGGTGGCAACAGCGTGCTTGTTCATCTCGATGCTTCCTTGAAAGTGCACGGGCGTGGCTTTTGTTAACTATTATTGGGCATACAACTTAGAGGCGATTTAGTTACCTGATCGTTAAAGGCTCTCAAGCACGCTCATCATTGTTTCTAAATGATAAACACTCGTGAAACCTGCGAACGGTGAATCCGGCCAACCCGCAACACCCGTTTAAGTTGTGTCATTGTCAGTGACGGAAAGACACGGACCACGAAAGGGAAAGCCGATGCAAGACCTGATGAGCATGTTGAATTCGCTGCGCCGCCCGCAACTGTTGATCCGCGCCGCACGCTATGGCGCGCAGGAATATCGCCGCGACCGGCATCTGCAACGGCTGCTGGGATATGGCACGCTGCCGCGCCCCGCCGCGGCGATCATGCGGCTGATGGAAATCGAGCGCACGCTGGATGACCAGCGTCGCGAAGACGATGCCGGCTATTCGCTGCCCCGGCACGTGGATGTGCTGATCGCGATGATGGGCGAAGCGCAGCTGATGCGCGCCTCGCAGGCCTGAGGTTTACATGAATGCGTCGGGCATTGACGCCTTCTTTTCCGCCACATAGGCCTCGAGCGCATCCCGGATCGCCGGATCCAGAGCCGGTTGCTGATAGGCCGCCAGCTGGGTTTGGACGCGCTGCGATGCCAGGGCCTGAGTGTCCCGTGCGCCTTCTTCGTCCCAGGTCTCGAACGGTTTGTAGTCGAACACGTCCGAGCGCCAGAATGCGGTCTTGAAATTGGCCTGGGTATGCGCGCATCCCAGATAATGCCCTCCCGGACCGACCTCGGCGATGGCGTCCATGGCCTGGGCATTTTCGTCCGCAGTGACGCCCTGGGCCAGCTTGTGCAATACGCCCAGTTGGTCGGCATCCATCACGAATTTCTCGAAACTGGCGACCAGACCGCCTTCGAGCCAGCCGCAGGAATGCAGCATGAAATTCACCCCGCCCAGCATTGCCGCATTCAGCGTGTTCGCGGTTTCATAGGCCGCCTGCGCATCCGGCAGTTTCGAAGCGCACAAACCACCGCCGGAACGGAAAGGCAGCCCCAGACGCCGCGCCAGCTGACCGGCGCCATACAGGATCTGGCTGGCTTCGGGCGTGCCAAAAGTCGGCGCGCCGCTGTTCATGTCGATCGACGTCACAAAGGCGCCAAAGATCACCGGCGCCCCCGGACGAACCAGCTGGGAATAGGCGATTCCCGCCAGAACCTCGGCCAGAACCTGGGTCAGCGTTCCGGCCACCGAGACCGGCGCCATGGCACCGCCGACAATGAAGGGCGAGACGATGCAGGCCTGGTTGTTGCGGGCATAGACCTCCAGCGCGCCCATCATCACGTCGTCAAAGGTCAACGGCGAGTTGACGTTGATCAGCGAGGTCATCACCGTGTTTTCCTGCACGAAATCCTTGCCGAACAGGATGCCGCACATGTCGACCGAATCCTGTGCCCGGCTGGGATCGGTGACCGACCCCATGAACGGTTTGTCGCTGAGGGTCATATGCGCCATCAGCATGTCCAGATGCCGCTTGTTGACCGGCAGATCCGTGGGTTCGCAGACCGTACCGCCGGAATGGTGCAGCCATTTGGACATATAGCCCAGCTTCACGAATTTGTGGAAATCGTCCATCGTTGCATAGCGGCGGCCGCCATCGACGTCGCGCACGAAAGGCGGGCCATAGACCGGCGCGCAGACCAGGGTATTGCCGCCGATTTCGACATTGCGGGCGGGGTTACGGGCGTGTTGCGTGAATCGCGCCGGTGCCGTGGCGCAAAGCTGACGCGCCAGCCCACGCGGGATACGGACCCGTTCGCCGTCGATCTCGGCGCCCGCCGCGCGCCAACGATCCAGCGCCGCGGGATTGTTGACAAAATTCACGCCGATTTCGGCCAGCACCGTTTCGGCATTCGCCTCGATGATTTCCAGCGCCTCGGCGGTCAGGATCTCGAAATTCGGGATATTGCGTTCGATGAAACGCGCGGTCTCGATGCTTACCGCGGTGCGCTCGGCCCGCCGCGCGGCGCCGCCGCCGCCCCGTGCTCGGCGTTTCGGAGTTGTTTCGGTCATGTCAACAGTCCCGCTGAATTCGGTTTCCGATCTTTTGATATCTCAATCCGCCAACTCTCCGGTGAAATTAACGGCGCATCAGGGAAAAAAGCGACATGACGACCCGGTGCGAAAGTTTTGACACCGTGCAACAGTGGGGACATGACAAAAATATGACAGGCAGGCACCGGTGACCGAGACTTCTGCACAGGCCTCCGTACAGGCCAATGACCGCAAGACCCTGAACGCCGCCGAGATCGGCGCCGTGGCGCATCTCTACCGTGGCGAGGTCTATCGCAGCACGATCTGGCGCACCCGGCTGGACACCACGACGAACTGGGCGGTCGTGACCCTGGGCGTGGCGCTGTCGATCTCGTTCGCCTCGCCCGACGCGTCGCCCCTGCCGCTGGTGCTGGTGGGTGTGCTGATCATCCTGTTCCTGATGCTCGAAGCGCGGCGCTATCGCTACTTCAACGTCTGGCGCGCCCGGGCGCGCTGGCTGGAAACGCATTTCTACGCGCCCCTGCTCTATGACGGCGATCTGCATCTGGACGAGAACTGGCAACAGGTACTGGCGCAGGATTATCTGCGACCGCGCTATCATGTCGGCTTCCTGATCGCCATCGGGCGCCGCATCCGACGCAACTATCTGTGGATACTGCTGATCCAGTCGATGGCCTTTGCCGGCAAGCTGGCGGTGCATCCGACCCCGGTCCAGTCGCTGTCGCAGGCCATGTCCCGCGCCGATGTCGGGCCGATCCCCGGCGAAGTGATCGTCGGCTTCGGGCTGATCTATGTGCTGACCTGGTCGGTGATCGCCATCTGGAGCTATCGCCTGGACATCCAGCGCGCGGAAAGGCGCGGCACCGAAAGCTCGGAATCCATGGGTTGACGGGGGGCTGACGGGCGGTTCGGCACACGGGCGCGCGGCAAGCCTCTTGCCAGCGCGCACGCGCCGCCCTAAAGCCGGGATCATGACGCAGATTTCCCACGACCGCCTCCTCATCATCGATTTCGGATCACAGGTGACTCAGCTGATCGCGCGCCGCTTGCGCGAGTTGCATGTCTATTGCGAAATCCACCCCTATCAGAACGTCACGGCCGAGTTTCTGGCGCAATTCGCGCCCCGCGCCGTCATCCTGTCCGGCGGCCCGGCCTCGGTCGGCGACGCCGGCAGCCCGCGCCCGCCGCAAGCGGTCTTTGAGCTGGGCGTGCCGGTGCTGGGCATCTGCTATGGCCAGCAGGTCATGATGCACATGCTGGGCGGCACGGTCGAACGCGGCCATGGAACCGCCGAATTCGGTCGCGCCTATGTCACCCCGTCCGAGGAGCGCATCGACCTGCTTTATGGCTGGTTCGAGGCCGATCGCGAACAGGTGTGGATGAGCCATGGCGACCATGTCAGCGCCATCGCGCCGGGCTTTTCCGTCTATGGAACCTCGCCCAATGCCCCCTTTGCGATCACCGCCGATCTGGCGCGCAACTTTTTCGCGGTCCAGTTCCACCCCGAGGTGCATCACACTCCGAATGGCGCGCGCCTCTATGAAAACTTTGTGCGCCTCGCCGGGTTCCAGGGCGACTGGACCATGGGGGCCTATCGCGAAGAAGCCATCCGCAAGATCCGCGACCAGGTGGGCGACGCCAAGGTGATCTGCGGCCTGTCCGGCGGTGTCGACAGTTCGGTGGCGGCGGTGCTGATCCACGAGGCGATCGGCGATCAGTTGACCTGCGTCTTTGTCGACCACGGTCTCTTGCGACAGGGCGAGGCCGAAGAGGTCGTGACCATGTTCCGCGACCACTACAACATGCCGCTGATCCATGCCGACGAACAGGAATTGTTCCTGGGCGCGCTGGACGGGCAATCCGATCCGGAAACCAAACGCAAGATCATCGGCAAGCTGTTCATCGACGTGTTTCAGAAACACGCGGGCGAGGTCGGCGGCGCCGAGTTCCTGGCCCAGGGCACGCTCTATCCCGACGTGATCGAATCGGTCAGCTTTTCCGGTGGTCCCTCGGTCACGATCAAGAGCCACCACAATGTCGGCGGCCTGCCCGAAAAGATGGGGCTGAAACTGGTCGAACCGCTGCGCGAATTGTTCAAGGACGAGGTCCGCGAACTGGGCCGCGAACTGGGCCTGCCCCCCAGTTTCATCGGCCGGCATCCGTTTCCCGGCCCCGGGCTGGCGATCCGTTGCCCCGGCGAGATCACCCGCGAAAAGCTGGAGATTCTGCGCAAGGCCGATGCGGTCTATATCGACCAGATCCGCCGGCACGGCCTGTATGACGAGATCTGGCAGGCCTTTGTCGCGATCCTGCCGGTGCGCACCGTGGGGGTGATGGGCGACGGGCGTACCTATGATTATGCCTGCGCGTTGCGAGCGGTGACCTCGGTGGATGGTATGACGGCGGATTATTACCCGTTCAGCCACGATTTTCTGGGCGAAACCGCCACCCGCATCATCAACGAGGTCGGCGGCATCAACCGCGTGACCTATGACATCACCAGCAAGCCGCCGGGCACCATCGAGTGGGAGTGATCCTGACCGGGTTTCTGGACGTGCCGCCCGATCGGCTGGAGGCAGTACGCGCCGCCCTACCCCTGCATGTCCGGCTGAGCCGGGCCGAACCGGAATGTGACCATTTCGAAGTGTTCGAATCCGCGTCCGTCGCCGGACGCTTTGCCGTCTCGGAACGGTTTGCCACCCGCGCCGGGTTTCAGGCCCATCGGGACCGCAGCGCGGCCTCGGACTGGGGCCGGGTCACCCGCGGGTTGCCCCGCAACTACAAGATCGTGGAAACACCGGACTGACCCCGGCCTAGCCAGCCCAGAACCGCGGGCAGGCCCAGTCGGGGTTCTCCGGAACATTCGGCTGGTCCAGCGGATGCGGGATCTGATCGGTGGGCTGCAGGTCAGCCCTGACCCTGTCGCGGCGCAGCAGCGTCACCTCGGGCAATGTGGGGAACGAGATGCCGTCGATTGTCGCCACGCGAGCGTAATTGTTCGGATGAATGTGACAGATCACGAACCGCTCGGTCAGCCGCCGCATGAAAGCGCCAAGGCGGGCGTTGCCACCGGTGACGAAAGCGTCCTGAAGGTCGTGCAGTTCCAGCACGATGATCCGGAACCGGTCCAGATCGGCATCGCGCATCGCCATGATCGTGTCGTATTCCGCCCCCTCGATATCCATCTGCATCAGCAGATCGCCCTCGGGCGGGGCATATTTCCCGATCCAGTCCTGCATCGAGATCACGTCGCCCTCGGTGGTGGCCCCGACGAACAGCCTGTCAAAGGTCAGCAGCGGATGATCGACGGCGATCCCCTGGACCGAGGCGTCGGCCATGAAGCAGGGAATGCCGCGCTCGGCGATTTCCGCGTCAAAGGTGACCGTCACGTCGACGCCGGGCGAAAAGCTGGCGACGATTCCATCCAGATCGTCCGGCAACAGATAGCCGCCATCATGGTCGCCGCCGATCCGGATCAGCGGGATACCGGTGTCAAAGGGCTGGAACAGGGAAAACAGCGCCCGAACCTGCGCCGGCGAACAGCGTTCTTGACCGCGCAGACGGCGAAACTGCGAATGGCCCCGTGGGTCCAACCGGCGTCTGATGAAACTCTTGGATCGGCGTAACAGGCTCATCAACATCCCATACTTAGCTTGGAACCACGTCCCACAAACGGTAGAGGCAGGGCAGTGTCAAGTGAGTCGCGCCGATGCAACCCTCTGCCTCTGCCCCCCTGCCCATGCTGCGGGCCGCCCTGTGGATGACCGGCGCCATCGCGTCGTTCTCGTCCATGGCCGTGGCCGGGCGCGAGGTCAGCATCGCGCTGGATACGTTCGAGATCATGCTCTATCGCAGCGCCATCGGCCTGGGCATCGTGGTGGCGGTGCTGGGCCTGACCGGCAAGCTGCACCAGATTTCACGGCAGCGTCTGGGCGGGCACCTGATGCGGAATCTGGCGCATTTCACCGGTCAGAACCTGTGGTTCTTCGCCATTGCCAGCGTGCCCCTGGCGCAGGTCTTTGCGCTGGAATTCACCTCGCCGCTCTGGGTCATCGTGCTGTCGCCGCTGTTATTGGGCGAGCGGCTGACACCGGTCCGGGCGCTGGCCGCCCTGCTGGGGTTTGCCGGCATCCTGATTGTGGCGCGGCCCAGCCCGGACACGATCAGCATCGGCGTGCTGGCCGCGGCCAGCGCGGCGGTATTCTTTGCCGTCACCAACATTTGCACCAAACGGCTGACCCGCACCGAAAGCGTCGGCGCCATCATGTTCTGGCTGACGGCCATGCAGCTGCTCTTTGGACTGGTCACCGCCGGGTTTGACGGTCGGATCGCCCTGCCCGACCCGCAGACCGCGCCGTGGCTGGTCATCATCGCCCTGGCCGGGCTGCTGGCGCATTTCTGCATCACCAATGCCCTGGCCATCGCCCCGGCGACCGTGGTGATTCCCTTTGATTTCGCGCGCCTGCCGACCATCGCCGTTGTCGGGATGCTGCTCTATGGCGAAGCGCTGGATATCTGGGTCTTTGTCGGCGCCGCGGTGATCTTTGTCGCCAACTACATCAACATCCAGGCCGAAACGCGCAGGATCCGGGTCGCCTGACAGCGCCGACCCAACTTATCTGGCGGTATGAACGAACAGAAATCCATATCCGGGCGAGCCTGGGCCGAATTGCTGTTGCTCGGGCTGATCTGGGGCGGCTCGTTCCTGTCGGTGCGCATTGCCCTGAACGAAGTGCCGGTGCTGACCGCGACGCTGCACCGCACCTGCTGGGCGATGCTGCTGTTGTGGGCGGTGGTGCTGATCCGTCGCCTGCCCGTACCCCGCTCGCCGCGAATCTGGGCGGCGTTCCTGCTGATGGGCCTGTTGAACAACGTCATTCCCTTTGGCCTGATGAACTGGGGCCAGTTGCATATCGAAACCGGGCTAACCTCGATCCTGAACGCATCCACCGCGATCTTTGGCGTGGTCGTCGCGGCCATCGCCTTTGCGGACGAGCGCCTGACGCTTCAGCGCGCCTTTGGGGTCGGGCTGGGCTTTGTCGGCGTGGCCACCGCGATCGGTCTGGACAACTTGGCCCGGTTCGATCTGCGCAGCACCGCACAGCTGGCGGTGCTGGCCGGTGGTTTCAGCTATGCGCTGGCCAGCGCCTGGGCCCGGGCGCGTCTGGGCGGGCTGTCGCCACAGGTGGCCGCGGCCGGCATGCTGACCGGTTCGACCGTGATGCTGCTGCCGGCCGCGTTGATCGTCGACGGGCCCATGGTCATGGATTTGCAGCCGGTGACCTGGCTGGCCATCGCCTATTATGCCCTGATCGCCACCGCCGTGGCCTATCTGCTTTATTACCGCGTGCTGGCCATGGCCGGGTCGGGCAACCTGATGCTGGTCACCCTGCTGATCCCGCCCGTGGCCATTTTGCTGGGGGCGGTGGTTTTGGGCGAAACCTTGCGCCCCCAGGCCTTTGCCGGGTTCGGCCTGCTGGCCCTCGGGCTGGTTATCCTGAACCGGGCGCCCCGACATCCGCGCAATTGACCCTGCCGCCCCGGCTGAGTAGCTAGAGCGGGAAAGGACACGGGTCATGCTCTACAATTCGGCACAGGACTGGCGCACGGCGCCCAACAAACGGGTGTTGTTCTTTGGCATGTCCGGGTTGGGCAAGACCCATGTCAGCCAGATGCTGCGCGATGCCGGCGGCTGGTTTCACTACAGCATCGATTACCGCATCGGCACCCGCTATATGGGCGAATACATCGCCGACAACGCCAAGGCCGAGGCCATGAAGGTGCCGTTTCTGCGCGACCTTCTGTTGTCGGATTCGATCTATATCGGGTCCAATATCAGCTTTGCCAACCTGACCCCGGTCGCGGCCTATCTGGGAAAGCCCGGCGATCCGGCCAAGGGCGGACTGGCGATGGAAGAATACCGCCGCCGTCAGGAACAGTTCCGCCAGGCGGAAATCCATGCCCTGCTGGACACCGAGTATTTCATCGACCGGGGCCAGCGACTGTACGGCTATCCGAATTTCATCTGCGATACCGGCGGGTCTATTTGCGAATGGGTCAATCCCGAAGACCCGGACGATCCGCTGTTGTCCGAACTCAGCAAGCATACGCTGATGGTCTGGATCAAGGGCGACGCGGCACATACCCAGGAGCTGGTCCGCCGGTTCGACAAGGCGCCCAAGCCGATGTCCTATCAGCCGGAATTCCTGACCCGGGTCTGGGACCGCTATCTGGCCGAGAACGGTTGCGCCGAACACGAGGTCGATCCCAACGCCTTTATCCGCTGGACCTATGCCCAGGCGCTGGCACATCGCCAGCCCCGCTATGCGGCGATGGCACGCTGGGGCGTGACCGTCACCGCCGACCAGATCGGCGCGCTGCGCGATGCCGCCGATTTCGACGCGCTGATCGAATCCGCCATCGAGAACAGGGAATCCTGAGCCCGGCCTCAGTTACGACAGGCGGCGATCGTGCTCTGCAGCACCGCGGCAGCCCCGTTCAGACCCAACGACATCACCTGTGCCCCGCGCGCATCGACGATCTGCACCGCCTGACCATAGGCCAGCGCATTCAGAAACCGGCCACCGGGCACCAGATTGACCGTCAATTCGCCACGCTGGCGGTCAAAAGGCAGGCTGAATTGCTGCGAGCCGATGAAAAACCGCATCATCCCCGGCGGCCCGGCATGGCGATACAGCATGAGATAGCTCTGGCCCTGCCGGTCGCACATGTAATACAGACCCGGCCCGCCGGGCTGCCCCGCATGTATCCCGGCATACCGGGTGACCCCGTCCGCGGCGACGCCGCTGGTCCAGGGCGGACCCAGAGCCGGTGTCGGCGCGACCGGCGCCGCCTGCATGGGCTGGCAACGTTGCGCGACACATTGGTGATACTGCCAGCTCTGGTTGCCCGGCGAACTGGCCAGACAGCTCCAGACACAGCGCTGTATGGCCATCGGATCGACGACCTGCGCCCGGCCCTGCCCGGCACAAAGCCCTACCGAAACAGCCGCCAACAGGGCCGCCCTCGCCACAATCATCCCGTTTCGAATTGTCATCCGCCCTGCCGTCTTTTCCACCCTGAAACCATTCTGACGGTGCCCCGGTTGCCCGCCGGGCGAGATTTCCCCCGCCACTTGACCGGACCACTTGGCACCGCCCGCCCATCGTATTATCTAACGCACTCATTTTCCATGGAAAGCAAATCTGATGCCGATCAAGATCCCCGCCGACCTGCCGGCCTATGATGTCCTGACCCGCGAGGGCGTCATGGTCATGTCCGAGGATCAGGCGGCGCGTCAGGACATCCGGCCATTGCGCATCGGCCTGCTGAACCTGATGCCGAAAAAGATCCAGACCGAGAATCAGTTCGCCCGGCTGATCGGCGCCACCCCGCTGCAGATCGAACTGAGCCTGATCCGCATGTCCGAACACGAGGCCAAGAATACGGCCGCCGATCACATGGAAAGCTTCTACCGGCCGTTTTCCGAGGTCCGGGCCGAAAAATTCGACGGTCTGGTGATCACTGGCGCACCGATCGAGCACCTGGAGTTCGATCAGGTGACCTATTGGCGCGAGATCGAGCAGGTCTTCGACTGGACCCAGAGCCACGTGCATTCCACCTTTGGCGTCTGCTGGGGCGGCATGGCGATGATCAACCATTTTCACGGCGTCCGGAAACACCTGTTGGCAAGCAAGGCGTTCGGCTGTTTCCGCCACAGCAACATGCAGCCGGCCTCGCCCTATCTGCGCGGGTTTTCCGACGATTGCGTGATCCCGGTCAGCCGCTGGACCGAAATGCGCCAGGACGAGATCGACGCCGCTGACGGGTTGACCACGCTGCTGGCCAGCGATCAGGTCGGCCCCTGCCTGGTCGAGGATCAGGCACATCGCGCGCTCTATATCTTTAACCATTTCGAATATGACAGCGACACGCTGAAACAGGAATATGACCGCGACGTGGCCGAGGGCACGCCGATCCAGGTACCGGTCAACTATTATCCCGACGATGATCCGGCGCAAAAACCGCAAAATCGCTGGAGATCGCACGCGCATCTTCTATATGGCAACTGGATCAACCAGATCTATCAGACGACCCCATTCGAATTGGACAAGATTGGCCAGTAAGATACTTATAACGCTCACAGTTTCGATCGCAGCCCTGATCGCCGCGGTATTGTGGTTGGCAGCCCGGCAAGAGGCCCGGGCCGAAACGCGGTTTCCCCCCGTCGGCGAATTCGTCACCGTGGATGGCACCGAAATTCACGCGGTGGTCATGGGACAGGGTCCGGATCTGGTGCTGATCCACGGTGCCAGCGGCAACGCACGGGACATGACCTTTTCCCTCGCCCCGCGCCTGGCCGAACGCTATCGGGTGATCGTCTTTGACCGCCCCGGTCTGGGGTACACGCCCCGCATCGGCTCTGCCGGCGCCTCGCTGCGCGAACAGGCGACGCTGCTGATGCGCGCCGCCGGCCAACTGGGTGCCACACGGCCCATCGTCATGGGACAGAGCTATGGCGGAGCCGTTGCGCTGGCCTGGGCGTCCAGCTATCCTGATCGGGTCGCCGCGCTGGTGCCGGTCGCGGCAGTCTCCAACCCCTGGACCTCGCCGCTGGACCCGTTCTATCGGGTCACCTCGTCCTGGTGGGGCAAGGCACTGGTGGTGCCGATGCTGACCGCCTTTGTCACCGAAGACTATATCGAGAATGTCATCGCCGAAGTCTTTCTGCCGCAATCTCCGCCGGACGGCTATGCCGGTCACGTCGGCGCAGCGCTGACCCTGCGGCGCGAGTCGATGCGCGCCAATGCGGATCAGCGCGCCGGGCTGTTGGAGGATATCAAGGCTCAGGTCGGCCAGTATGATCGCATCACCGCCCCGACCGAGATCGTGCATGGCACCGACGACACCACGGTCGGCCTGTCCATCCATTCCGAACCGCTGGCCCGACAGATCGCCGGCGCGGTTCTGACCCGGCTGGACGGCATCGGTCATATGCCGCATCACGCCGCCCAGGACCAGGTCATTGCGGCAATCGACCGTGCCGCCGCACGCGCCGGTTTGCGTTAAGCGTCTTAACATCCCATATTGCTGAAAACAGACGCAAAAGGACCGGTCGATGCAGCTTCCCCTTGACGGCGCGATCAGCAATTATTTCAAGTCCGGTGCACCGGCGGACATCCGCAACGCGATCCGCCGCGCCGAAAAGGGAGAGATTCTCAGCCACAGCTATCCGCACAGCGAAAAGCTGGCCCGCAAGGTCTATGAGAAAGAGATGGCCGCGTTGCAGATCGAACTGGTCAAGATGCAGGCCTGGGTCAAGGCCAGCGGCGCCCGCGTGGTCATCCTGTTCGAAGGGCGCGATGCCGCTGGCAAGGGCGGCACGATCAAGCGGTTTCGCGAAAACCTGAACCCGCGCGGCGCCTCGGTCGTGGCCCTGCCCAAACCCTCCGAGGCGGAACAAACCCAATGGTATTTCCAACGCTATGTCGATCACCTGCCCGCAGGTGGGGAAATCGCGTTCTTTGACCGCAGCTGGTACAATCGCGCTGTGGTGGAAACGGTGTTCGGGTTCTGCACCGACCGGCAGCGGGCGCATTTCTTTCAGCAGGTCGGTCCGTTCGAACAGGCACTGGTCGAGGACGGCATCCATCTGTTCAAGGTCTGGCTGAATGTCGGCCGCGCGGAACAGCTGCGGCGTTTTCTGTCCCGGGAACGCGATCCGCTGAAACAGTGGAAGCTCAGCCGGATCGACGCCGACGGGCTGGAAAAATGGGACGCCTATTCCGACGCCATCCGCGACACCCTGCAGCGAAGCCACAGTGACGCGGCGCCCTGGACCGTGGTGCGCGCCGATGACAAGCGCCGGGCGCGGCTGGCGACCATCCGGTCGGTGCTGCAGACGCTGGACTATGACCGCAAGGTTCCCAAGGCTCTGGGCCAGATCGACGGGACGATCTGCGGTGGACCGGAAATCTGGGATGTCTAAGCGCGGCTATCATCACGGCAATCTGCGCCAGGCGCTGATCGACGCCGCGCTGGAACTGATCGAACAAAAGGGTCCGACCGGATTCACCCTGTCTCAGGCCGCGAAACAGGCGGGTGTAACCCCGGCCGCGGTCTACCGTCATTTCGAGGGCCGCGAGGACCTGATCGCCGAAGCCGCCCGCCAGGGGTTCGAAATGTTCGCCGACCTCATGCAGTTTGCCTATGACAAGGGGCAGCCCTCGGCACTGGCGGCCTTCGAGGCCACGGGCCGCGCCTATCTGGCCTTTGCGCGCAAGCATCCGGGCCATTACATTGCCATGTTCGAAAGCGGTGTCGCAGTGAACCGTTCGCCCGACCTGGCCGCCGCTGCGGCCCGCGCCCGCGGCGTGCTGGAACGCGCCGCCGCCGATCTGTCGGAACATATCCCGCCGGAAAAGCGCCCGCCCGCGAGCATGTTCAGCGCCCATATCTGGGCGCTCAGCCACGGGGTTGTCGAACTCTATGCGCGCAATGCCGGCACCGCCTCGCCGTTTCCGCCCGAAGATTTGCTGGAAACCGGCATCGGCATCTATCTGCGCGGGCTGGGCCTGATCGATCCAGACACCTGATCGTCAATACCGCGCGGACGATCCGGCGACGTGCAATTTCGAACTGACATTGATCAGATTCATCTGCCCCAACCCCTTGATGTCGATCTCGCCGATTTCGGACAGCTGGAATTCGTCGATCAGGGCAAATTTCATCTCTTCGGGCGCCACGATATGCATCGGATTGGCAAAGACCTGCAGCCGGGACGCCATGTTCACGGCAGGGCCGAACACGTCATAGACGTATTTCTGGATGCCGACGACCGATCCCACCGCCGCGCCGCTGCCCAACCCGATACGCGCGCGCCACTTGTGCGGATGGCTTTCATTGCGCCGGTCCAGATAGCGCAGGAAACGCACCGCACAATGGGCCACCGCGGTGGCATGATCGGGGGTCGCATCCGGCATGCCCGCAACCGCCAGATAGGCGTCGCCGATGGTCTTGATCCGCTCGCAGCCATATTGCTCGACGATGCGATCAAAGGCGGTGAAAATGTCATTCAACTCGCCCAGTGTGACCGTCGGATCGGTCTTGGCGGCGAAATCGGTGAAATCCACGAAATCCAGCATCACCACCGACACCTGATCGAACAGCTGCGGCGTGACCACCCCAAAGGTCTTGAACTCTTCATAGACCGACCGCGGCATCAGGTTCAGCAACAGCCTTTCGACCCGCTCTTTTTCCCGCTCCAGCTCGCGCGTATTGCGTTCGACCATGGTCGAGTAGCTGTCGATCATGTTCTCCAACTCGCGGATACGGGTAATGTTCTGGCATTCGATGACCAGAATGTCCTCGTCCATCGTTTTCGCCAACGAGATCGTGACCGCAATGATCAGCGTTCGGCGCTTGGGTTTGATCTGCACCTCGCCGGCAAAGCTCCCCTTGTCGCGCAGCTGTTGCAGCGCCTCGGGTGGCAGATCAGGCATCATGTCGCCGAGGGTGGCGCCGTCAACTGGGGCACCGAACCACTCGGAATAGGACTCGTTCTGGAACACCAGCCGGTGATCCGATGCCCGCACGATCGCCACGCCGACGCCAATGGCGCGCAGCAGGTTTTCATTGATCGCGGAAATACTCATGCGGGTTCGCCGCTGACGATGATGCCACGCTTGCTTTCGACCTCGGCCAGAGTCGCGGCAATATCCGGCTCTGACATGCCATGTTCCGCCAGGGCCTCTTTCAACAACGCTGTCACTTCGTCAAAATCGGAATGCGAGATATTCAGGTGCCGGTGCACCGCCTGCAGCCGGTCGTCGCTGATCGAAGTCGGCCCGCCCATCAGCGAAGCCACGAACTTTGTCTGGTGGTCGATCAACCTCGGCATGTCCACATCGGCAAAGAAATCGCCGATCTCATCGGAATCCAGCACCATTTCATAAAAGGTCATGATGATGCGGCTGACGGTTTTGAAGCCGCCGTATTTCTCGAAAAGCGTCACGGACATTGGGCGTCATCACTTTCTGGAATTAAGTACAGCCTATGTCAGTTTTGGTCGCCAGATCAATCTTTTCGGCTCGCGGACACCTGCCCACGCCGTGGCGCCAGATTAGCTTCTCCACGCAGTGCTCTGTTTTTAAAACAAAAAGGTCGCGCACTGCGCGACCTTTTCCATACTTGCTTTGATCCAAGCTTAGCGCTTGGAGAACTGGAAGCTCTTGCGAGCCTTGGCCTTGCCGTATTTCTTGCGTTCCACCACGCGGCTGTCGCGGGTCAGGAACCCGGCCGCTTTCAACGCGCCGCGCAGGGACGGATCATACAGCTGCAGCGCCTTGGAGATGCCGTGCTTGACCGCGCCGGCCTGTCCCGACAGGCCGCCGCCCTTGACGGTGGCCTGCACATCGAACTGGTCTTCGGTGCCGGACACGGTGAACGGCTGGCGCAGGATCATCTGCAGCACGGGACGCGCGAAATAGGTCGCCATCGGCTTGCCGTTCACGGTGACCTTGCCCGACCCCGGCTTGATCCAGACACGAGCGACCGCGTCCTTGCGTTTGCCGGTGGCATAGGACCGGCCCAGCTCGTCGCGGACAGGTTCGCGCGGCGTTGCCTCGACCACGGCGGCATCCAGACCGGCCACCTGATTCAGGTCTTCGAGTGTGTTGATTTCTTCAGCCATGGTCAGGTCAGCTCCGGGTGTTTTTCTTGTTCATGGATTTGACATCCAGAACTTCGGGGCTCTGCGCCTCGTGAGGGTGATCGGTGCCCGCATAGACGCGCAGGTTGGTCATTTGCTGACGGCTCAGACGGTTGCCGGGCAGCATCCGCTTGACCGCCTGCATGACGACGCGCTCGGGATGCGCGCCCTCGAGAATCTGCTGCTTGGTGCGGCTCTTGATCCCGCCGGGATGGCCGGTATGCCAGTAAAAGTGCTCGTCGCGCTTTTTGCCGGTCATCTGCACCTTGTCGGCATTGATGACGATGACGTTGTCACCCATGTCCATATGCGGCGTAAAGGACGGCTTGTGCTTGCCGCGCAGACGCGTGGCGACGATCGAGGCAAGACGGCCCAGAACGACGCCCTCGGCGTCGATCAGGATCCATTTCTTGTCGATATCTGCTGGTGTGGCAGAAAAGGTTTTCATGGCAGGAGTTTCCTGTTTGACGTGAAAGGCGGGCGCAATGCGCACCCGCCCGAATTCGATGCTCGGGGTTTACGGCGCGGGCGCGATCCAGTCAAGTGGCAAAAGGGTCATTTACCGAAGGAAAATCAATGGTTTAGTATTTGGGTATTATTTTACCCCATTATTCGGTGGGATCGAATAGGTCATCGTCGCCCGCGCCACCGGTTTCTCGCCCCCCTCGGAATAGATCAGGATATCGGTCACCGACAGGGCGCGGCCCAGTTTCAGCAGCCGCGCCTTGGCGATCAGGTCCACCCCGGCCGCCGGTTTGCGCATGAAATCCAGCGAGCAATTGGTGGTCACGGCCAGCGCCTGTGGTCCCAGCGGCGCCATGGTCGCGACATAGGCGGTGACATCGGCCAGCGCGAACATCGCCGGTCCCGACACCGTTCCGCCCGGACGCAGATGCCGTTCGTCCGTCTTCAGCCGCATGACAACCGTTTCGCCATCCAGATGGTCGATCGCGAAGTCGCCCCTGATCTGCGGGAACACCTCGTCCAGATAGTCTGCCATTTCCGCGACTGTGAATTTGGCGCGCATGCTTTCCTCCGCTCGGCTTCGCCGTTAACGTCGCCGCAAAGCGAAGCGAGGACAAGATGGCAATATTGGAACGTAACGACACCGGCGCGGTGGCTCACCTGAGGATGAACGCGCCCGAGCGCCTGAACGCCCTGTCCGACGAGATGCTGGCGGCGCTGCAGGCGCAACTGGATCAGCTCAAGAACGACACGCAGATCCGGGCGGTGATTCTGTCCGGTGCCGGCAAGGCCTTTTGCGCCGGGCATGACCTGAAGCAGATGACCGCCGGACGTCAGTCCGAGGATGGCGGAAAGGCCTATTTCGCCGACCTGTTCAACCGCTGTGCGGCGGTGATGCTCAGCATCCGCTCGCTGCCGCAGCCCGTCATCGCCCAGGTGCACGGGATCGCCACCGCCGCCGGCTGCCAACTGGTCGCCTCGTGCGATCTGGCCGTCGCGGCCCAGGGCACCCGGTTCGGCGTCAACGGCGTCAATATCGGACTGTTCTGCTCGACACCGATGGTTGCGCTGTCCCGCAACATTCCCCGCAAGCAGGCCTTTGAGATGCTGACCACGGGCGCCTTCATCCAGACAGATGAAGCCGAAAGGCTCGGGTTGATCAACCGGTCGGTTCCGCAGGACGATCTGGACAGCGCCACGGCCGCACTGGCCGAAACCCTGGCGTCGAAACTGGGCGCGGCCGTCAAGATCGGCAAACAGGCCTTCTATCAGCAACTGGAAATGCCGCTGGAGCAGGCCTATGCCTATACTGGCGAAGCGATGGTGCAGAACATGTTGTTCCGCGACACCGCCGAGGGCATCGCCGCCTTTATCGAAAAGCGCCCGCCGGACTGGTCGCAATAGGCCGCAGGCAGGGCTCAGCCATGTTGCATTGCATTGTTCGCAAAATCGGCTCGATTGTTTCCCAGATCCCGCTTTGAAAAAAGGCATGACTGTGGCAATGCTGGGGCATGGCGCAGGCCATTCGACATTTCGGGTCGCCGCGGGCGGAAGGTCCCTCCAGACCGGCTCTCTCACCGGTTCGACATTCCCGCAGCGGCGACCCTGAAATCACCTGCCCCGTTCCCGCACCATTACGGCCATCGCAGACCGGCAGGCATCGTCCTGTTGCGCAATCTGCGGCTCTGCCCTACATCGCGGGTCATGAGCGAGACACTGAATATCGTCGGCGGCGGCATGGCCGGATCCGAGGCCGCCTGGCAGGCGGCGGAAATGGGCGTGAACGTGGTGATCCACGAAATGCGCCCCAAGGTCGAAACCTTTGCCCACAAGACCGGCAACCTGGGCGAGATGGTCTGCTCCAACTCGTTCCGCTCGGATGATTCCGAACAGAATGCCGTCGGCCTGTTGCACTGGGAGATGCGTGCGGCAAACGGGCTGATCATGGCCACGGCCGACCGCCACCGCCTGCCCGCCGGTGGTGCCCTGGCGGTAGATCGCGAGCCCTTTGCCGAGACCGTCACCGCGCAACTCAAGGCGCATCCGCGCGTGTCGGTCGCCTATGACGAGATCACCGCCCTGCCCGATCAGGGCCACTGGATTTTTGCCACCGGCCCGCTGACCTCGCCTGCGCTCGGACAGGCGATCCGGGCCGAGACCGGCACCGAAGCGCTGGCCTTCTTCGACGCCATCGCGCCGATCGTCTATTTTGACAGCATCGACATGTCGCGCGCCTGGATGCAATCGCGCTATGACAAGGGCGAGACCGAGGCCGAGCGTACCGCCTATCTGAACTGCCCGATGGACAAGGACCAGTACGAGGCGTTCATCGACGCCCTGCTGGCCGCCGAGAAGACCGAGTTTCACGAGGGCGAGACCGCCGGTTATTTCGACGGCTGCCTGCCGATCGAGGTGATGGCCGAACGCGGCCGCGAAACCCTGCGGCACGGACCGATGAAACCGGTTGGCCTGACCAATCCGCACCAGCCCGACATCAAGGCCCATGCGGTGGTGCAATTGCGTCGCGACAACGCGCTGGGCACGCTCTATAATATCGTCGGGTTTCAAACCAAGATGAAATACGGCGCCCAAACCCGGGTGCTTCGGATGATTCCGGGACTGGAACAGGCCAGCTTTGCCCGGCTGGGCGGCATTCACCGCAATACGTTCCTGAATTCGCCGACCCTGCTGGACGGCCAGATGCGGTTGAAAACGCGCCCCAATATCCGCTTTGCCGGTCAGATCACCGGTGTCGAAGGCTATGTGGAAAGCGCCGCAATGGGGTTGTTGGCCGGGCGCATGGCGGCGGGCGACATCTTAGGCCGGCCGGTCGCCACCCCGCCCGATACCACCGCCATGGGGGCTTTGATCACCCATATCAGCGGCGGCGCCGACGCCAGGACCTTTCAGCCGATGAACGTGAATTTCGGCCTCTTCCCTCCGGTTTCAGGTCTCAAGGGCGGACGCCGAGGGCGCAAGGATCGCTACAAGGCCTATACCGACCGCGCCAAGACCGACTGGCAGGCCTGGCTGGGCCAGACAACACTGGACGCGGCCCGGGCCTGACCCCTAGGCTGTGATCATGAGCAAGGGATTTCTGGATAAGGCATACGGCGCCCGCGACGCCGCCGGTACACGGCAGCTCTACGATGACTGGGCTGCCAGCTACGAGACCGAGGTATCCGAAAACGGCTATGCCACGCCGGGGCGCTGCGCCCAGGCCCTGCATGCACACTTGTCCGATGCGACCCGGCCCGTTCTGGATTTCGGCTGCGGCACCGGCCTGTCGGGACTGGCGCTGAGACTGGCCGGTTTCAGCGTCATCGACGGCGTCGATCTGTCAGCCGAGATGCTGGCGCAGGCCCGCGCCAAGGGCGTATATCGCAATCTGGAACAGATCGAGGCGGCAGCAGCCCTGGCCCACCGGCCTGGTGACTATGCCGCTATCGCGGCCATTGGCGTGATCGGCGCCGGCGCGGCCCCGATTTCGGTCTTCGACACGCTGATGGACGGCCTGGGCAAAGGCGGATTACTGGTGTTTTCCTTCAACGACCACGCGCTGCAGGATCCGGTGCACGAGGCCAAGCTGACCGAATGGCTGGACGCGGGCCGGGCGCGGCTGCTGTTTCAGGAACACGGCGATCATCTGCCCGGCATTGACCTGAAGTCCACTGTGTACATTATTGAAAAAACGTGACTTTCACAACTAGGTTCGCCCCATCCCCAACCGGCCCGCTGCATCTGGGTCATGCCTATTCGGCCCTTCTGGCCTTTGACATGGCACGCGCGGCGAAGGGCCGGTTTTTGTTGCGCATCGAGGATACGGATACCGCCCGCGCCCGCCCCCATTGGGAGGCTCAGATCCATGACGATCTCGCCTGGCTGGGCCTCGCCTGGGAACAGCCGGTATTGCGCCAGTCCGACCATTTGGAGACTTACAACGCCAATCTCATGGGCCTGGCCGCGCGCGGGCTGATCTATCCCTGCTCATGCCGCCGCAGCGATATCCGCGCCGCGCTGTCCGCACCGCAGGAAGGCGTTGCCACCGCGCCGGTCTATCCCGGCACCTGCCGGGGGCGTCGCATGGACAGCCGCCGCCCCGGCGATGCGCTGCGTCTGGACATGGCGCGTGCGCTGCAGGCGGTCGCACAACACCTGCCCTTGCGCTTTCGTGAAACCGGGCCACGGCATCCCGGCCTGCACGACATCACGGCCGCGCACCTGCTGCAGCAGACCGGCGACCCGGTCCTGGGGCGCAAGGAAATCGAAACCGTATCCTACGTTCTGGCGGCGGTGATCGACGACGCTGCCCAGTCCGTCACCACGGTGATCCGGGGCGGCGATCTCTTTGACACCACACCGCTGCAGGTCCTGCTCCAGGCCCTGCTGGATCTGCCGACCCCGGTTTATCACCATCATCGGCTGATCCGCGACGAGACCGGCAAAAGGCTGGCCAAACGCGACGACGCCCGCGCCATCTCGACCTTTCGCGATCAGGGCGCGACCCCGGCGGATATCCGGGCAATGGTCGGCCTGTGATCCCGCCTTTTCCTCTTGCCGGAAATATCCTCGCCAAAGGCATGGCCCAACGGGCCATTCAGATCATCGGCGCCATCAGTTCGACTTCCTGATCCGCCCGCACCGCGGTATAGAAACAACTGCGCCGGTTGGTGTGGCAGGCCGGACCGGTCTGGCGCACGCGCACCAACAGGCAGTCGCGGTCGCAATCCAGACGAAAATCGACCAGCCCCTGCACATGGCCCGAGCTTTCGCCCTTGACCCAGAAGGCCTGGCGCGAGCGCGACCAATAGGTGACCCGGCCGCTGTCCAGGGTGCGCCGCACCGCCTCGGCATTCATCCACGCCATCATCAGCACGTCGCCGCTCGTCGCATCCTGCGCGATGGCGGGAATCAGACCGGCCTCGTTGAAAACCAGTGTCGCAGGATCAAAGGACATGGCGGAAAACCTTTTGCATCGACGTCATGCGGGCTTATGTAAGGGGAACCACGCAAGAGGAAAAGCCATGTCCGGCGAAACCGACCTGATCAAGCTGTACTCGGCCCGCATTCTGGCCCTGGCTGCCGACATTCCGCATCTGGGGCGGCTGGAGGCGCCGGATGCCAGCGTCAAGAAACGCTCGCCGCTCTGCGGTTCGACGGTGACGGTCGATGTCACGGTCACCGATGGCCGGATCACCGATTTCGCCCAGGACGTCAAAGCCTGCGCCCTGGGTCAGGCGTCCGCCGCTGTGGTGGGCGGCGCCATCATCGGTGCCACGCGCCCCCAGGTGGAAACCGCGCGCGACCAGCTCAAGGCAATGCTGAAGCAGGACGGTCCGGTGCCGGATGCCCCGTTTGACGGCCTGCAGGTGCTGCTGCCGGCACGCGACTACAAGAACCGCCATTCCTCGATTCTGCTGGCGCTCGAAGCCACGGCTGAAGCCATGGAACAGGCCGAACAGGTCGATTGCGCCTGACATCGGAACGATCTCCAGAAAAAAGCCGCCGCGCATCCCGGGCGGATGGCGGCGGCAGTCAAAGCGCTCTCATGAAACACCCGGTGCGTCCTGCGGAGTCACGAGGCGGGACTCCGGGGGGTATGGGACAGGCAAGCCCCTTGCATCGAAATGGGACGGGATGCGGGAACGCCCGGCATGAGATCGCAGGCAGATAGGCCTGTTCGGTTCAGAGAACTCCAGGCAGATACAGTCCGACAAGCAGCATCACCACCAGCGCCCCGGCACCGGCTGCATCCTGCAAGAGACGGTCCTGCGAGCGATTAATAGCGGTCTTGATCTGGCGTATCATGGCGTCTGCTCCCGGTCTGTCATTAAGCCTTTGTTGACCTTTTGTTCTCATTTTCCATGCGCCGTGTAAAGAACTTTTTAGGAACATATGTGAACTTTTCGGCAATTGCCGGGTCAAGTCTCTGGCCAGAAACCGGATTTTCACCTGGACGCCACTCGCGCTGCGGCATCCTGCACAGCTGTCCGGCCCGCCGCCGGTCAGGGCATGTACGTCAGCCCACAGAAATCAACCGGATTGCCCGGTCCTGGCGCATCAGCCACAGCAGAACCCGCGCGGCACGACCGCGGTCGCTGGTCAGGTCGGGATCGACGGCCAGCAGGGCGCGCGCGTCCGATTGCGCCACCGCCATCAGCCCGGCCTGACGTTCCAGATCGGCGATCTGGAACCTTGGCAGACCGGATTGCGCCGTGCCGATCACGTCTCCGGCGCCACGCATGCTCAGATCGGTCTCGGCAATGACGAACCCGTCCTCCGTCTCGCGCAGCACCTCCAGCCGCCGGCGCCCGCCCTCGGACAGCGGTGGTTGGTACATCAGCAGACAGGTCGACGCCGCCGACCCCCGCCCGACCCGCCCGCGCAACTGGTGCAGCTGCGCCAGACCGAAAATCTCGGCGCGTTCGATCACCATGATGCTGGCATTGGGCACGTTGACGCCCACCTCGATCACCGTGGTGGCCACCAGCACCTTGGTGTTGCCGGTTTCAAAGGCAGCCATGGCGGCGTCCTTTTCGGCCGGCGGCATCTGTCCATGCACCAGTCCGACAACCCCGTCCCCCAGCGCCGCGCGCAGCCGCTGAAACCGGTCCTGCGCCGCGGTCAGATCGACGGATTCGGATTCCTCGACCAAGGGGCAGACCCAATAGCACTGGCGCCCCTCGTCGATCGCCCGGCGCAGATGGTCGATCACCTCCTCGATGCGTTCGGTGCTGACCACGGCGGTCTTGACCGGCAGGCGCCCGGGCGGTTTCTCGTCCAGCACCGACACGTCCATGTCACCATATTGCGCCAGCGCCAGGCTGCGCGGGATCGGCGTCGCGGTCATCACCAGCACATCGGCGCCCCCGCCTTTTTCCGCCAGCTCCATCCTCTGGCGCACGCCAAACCGGTGCTGTTCGTCGACGATGGCCAGCCGCAGGTCGTGAAACGCGACATCCGGCTGGAACACCGCATGGGTTCCCACCAGAACCTGTATCCGCCCCTGTGCCAGCGCCGCCAGCTTAGCCTTGCGCTCGGCCCCCTTGTCGCGCCCGGTCAGGATCTCCAGCACCACCCCGGCCTGTTCGGCCAATGGCCGCAGCCCGTGCAGATGCTGGCGCGCCAGGATCTCGGTCGGGGCCATCATCACCCCCTGCCCGCCTGCCTCGACCGCGACCAGCAATGCCAGAAAGGCCACCAGCGTCTTGCCCGAACCGACATCGCCCTGAAGCAAGCGGTTCATCCTGTCCGGCGCGGCCATGTCGGCGGCGATCTCCTCGATTGCGCGCGACTGTGCGCCCGTCGGGCGATAGGGCAGAGTTTGCAGTACCCTGCGCTGCAAGTCGCCGGTGCCGACACTGATGATACCGCGCGCCCTGCGCTCGCGCCGCCGCGCCAGGGCCAGCGTCAGCTGATGCGCCATCAACTCGTCATAGGCCAGCCGCGCCCGCATCGGAGCGGTCTGCCCAAGATCGTCCAGCCCCTTGGGCGCATGGGCCGCGCGCATCGCCCTTGACCAGGCCGGCCAGGCCTCGCGTTCCAACTGTTGCGGATCGATCCATTCGGCCAGATCAGGCAGCCGCGCCAGGGCGCTCTGCACCGCCTTGAACATGGTTTTCTGTGTCACGCCCTGGGTCAGACGATAGACCGGTTCAAATTCCGGAATTTCAGCGGCATCGGCCACCGGCAGCATGTGATCCGGATGCACCATCTGCGCCATGCCGTCGAACAGTTCCAGCTTGCCCGAGACCACGCGATCCGCGCCCTGCGGCAGCACCCGGTTCAGGTATTCCGCCCGGGCGTGAAAGAACACCAGCTGGAAATCCGCCGCGGCATCCGACACGAGAATACGATAGGCACCACCCCGATTGCGCGGCGGCTGGTGGGCACCGACCGTCACCTGCACGGTCAAGGTCGTCGGCAGATCGGCCCCCTTGATCGTGTCCCGGCGCCGTCGGTCCACCACAGCATAGGGCAGCGAAAACAACAGGTCGCGCGGGGTTTCGATGCCCAATTGCCCCAGCAGACCCGCGGTCTTGGGGCCAACACCCTCTAGTGTTTCGAGCCCGGCAAACAGCGGGAACAACAGTTCCGGACGGCCTTTCATGCGGCCCCGATCAACGCCAGCCAGCCGTCTTCATCCAGGATTTTGATCCCCAGATCCGCCGCCTTTTTCGCCTTGGACCCCGCGCCCGGTCCGGCCACGACCAGATCGGTGCGGGCACTGACCGAGCCCGACACCTTGGCCCCCAGGGCCTCGGCCCGTGCCTTGGCCTCGGCGCGGGTCATTTTTTCCAGCGTGCCGGTGAAGACGACGATCTTGCCCGCAACCGGACTGCCGGAAGTGTCCGCCTGTCGCGCTGGCTGGATGCTGAGATGCGCTATCAGACGGTCGATCGAGGCGCGTTCGGTTTCCTGTGCAAAAGCGGTGACCAGCGAGGTCGCCATCACCGTTCCTACCCCGTCTATGGCGATCAGGTCCTCCCATTCCGATCCCTCGCCAACCGTCGCCGCGGTCATCGCGGTTTCGAAATTGCGCCATGTGCCGTAGTGGTTCGCCAACAGGTTCGACGCCGCCTCGCCGACATGCCGCAGCCCCAGCGAAAAGATCAGGCGCCCCAAGGGAATGTTGCGTTTCTCATCGATGGCGGCAAACAGCTTGCTGGCCGATTTCTCACCCCAGCCGTCGCGGTTCTTCAACTGCTGAAGACCGCTGCCGTACCTGTCGCGCAGCGTGAAGATATCCGCCGGTTCCTGGATCCACCCCTCCTGATGAAACTGCTCGACCTGCCTGGCGCCCAGCCCGTCGATATCAAAGGCGGCCCGCGAGACGAAATGCTTCAGCTTTTCCACCGCCTGCGCCGGGCAGATCACGCCGCCGGTACAGCGTCGCACCGCATCGCCCTCTTCGCGGATGGCGTCGCTGCCGCATTCCGGGCATTTCTGCGGAAACGCAAAGGGATGCGTATTCTCGGGCCGTTTGTCCAGGTCCACATCGGCGATCTTGGGGATCACGTCCCCGGCGCGATAGACCTGCACCCAGTCGCCGATGCGGATGTCCTTGCCACCGCGAATCTCACCACCCTTGGCGTCGCGCCCGGCGATATAATCCTCGTTGTGCAGGGTCGCGTTGGACACCACCACGCCGCCCACGGTGACCGGCGCCAATCGCGCAACCGGGCTGAGCGCACCGGTGCGACCGACCTGAATGTCAATTCCCTGCAGCCGGGTCCAGGCCAGTTCCGCGGGAAACTTGTGCGCGATCGCCCATCGCGGCGTGGTCGAACGAAACCCCAGCCGGGCCTGCAACGCCAGATCGTTTATCTTGTAGACCACGCCGTCGATGTCATAGCCCAGCGTGGCCCGCTGTTCTTCGATCCCGCGGTACTGCTCCAGCATCTCGTCGGGTCCCTCGCAGAGAACCGTCAGCGGGTTGGTCGCGAAACCCAGCGTGTTCAACCGCGCGATCGCCGCCAACTGGCTGTCGGCCAGCGGCGCCGACACGTCGCCCCAGGCATAGGCAAAAAACCGCAGCGGCCGGGCCCGGGTAATCTCGGCGTCCAATTGCCGCAACGATCCGGCGGCGGCGTTGCGCGGATTGGCAAACTGTTTGCCGCCACTCGCGCCTTGCCGCCGGTTCAGCGCCGCGAAATCCGCGTGCGACATGTAGACCTCGCCGCGCACCTCCAGCACAGCCGGGGCGTCGGTCAGAACGGCGGGAATGTCGCCGATCGTCCTGGCATTGACTGTCACGTTTTCTCCCACGGTGCCGTCGCCCCGTGTAGCGGCCTGCACCAGGTGCCCCGCCTCATAGCGCAGAGACAAAGACACGCCGTCGATCTTGGGCTCGGCGGTATAGGCCAGGGGATCAGAGGCGGACAGGCCCAGATATCTGCGGATGCCGGTGTCGAATGCCGTGACGTCCTCGGTCTGAAAGGCGTTGCCCAGCGACAGCATACGCACGGAATGCGCGACCTTGGCAAAGCCTTCCGCGACCTCGGCGCCGACCTGTTCGGTGGGGCTGTCCGGACGTTTCAGATCGGGAAAGCGCGCCTCGATCAGTGCGTTACGCTGCCTGAGCCGATCATATTCGGCATCGGAAATTTCCGGCGCGTCATCCGTGTGATAGGCGGTGTTGGCCCGGGCCAGAAGGGCGGACAAACGGGCCAGTTCAGCCGTGGCCTGGGCGCGTGTCATATCGGAAATTTCGATTGTCTCGGTCACAGCAGAGCCCCACACCGGTCTTCAAACCAGTGATAGGGCTCAGCCGGGGTCAGGTCCAGATGTCTGACGTCGTGAGTGGTGGCATTCTTTCCGGACCGACCCGTTTATTCCAGTGCGGGGTGTTTCTTGTCCTGTGCGATCAGGCGCCAATGGCCAGACGAGGCGAGCCGATCTGATCGCCCTGGGGATCGCGCAGCACATAGCCCCGCCCCCAGACCGTTTCGATATAATTCTCGCCGCCGGTCGCGGTGCTGAGTTTCTTGCGCAGCTTGCAGATAAAGACGTCGATGATCTTGAGTTCCGGTTCGTCCATGCCGCCGTAGAGGTGATTGAGGAACATTTCCTTGGTCAGGGTCGTACCCTTGCGCAGGCTGAGCAGTTCCAGCATCTGATATTCCTTGCCGGTCAGATGCACGGGCTGATCATCGACGCTGACGGTTTTGGCATCCAGATTGACGGCGATCTTGCCGGTATGGATGATCGATTGCGAATGCCCCTTGGATCGCCGGATGATCGCGTGAATGCGCGCCACCAGTTCCTCGCGGTGAAACGGTTTGGTCAGGTAATCGTCGGCGCCGAAACCGAAACCCTTGATCTTGTTTTCCGTGTCATCGGCCCCGGACAGGATCAGGATCGGCGTTTCCACCCGAGACATGCGCAATTGCCGCAAAACCTCGTGACCATTCATGTCCGGCAGGTTGAGATCCAGCAGAATCAGGTCGTAATCGTAGAGCTTTGCCAGATCTATGCCCTCTTCGCCCAGATCCGTGGCATAAACATTCAGGTTGGCATGGGTCAGCATCAATTCGATACTTTTGGACGTTGTAGGGTCGTCCTCGACCAGCAAAACGCGCATTATAGCTTCTCCGCCTTAATCGTTGTCCCGTATTGCATTAACCTAGAACAATAAAAGTTAACTGCACGTTACCGTGGCACTGATTATGGCATTGCAACTTATGGTTGTCTATATTTTTTCACGGCCGTTGCCTTCAGCGCCTCTTCGCCGTGATCGGCGACCGCCGAGACCCAGCCGGTAAATTCCTCTTCGCTCAACCCGTATTTGCGCAGTGCTTCGGATTGCGTGATCAGACCATAAAGCACGCCGCGCACCACCGCCGCCTTGCGCGAGGCGACCCAGCGCCGGGTGTCCCCCGGCGGCAGATCGGCCCGCGTCATCACCGAACCGTCAGACAGAGTCACCGCTCTGGGCCCATCCACCTTTTTCAGAAACATTCGCCTTTCCCTTTACATGACTTGAAAAACCTTGCCCCACCGGACTTAACGACCGGTGAAACCGGCCCTTGCGAGTCTGTAGGATTTTCCTATATTCCGCGAGGTCTCGCCAAACCTGCAGGAGTCGCCGCAATGGCGCTGGATCAAGATGCACCGTTGAACTCGCTTGGCTTTGCCAAGGCCCCTGCCGACACGCGGGTGGTCGTGGCCATGTCCGGCGGCGTCGACAGTTCGGTCACGGCGGCAATGCTGGCGGATCAGGGCTATGACGTGGTCGGGGTCACGCTGCAGCTTTATGACCACGGCGCGGCGCTGGCAAAAAAGGGCGCATGTTGCGCCGGCATCGACATCCACGATGCCCGCCGGGTCGCCGAAGAACGCGGCTTTCCCCACTATGTTCTTGATTACGAAAACATTTTCAAGGATGCCGTGATCGACGAATTTGCCGACAGCTATCTGGCCGGCGCGACACCGGTGCCCTGCATTCGCTGCAACGAGCGGGTAAAGTTCAAGGATCTGCTGGAGACCGCACGCGATCTCGAGGCCGACTGCATGGCCACCGGCCATTACATCCAGCGCAAGATCGGCGCCAACGGGCCGGAACTGCATTGCGCGGCAGACGCCAACCGCGATCAGTCCTATTTCCTGTTTTCCACCACGCCGGATCAGCTGGACTTTCTGCGCTTTCCCCTGGGCCACCTGCCATCCAAGGACGCGACCCGCGCCCTTGCCAAGCGCTATGGTCTGGCTGTCGCCGACAAGCCCGACAGCCAGGACATCTGTTTCGTGCCAAACGGCAATTACGCGGCGGTGATCGAAAAGCTGCGCCCGGATGCCGCCGATCCGGGCCAGATCGTGCATGTCGATGGCCGGGTCCTGGGGCAGCACGAGGGTATCATTCACTATACCATCGGCCAGCGCCGCGGCCTTGGCATCGGCGGCCTGTCCGATCCGCTGTATGTTGTCCGGCTGGATGTCGACAGCAAACAGGTCGTGGTCGGCCCCAAAGAGATGCTGGCGACGCGCCGCATCCCGGTGCGCCAGATCAACTGGCTGGGCGATGCGCCGCTGACCAGCCAGCGCGAATGGCATCTGTCGGTCAAGGTCCGTTCGACCCGCCCGCCGCGCGATGCGATCCTGCGGCCGCTGTCGGACACCGAAGCCGAGATCGAGTTGCTGAGCCCAGAAGAGGGCGTATCCCCCGGCCAGGCCTGCGTTTTCTACGCGACCGAAGGCAGCCGCATCCTGGGCGGCGGCTGGATCTGGCGCGGTTGAATACCCAAGTCATCGGGAACCGGAGGCCAGGTCAAAGCAGGTCAGTGGCGCTGTCGCTCAAGACGTAGATACCGGCCAGGATCATGACATAGGGCACCAGACGCTCGGCGCGCCGGAACCTGTTCGTTGCCACCGGTCGCGCCATCGCGGTCAGCGCCAATGTCAGTGCGGCGAACAGGCCGATCATCAGGGCCGCGCCGACGCTCCCCCATAACCGATAAATCGGCAGGCTGTCGGCCAGCAGCGGGACCAGGACCCCGAAACTGTCTGCCGACATCCCCAGAAAGGTCAGCGTCATGGCCCACAGAGACTTGCCATGCCGCGCGCCCGCAGTTTCGGGCCTGGCACGGGGCGCAACATAGAGCCGGAACAGAACATACAGGCCCAGAGACAGCGGCACGAGACCCAGATAGCCTGAGTGGCCTGCAAGCAGGTCGCCGGCACCCTGCGCCACCGCCAGCGCAGTGCCCAGCACCAGAAACTGAGCCAGAGCCAAACCAGCAAGCACCCGCTTGCCCCCCATCGGGACGGCAAGCGCCAGGGCCAGCGCAAGGTTGTCCAAATTGGTCAGGGCAACCGCCAGAGCGACGCTGGATGCAAAGGCCAACGGTTCCATGAATGCGTGACCAGCCCTTCTAGATCCGGTCCAGAACCGCCCGGGCGGCGCGCAGCCCCGGCGCTTCGCCACCCTGCCCCAGCCGTTGCATGGTCACCGCCATCGCCTGGGTCTGCGCCTCGGGATCGCGCAACACACCGTTCAGGGCCTGCGCGATCAGGTCGGCGCGGCATTCCGGCCCCAGGCATTCGGGCACGACACGGGTATCGCTGACCAGGTTGACCAAGGTCACGGTATCCACCAGCGCCATGCGGCTGATAATCTGCCAGCTGAGCCAATTGAAGGTATAGGCCACAACCATCGGCGTCTGCGCCGCCGCCAGTTCCAGCGACACCGTGCCCGAGGCGGCCAGCGCCACGTCGGCCGACCGAAACGCCGCCCGCTTATGCGCTTGGGCCAGTTGCGGGTCATACTCGCGCGGGTCCAGCACCACGGTGCTGGACGGCCAGTCCGACATCCGGTCCCGGACCAGATCGGCAACCGCGCTGGCGGCCGGCACCACGATGCGCAGGTCGGGATGCGACTGCGCCAGCCGCGCCAGCGCCTGTCCGAACACCGGCGACAGACGCGAGACCTCGCCCCGCCGCGATCCGGGCAGGACCAGCGCGAACCGCCTGTCCTGCAAATCAAACGCCTGACGAAACGCCGCAATCTCGGCCCCGGTTGCCTGAGGCTCGGCGACCACGGGATGGCCGACGAAATCGCATTCCATGCCGGCGGCCTGCATCAGCGGTGGCTCGAACGGGAACAACGCCAGAACCTGATCGATCATCCGCGCCATCTTGGCGGCGCGTCCCGGACGCCAGGCCCAGACCGTCGGTGCCACGTAATGCACCGTGCGCACATCGCTGCCGGCCTTGACCTGTTTGGCCACGCGCAGGCAGAAATCCGGGCTGTCGATGGTGATCAGCACATCCGGCGCGCTGTCGATCACCGCGCGTGCGGTCTCGGCGATGCGGCGTTTCAGATGGGCGTATTTGGGCAGCACCTCGGCGATGCCCATGACGCTGAGTTCGTCCATGGCAAAGCGGCTGGTCAGCCCCTGCGCCTGCATCAGCGGCCCGCCAACGCCATCGAAATGGACCTGCGGCTGCAATTGGCGCAGCCCTTGCATCAACGCGCCGCCCAGCCGGTCGCCCGACGGCTCGCCCGCGATCAGAAAGATGCGCATCAGCCGGCCCGATCCCGTACCCAAAGGAACAGGTCCAGCCGATCACATTCGGCCAGCACCCCGGGCAGATCCAGAACGATGACGCCACCAGTGTCGATGGCCACGCCGTCCAGCCCGGCCGCGGCGGCGGCGCGAATCGTGTCCCGGCCGATGGTCGGCAGATCGGCACGCAGATCCTGATCGGGCTTGGGCGCCTTGTACAGCACGCCGCCCTTGCCGGTATCGGGGCGCGCCCGCAGGCTGGCCAGCATCCAGTCGGTGCCAAAAACGCTCTCGGTGGCCAGCACCTGCCCGGCCAGAACCGCGCAGCACTGCCCGACATCGGCGGCGGACATCGCGGCCACCACCTCTTGCGCCCGCATTAGATCCGACTGTGCCGCCGCATCGGGCTGGCGCGCAGTGGCACATCCCGGCGGCGGCAGCAGCGACGGCGCAATGTGGTGCGCCGCCCGAACCGCAAAGCCGGACTGTTCAAAGATCGCGATGACGCCGCGCAACGCGCCATCGTCGCCCTGCATCATCGCCTGCTGCAAGATGGGGATCAGCGGCAGGGTCGCGGCGTCGATCGCCGCCGGGTCGACCACCGGCCGGCGGATCGCACCGACCAGACAGATCTCGGTGACCCCCTGCGCGTGCAGATCGGCCAGCAGGCTGCCAAGGGTTTCCAGCCGAAAGTGCCGGTCCACCGGCAGATCGTCAGGCAGGAACCCGTCCAGGGCACAGACCAGAGGCGGCGCACCGAGATGGCGGGCAACCTCGCGGGGCAATCCGCCCTCACCGGCAATCAGCGCCAGCATGGCCTAGCGCCCCGGTACCAGGAAAGAGCGATCGGTCTCGCCCAGCACGAACTGTACCAGTTCGCGGACATAGTCGCTTTCAGTGTCGTCGCCCAGACGCCGGACGCGGTCCTGAAACGTGCCGTCGCCCTGCGCCAGCATCTGGAACGCCGCCCGCAGCGCGGTGATGTCGCTGCGCGCCACCCCCCGGCGTTTCAGCCCGACCAGGTTCAGACCGTGCAGTTCGCCCCGCGGCGCCTGCACAAGGCCGTAAGGGATCACGTCATTGGTCACCATCGTGACCGCGCCGATGATCGCACCGCGCCCAATGCGCACCCATTGGTGAATGCCCGACAAACCGCCGATAATGACATCGTCCTCGAGAACGCAATGCCCGGCCACAGCCGCGGAGTTGACGACAATCACCCGGTTGCCGATCCGCGCGTCATGGGCGATGTGACAGCCGGCCATGAACAGACCGTCATCGCCGACCTTGGTCAGACCGCCCCCCCCCTCGGTGCCGGCATTCATCGTGACATGTTCGCGGATACGATTGCGGGCGCCGATCTCGAGCCGGCTGCTCTCGCCCTTGAATTTCAGGTCCTGCGGAATCTCGCCAATCACCGAAAACGGGAACAGCACGCTGTCTTCGCCGATCGTGGTGCGGCCGGTGACGACCACGTGGCTTTTTAATTCGACCCGGTCGCCCAGCACGACCTGCGCACCGACCACGCAGAACGGCCCGATGACGCAATCCTCGCCCAGTTGCGCGCCCATTTCGATAATGGCCGAGGGATGAATTGTGCTCATGCGATCAATCCTTGGGCATGTCGATCATGGCGGTGAACTCGGCCTCGGCGGCCAGTTCGCCATCCACCGTCGCATTGCCGCCGAACTTCCACACCTTGCCGCCGGGCTTTCCGCGCAGAGTGCTGAGATGCATTTGCAGGACGTCGCCGGGGATCACCTTGCGGCGGAATTTGCACTTGTCGATCGACATGAAATAGATCAGCAGATCGCGATCCACCATGTCCGCTCCGACTCCGATCATCACCCCGGCGGTCTGCGCCATCGCCTCGACGATGGTGACCCCCGGCATCACCGGCGCACCCGGAAAATGGCCCTGGAAATGCGGTTCGTTCATGGTGACGTTCTTGATGCCCCGAGCCGAAGCGGTCCCGTCGATATCGACCACCTTGTCCACCAGCAGGAAGGGATAACGATGCGGCAAAATGCGCTGGATCATGTGGATGTCGGCGCTTTTCAGCTCGTCTGTCATTTGCGTCTTCCTGATTTGGGGATCTTGGCCTCTCTGACTAGCAACCCCACCACGGTTGGGCAAGCGCGGCCGACGGCGCGGCGGCCCGCCGCCGGGCGGCGATTCGGCGCAGCCCTCGCCGCCCCACCACCGGATGTAAAACCCGTGATCTACTGCTCGGGGCCCGGGTCGTCGCCGTCATCCTGATCGGAAAGCGATCCGTCCCCCAACAGCGCGTCCAGCCGGCTGATGGCAATGTCGGTCATATCGATGGCATTGGCGCTGAGAAACACGCTGGAGCGTTCCAGCAGCACGCCGGCGCCGCTTTCGCGCATCAGATCCGCGAGCACCGGGCGCGCCGCCTGCAGAAAACGCACACGCTCTTCCTCGTTCTTCAGCACCAATCGGCGCGCCTTGGCGTCCTGGGTGCGGCGGATCTCCTGCACCTTGCGGTCGAATTCGTCCGCAAGACCGCGAAAAGCCGCCGGGTCCATCTGGGGCCGACGCTCGGTCAGGTCCTGCTCTTCGGCGGTCAGTTCCACCTCGATGCCGCGATTCTCGGCGGCCAGCACCGCGCTGGCAGCTTCGATCTCGCGGGCGACGCGCTGGCCAAAGGCGGATTCCGCGTATAGCCGCTCCGACGAGATTGTCAGGATCGCGCTGTTGGGCAGGCCCAGTTGCTGCGCCTCCGCCGGCGATACGGGCCAGGCAAACGCCAGCACCGCCAGACACAATGCCAGAATTGCGGACCCCGGCCTTGCTCGGCGGCCGTGCATGCCGGTCAGAACCGCGCCTGGATGGTCAGGTCGAAATTCTGTTCCTTGTCATAGGTTTCCTTTTTCAGCGCTTTGGTGAAATTGAAACGCAACGGTCCGAAACCGGTGGTCCACAGCAGCGAAAAGCCGACCACATGGCGCCAGGCACCGTCCTCGCCGCAGACACCGGCCAGGCCCTGACACATCGCCCCGGCGGTGTTCACGTCCTGCAGCCCCCAGAGATTGCCGACATCATAGAACAGCCCGCCGCGCAGGCCGACCTCTTCGGGCAGGCCCAGTGGAAACTCTGCCTCGAGACGCGCGACCGCGTAATAGTTTCCGCCGATCGCATCGTCAAAACCGTTGGACTGGTCGCGCGGACCGACCCCGGCAGGCTCGAACCCGCGAAACACATCCGGGGTCAGCACATAGCGGTCGATCGAACGGCTGGGCGTATCGCTGCGCCAGGTCAGCGCCCCGGCCTCGAACGAGGCCCGCAGCACCACCTCTTCGTTCAGGATGCGCTGTTGCGCGATCACCTTTGCGGTGGATTTGACATATTCGTTGTCGCCGCCGAGACCGGAGAAATCGGCACCGATCTGAAACAGCACGCCAGCATTGGGATTGAGACCGGTGACGCGGCTGTCATAGGTATAGCTGAGCCCGACCACGCTGTTGGAGCGGCGCCCCTGGGCGATCTCGTTGGTGATCACCGATCCGCTGAAATCCGAGGCAGGTTCACCGCGGGCGACCATTTCGCTGGCGTCATAGCCATAACGCACCTGGACCCGACCGTTCTCGCTGATCGGAAAGGTCAGCGACGGGCTGAACAGCCGGCGGTCGATGTCATAGGTGGCAAAACTGGACGACCGCCCCGACACGCCGAGATTCAGGTCGAATTTCAGATCGCGTCCCAAAAGATAGGGTTCGGTAAAGCCCAGAAGGTACTCCTCGGATTCCTGTGCCGTGCGGATGCTGAAGGACAGGCGCTGGCCGCGTCCCAGAAAGTTGTTCTCGGTCAGACCAATGGCGACCCCAAACCCGTCGGTGACCGAGTAGGACCCGCCCAGGTTCAGCGATCCGGTCGGCTGTTCCTCGACATCCACATCGACGATCACACGATCCGGACTGCTGCCCTCGCGGGTTTCGACGTCGGCAGTCGCAAAGAATCCCAATGCCCGAATGCGCTCGGCGCTTTCGCGGATTTCGCGCGGATTGAACGGGTCGCCTTCGACGATGCGGAATTGCTGACGCACAACCCGGTCCAGCGTCGTCGTGTTGCCCTCGACGTCGATACGCTCGACAAAGATGCGCGGCCCCTTGACCAACGCGAATTCGATATCCAGCGTCAGATCGCGATCATTGCGCGTCACGCGCGGCTCGACCCGCAGAAAGTCGATGCCCTGCCGGATGCCCAGCCGCTCCAGCCGGGCAATCGAATTCTCCACCAGCGTCGGAGAATAAACCACGCCGGGCTTGATCTTCAGCGCCTCTTGGAATTCCACCGGGTCGGCCTGGCTCATCTCGCTGACCGTGGTGATCTGACCGAACTTGAACTGCTGCCCTTCCTGCACGTTGAACACCAGATAAAAGGCGTCGCGCTCTTCGGTGAGTTCGACATTGGTGCCCAGAACGCGGAAATCGACATAGCCGCGGGACAGGTAGAAATCGCGCAGCACCTGTTTGTCGAACTCAATGCGGTCCTCAATCAACGTGTCCGAGCGGATAAAGGTGCGCAGGATACCGGCCTGTTTCGTCTGCAGTACTCGCCGCAGACGCCGGTCGGAATAAACCCGGTTGCCGACAAAGCTGATCCGCTCGATCTCGATCGTATCGCCCTCGGCGATCTCATAGACCAGATCCACCCGGTTTTCGCTGCGCCGGATGATCCGCGGGGTCACGGTAGCGGCAATGCGGCCCTGCTGGGAGTAGGCTTCCGCCAGCACCGCCGCGTCGGCTTCAGCCGTTGCAGGGTTAAAGACCTGCCGCGACTTGGACTGCACCAGTTTTTCCAGATTTTCGTCCTTGATCCGCCGGTTGCCCTCGAAGCTGACGATATTGATCGTCGGGCGCTCCTTGACGGTGATCAGCAGCGTGCCGCCTCGCGGCTGCAACTCGACTGTCTCAAAAACGCCACTGTCAAGTACGCGCTGATAGGCCGCGTTCAGCTCACCGGCGGAAACGCTCTTGCCGCGTTCGATTCCCGTGTAGGCCACGATGGTCGACGTCTGGATGCGTTTATTGCCTTCGACCTGGACCGAGTTGAAGGTATAGGATTGCGCCGCCGCCTGACGCGGCATGACCACGGAAACCGTTGCGAAAACAAGGAAAATCACGGCCAGCGCGCGATACAACATATAGGCGCCCTGATGGTTTGCGCCGCGAAATCTGCCCATGGCCTTGCCCGATACCATCTGTCCCAACCCGATTGCCTGCACTATTTGAGATTTGATTATCGGGTCTGGCAAGTGATGTCAAAAGCGCAGAATACACGACCCCCGCGGTCAGCGGCCGGGCGTTCGGACATGGGGCGCCGGCTAAGGCCTTCGGGGGCGGGCAGCGCCCGGCGAGCGTGCGGAAAATCGGTTCAGAGACTGCCCAGATAGGCGCCGGCCATCAAGGCAAAGGCAATGGTCAACAGGTACAAAATCCGGTCCGAATTGATCTGAACCATCAGACTGAAACCGCGATACGAGCGTTCTAACGTGTGCATTGCACTGCTTTCCCGTGACAACCTGCCGACAGGTTAGCCCACGAATATGGCGCAAATTTGTCCCGCATCGGGCGCCGCAAAGGCGCCGCTCAGCAGAACAGGTCGTTGCCCAGGGCAAACACCATCAGCGACAGGATCACCGCAATGCCGACCGCCATCAGGATGCGCAGGGCCAGATCGCTGGGCGGCTTTCCTGCCACCGCCTCATAGGCATAGAACACCAGATGCCCGCCATCCAGCGCCGGGATCGGAAACAGGTTCAACAGGCCGACCGCAGTGGACAGGACCGCGATGAACCAGATGAAGCTCTGCGCGCCCTGCGACGCCATCGCGCCCGAGGTTTCGGCGATGCCCAGCGGGCCGGACATGTTGCAAGTGCTGATCGCGCCGGTCACCATGTGCCACAGGCCCGAGAGCGAGCCGGTGATGATGCGCAGAGTCTGGGCCACTCCGCCCGAAACGGAGTCAGCCAGGCCCGCGGTTTCGGTCGCCGGAACGAAAGCCATGCCGCCGGCGATGCCGATGCGCCAATGCGTCACGAATCCGCCCTCGGGCTGCGGTTCATCCGTGCGCCGCGGTGCCAGCGCGAATTCCAGGCTCTGACCGTCGCGCCACACATCCAGCAGCAGAACCCGCCCGTCCGATCCCTCGACCGCCTGTTTCAACTGGTCAAAGGCAAAGATTGGTTCTCCGTCCACCGCGGTGATCACGTCGCCCTGCTGCAGCTCGATATCCATCGCCGCACTGCGCGGCGCCACCAGCGAGATATAGGGCGGAAACAGATAAGGACCCTGCACCACCTGCTCCTGCCCGTCGCGGCGCACGGTGTAATCCAGAACCGGCTGTTGCGGGATAGCGGCGGTGAACGCGGCCCAGGCCGCCTGATCGTCGAAATTCGGCGTGTCCATCCCGGCAATGCCGACCACTTCGTCGCCGGCGGCCAGTTGATGCGCACCGCCCGGCAGAACCTGCAAGGTTCCCACGGTCAGCGGGTCCATGGCAACACCGCGGGACATGAAAATGGCAGCAAAAACAACAATGGACATGACGAAGTTAAAAGCCGGTCCGGCCGCCACCGTCGCCGCCCGCGCCCAGAGCGGCGCCCCGTGCATGGTGCGCCGCAACTGCGCCGCATCGCCGGATGCCTGGGCCATCACGGTCGCGTCCTTGCCCGACGCGGCATCGGAGTCGCCCAGAAATTTCACATAGCCGCCAAAGGGCAGCAGCGCCACCTGCCAACGGGTGCCGCGCTTGTCCACGCGGCTGTACAGAACCGGGCCAAACCCCAGCGAGAACACCTCGGCATGAATGCCGGACCAGCGGCCGACGATGTAATGGCCGTATTCGTGCACGGCAACGATCACCGACAGCGCCACGACAAAGGCCAGCAGCGTATAGATCACGCCGCCAAACTGCGGAATCAGAGAAATCGGGTCCAAATTATCGTCCTGCTCGTTCGGCCATGACCGAGTCGGCCCATGTTCTGGCCAGATGGTCCGTCCGGGTCACGGTTTCAAGGGTCATTTCGGCATCCATCAGATCCGCTTGTGCCTCGAATCGGGTTAACACCTCTTCTACAACAGCCGCCATGTCCAGGAATCCGATGGTTCCTGCGATGAATGCATCCAGCGCGCGTTCTTTTGCGCCGTTGAACACCGCCCCGGACAGCCCGCCACGCCGCATCACCGCCCGCGCCAGGTTCAGCGCCGGATAGCGGCGATCGTCCGGAGCCCGGAAATTCAGCTGTCCAACCTGCGCCAGATCCAGCCGTTCCACCGGCAGATCGCGCCGGTCGGGCCAGTTCAGGGCAAAGCCGATGGCGTGGCGCATGTCAGGTGGTCCCACATGCGCCATCAGCGCGCCGTCGCGAAACCCGACAAGTGCGTGGATCAGCGATTCCGGGTGCACGATGACTTCTATCTGGTCCGGTTGAACCGCGAAAAACTCTTTTGTTTCTATTAGTTCCAGCGCCTTGTTGAACATAGAGGCGCTGTCGATCGTGATCCGCTGCCCCATGTCCCAGTTCGGATGGCTGGAGGCTTCGGCCAGGGTCGCCGAACGCAGGGCCTCTAGGGGCCAGTCGCGAAAGGCACCACCGCTGGCGGTGATGACGATGCGTTCCACGGCGTCGATCTCTTCGCCAATCAGCGCCTGGAACACCGCCGAATGCTCGCTGTCCACCGGCAGTATACGGGTCCCGGCCCGGCGTGCTGTGTCCAGCACCAGCGCCCCTGCACAGACCAGCGATTCCTTGTTGGCCAAGGCCAGCGTCGCGCCTTGCTGCAAGGCCGCCAGCCCCGGCGCCAGCCCGGCCGCGCCGACGATGGCCGACATCACCCAATCGGCGGGCCGCGAGGCGGCTTCGACAAGGGCCTCCGGGCCGGCCGCCGCACGCACGTCACTGCCGGCCAGCGCGTCACGCAAATCCTGCAGCCGTTCGGGATAGGCGGTCACCGCGATCTCGGCGCGCAAGGCGCGGGCGTCACGGGCCAGCTGCGCGATGTTACCGCCGCCGCTCAGCGCCACCACCCGGAATTCATCCGGCGCGCGGGAAATCAGGTCGATGGTATTCTGTCCGATGGATCCGGTCGCGCCCAGAATCGAAACCCGGCGCATCAGGCCGCCCCGGGCGGCAGCCCGATCAGCGCTCCGGTCAGCAGCACGAAGAACGCAGCCCCCAGCATGCCGTCGAACCGGTCCAGAAACCCGCCATGGCCGGGGATCAGGTTGCTGGAATCCTTGACCCCGACCATGCGTTTCACCGCGCTTTCGGCAATGTCGCCCATCTGCGCGGCAAAAGCGACCAGCACCGAATAGGGCACCAGAGACAGCCCGGCATCGGTCGCCAGCGCAAACACCAGCCCCAGCAGGGCTGCGCCAATCCACCCGGCAACCGTGCCCGACCAGGTCTTTTTCGGGCTGACCCGCGGCCAGAATTTCGGCCCGCCCAGCATTCGCCCGGCGAAATAGCCGGCGACATCCGACATCACGACAACCAGCACCAGCCAGAAAATCCAAACCAGACCGAAACTGTCGCGCACCTGCATCATCTCGTACCCGGCCAGCACCACCAGCACGGTGAACAGCGCAAAAACCGACCGATGCCTTGGCATCACGGCGGTGCCGATGATCGCCGGGGCCAACAGCACGGGGCCGGCCAGCAGGCCGGACAGATAGATCGATACCATGACCGACACGGTCGTCAGCGCCCCAAGGCCCGGAGCCAATGCCCCACCGCGCCCCGCCGCCAGCATGCGCGCCAGTTCCCAGACCATCGCGCCGCACAACAGGGCGATAAAGCCGTGAAACACGTCGGCCCCGGCGATCACCGCGCCCAGCCCGACGATCACCATCACCACGCCCGAGCCGACGCGGGTAGCCAGATCGGACCAGCGGTCGGGGTTGTTCATGATACGACCGCCCCGAAACGGCGATCGCGGGTGCCGAAACTGGTGCAGAGCCGGCGCAGTTCCTCGGCCGAGAAATCCGGCCACAGCGTATCGATGAACTCGTATTCCGCATAGGCTGATTGCCACAGCAGAAAATTGCTGATCCGCGCTTCGCCGCTGGTGCGGATCACCAGGTCCGGATCGGGCAGGACATGGGTGTCCAGATAGCGCGGCAGCGTTTCTTCATCCACATCCGACGGTTTCAGCCGGCCCTCGGCGACGTCCTGGGCCAGCCGCTTGGTGGCGCGGGCCACTTCGTCGCGACCGCCGTAATTCAGAGCAATGGTCAGGTGCACGCTGTCATTGTGCCGGGTCTTCTGTTCCAGCTGATCCATCAGCGCGATCAGCTTGGCATCCAGCCGCACCCGGTCGCCAATGAACCGAACCCGCACGCCGCGGGCGTCCAGAGCGCGGGTTTCCTTGGCGATATAGCGGCGAAACAGGCTCATCAAACCGGCGACTTCGGCCTGGGTCCGTTTCCAGTTTTCGGTCGAAAACGCAAAGATCGTCAGGTATTTGACACCCAGATCGGGGCAGGCTTCGACGACTTCGCGCACCCGGCGCGCACCGGCGTGATGCCCAAACAGCCGGGGCCGGCCGCGCATCGTCGCCCAGCGTCCATTGCCATCCATGATGATAGCAACATGCTGCGGGCCACCGGGCGGTGGCGAAGGTTTCGGAACAGTGGACATCCTGCCGGGCTAAACCTGCATGATTTCGGCTTGTTTTGTTTCCAGCGCCGCATCCACGGCGGCGATCAGCTTGTCGGTCAGCTCCTGCACCTCGGTTTCCCAGAATTTCTGGTCATCCTCGGACAATCCGTCGGCCTTGGCCTTTTTTACCTGATCCATGCCGTCGCGCCGCACGTTGCGGATCGCCACACGGGCGTGCTCGGCATATTGCCCGGCCACCTTGGTCAGTTCACGGCGACGCTCTTCATTCAGTTCGGGGATCGGCAGCATGATGATCGTGCCGTTCAGTTGCGGATTGATGCCCAGACCGCTTTCGCGGATCGCCTTTTCGACCTTGCCGACCAGGCCCTTGTCCCAGACATTGATCGTCACCATCCGCGATTCCGGCACGTTCACCGTGCCGACCTGGTTGATCGGGGTCTTCTGGCCATAGGCATCGACCATCACCGGTTCCAGCATCGACGCGCTGGCGCGGCCCGTGCGCAACGACGCGAACTCGGTCCGCAACGCGCTGATCGCCCCCTGCATCCGGCGTTCCAGGTCATCCGTGTCCAGCATGAAATCGTCCGACATACCGCTCTCCCCGTTCTTGGCGCGTGTTTTCAGGCTCTATAGCCTTAGCCATGGACCTTTGTATAGGTGCCGCGACCCGCCAGAATGCCGCGAAACCCGCCCGGCTCGTCCAGCGAGAAGACGATGATCGGCAGGTTGTTGTCGCGCGCCAGCGCGATGGCACTGGCATCCATCACCCCCAACCGCTTGGCCAGCACGTCATCATAGCTGACCACCTCGTAACGCGTGGCATCGGCGTGTTTGGCGGGATCCTTGTCATAAACCCCGTCCACCTTGGTTCCTTTAAAGATCGCCTCGCATTTCATCTCGTTGGCGCGCAGGGTCGCGGCCGTATCGGTGGTGAAATAGGGGTTGCCGGTGCCGGCGGCAAAGATGCAGACGCGCTTTTTCTCGAGATGCCGCACCGCGCGGCGACGGATATAGGGTTCGGCGACCTCGTTCATGGTGATGGCGCTGATCACGCGGGTGTGGATGCTCAGGGCTTCCAGCGCCGACTGCATTGCCAGCGCATTCATCACCGTGGCCAGCATGCCCATATAGTCGGCGGTCGTGCGCTCCATGCCCTGCGCCGATCCCTGCAATCCGCGAAAGATGTTGCCGCCGCCGATGACCATGCAGATCTCGACCCCCAGATCATGCACCGATTTCACTTCTTCGGCGATCCGCTGCACGGTCGGCGGATGCAGGCCGAAGCCCTGGTCGCCCATCAGCGCCTCGCCGGAAATTTTCAGCATCACCCGCCGATAGGTGGTGTCGGGCAGGACGGGATCGGCAAGCAGGGTCTCGGTCGGGGAGGAAGAGGTCATGTTGCGCTCCGCTGCGGCACGGGTTTAATTTCGCGCAAAATGAAGGAAATCGCGTCCGGGTTCAATGCGCTTCCCGTACTTGAGGACAAGGAGCCGAACAATTCCCAGATCACGTGCAGCCCGGATCGGACCGGCATGAGGAATTTGCCCGAAATCCCCGCCGATCGGCCGGTGCTGATCGCCGGTCCGACGGCCTCGGGAAAGTCGGCCCTGGCGCTGGAGATCGCCGAACGCGGCGGCGGCGTCATCATCAATGCCGACGCCAGCCAGGTCTATGATTGCTGGCGGGTGATTACCGCCCGCCCCGCGCCCGCTGACGAAGCAAGGGCCGCGCATGCGCTATACGGTCACGTGCCCTGGACCGTGTCCTATTCTGCCGGCGACTGGCTGCGCGACCTGACGCCCCTGCTGGGCGGACCGCAACGCCCGATCATCGTCGGTGGCACCGGCCTGTATTTCTCCGCGCTGACCCGCGGCATGGCGGTCATCCCGCCGGTTCCGCCCGCCCTTCGCGCCCGGGCCGATTCGATGTCTCTGGCGGATCTGCTGGATGCGGTCGATGCGCGCACTCTGTCGGGGCTGGACCGGCAGAACCGGGCGCGGGTTCAGCGCGCCTTTGAAGTACTGACCGCCACCGGCCGGCCGCTGGCAGACTGGCAGGCCGACACGCCGCCGCCGCTCTTGCCGGTGGACCGAACCGTGCCGCTGGTTCTGCAAACCCCGCGGGACTGGTTGCTGGACCGGATCGAACGGCGTTTCGACCAGATGCTGGACCAGGGCGCGCTGACCGAGGTCGGCACCATGCTGGACCGTTTCAATCCGGCTCTGCCGGCCTTCAAGGCCATCGGCGTACCGGAACTGGCGGCGTATCTGCGCGGCGAAATCGACCTGGAAACGGCCCGCCGGCGCGCCACCATCGCCACCCGGCAATTCGCCAAGCGACAGCGCACCTGGTTCCGCTCCAAGATGCAGGACTGGATCCAGGTTCAACCTTCGATCTGACGCGAACCCTCGCGTCCGTTGCCGGGACCGGGGCGAATCCGGGGGCCGGCCCGGCCTTTTCGCGGGCAGGATGTCGTTTTTTTGTGATCGGAATGTCGCTTTTTTACCCTCATATGACCAAACCGAACATTGACGGGCCGAGAAAACTGGGGCCGAATGCTGTCAGGGGGATGGTAAAATCTGAAAACAGACGTCGCGCTCTTCGATCAGGCGGTGGTTTCGCCTGCGGCGCGCATCCCGGATAACCGACTGCAAGACAGGGAAAATCGTATGACAAAGCACACAGAAGACGCTCGCCCACCCCACTGGGCCGCGCAAATGCACGCCCGGGAATACCGCGAGGGCCATCTCAGCCGCCGCGAATTTTTGGCGCGCGCAACCACGTTGGGGGTGTCCGCCGCGGCCGCCTATGGCATGATCGGCCTTGCCGCCCCGACAAAAGCGTCGGCGCAGGAGATCAAGCAAGGCGGCACCCTGCGCATCGAACATTACGTCAAGGCTCTGAAGGACCCCCGGTCCTATGACTGGAGCGAGCTGGGCAACCAGACCCGGGGGATGCTGGAATACCTGGTATCCTACAATCGGGACGGGTCGTTCTCGGGCATGCTGCTGGACAGCTGGGAAGTCAACCAGGACGCCACGCAATACACGCTGAAGCTCCGCAAGGGCGTGAAATGGCAGAATGGCGACGATTTCACCGCCGACGACGTGGCCCGCAACATTGCGCGCTGGACCGATGCAACGGTCGAAGACAGTTCCATGGCCACGCGGCTGACCGCTCTGGCCGATCCGGAAACCGGCAAGGCGCGCGACGGCGCCATCGTGGTTGTCGACGAGCACACGGTTCAGTTGAATCTGGCCAACCCGGACATCGCCATAATCGCCAATTTTTCGGACTATCCCGCGGCGCTGGTGCATTCCAGCTATGACGGGGGCGATCCGTTCTTTGCGATCGGTACCGGTCCCTATCGCGGCGTGTCGATGGAAGTCGGCGTGAAATGCGTGGTCGAACGCCATCCGGACCATACCTGGTGGGGAACCGAAGTGTTCGGCGGCCCCTATCTCGACCGGGTCGAATATATCGACTACGGGACCGATCCGGCAGCCTGGGTCGCGGCTGCGGAATCCGAAGAGGTCGACCTGTTCTATGAAACCATCGGCGATTTCATCGACATCATGGATTCGATCGGCTGGGAACGCAGCGAGGCCGTGACCGCCTCGACCGTCGTGTTCCGACCCAACCAGCAGACCGAAGTCGACGGTATCGTTCCCTATGCCGATGCGCGCACCCGCCGGGCGCTGGCCATGGCGGTCGACAACGAGGTTTGTCTCGAACTGGGCTATAACGGCCGCGGCACAACGGCGGAAAACCATCACGTCTGCCCGATCCACCCGGCCTATGCCGATATCGGCGCTCCGACCTACGATCCGGCGGCGGCAAAGGCGTTGATGGACGAGGCCGGCATGGGCGATTTCGAACATGAGCTGATCACCATCGACGACGACTGGATCCGCAACACCGGCGACGCGATCGCGGCCCAGCTGCGCGACGCAGGGATCAACGTGAAACGCACGATCCTGCCGGGCGCGACGTTCTGGAACGACTGGACCAAATATCCGTTCAGCGCCACATCGTGGAACCACCGGCCGCTGGATGTGCAGGTGTTGTCACTGGCCTATCGGTCAGGCGAGGCGTGGAATGAATCCGGCTATGCCAATCCTGAATTCGATGCCCTGATCAATCAGGCCCTGGCGATTGCCGATGTCGAAAAGCGGCGCGAGGTGATGGCCAAGATCGAAACGCTCATGCGCGAGGATGGGGTGATCATCCAACCCTACTGGCGGTCGCTCTATGCCCATAGCAACGGCAATGTGGTGAACGCCGAAAAGCATCCGTCGCACGAGATCAAGATCCACGAGATCGGCTTTTCGGCCTGAACGGATCCCGGGCGGGGCCGGTCCGACCGGCCCCGCCTTGCGGATCGCGTCCGCACGCTGACGGATTTCGGGTCGTGACAACAGGCCGCCGGTGAACGCCTTTTGCGGCACGCCGGACACCGCACAAGAAACAGGGACAGGGATGGGACTATTTATCTTACGCCGCGTCGGGATGATGCTGGTCACCGCACTCTGCCTGACCTATGTCGTCTTTTTTCTGACCAATCTTTACCCGAACCTCGAAAAGCTCGGGAAAACCCAGGGCAACGTCCGGATGACGGATGCCCAGGTGGAAAGCTGGCTGGACAAGCGCGGCTATCTGCAGCCCACGGCCGTCAAATACGGCGAATGGCTGGGGGTTCTGCCGGGCTTTACCTATTCCGACTCTGACGGTCGGGTCAGCGGGCGCTGCATCCGTGGCGATCTGACGGCCGAGACGGCCCCCAAATTCTGCGGCATCCTGCAGGGCGACTGGGGATATTCCATCGTGTTCAAGCAGCCCGTGCGCGAAATCATCGCGACACGTCTGGCGCTGACCGGCAAACTGATGTTCTGGGTGATGATCCTGATGGTGCCCGCCGCGCTGATCGTTGGAGTGCTGGCCGGCATGCGCGAAGGATCAAAGACCGACCGCACGCTGACCACCTTTTCGATCATCAGCACGGCGACGCCCGAATATGTCTCGGGGGTGATCCTGATCGCCGTTTTCGCTTCGTCGGCGGTGGGGCTGAAATGGTTCAAGGGCACCGCAACCTCGGCGATGGACGACGCCAATTTCGGCAACTTCTTTCTGCCGGTCCTGACCATCTCGCTGTACGGCATGGGCTATATCGCGCGCATGACCCGGGCCAGCATGACCGAGGTGATGACCGCGCAATACATCCGCACCGCGCGTCTGAAAGGCGTCAAGTTCAGCAATATCGTCCTCAAACACGCCCTGCGCAACGCGCTGATCGCGCCGTTTACCGTGATCATGCTGCAATTTCCCTGGCTGCTGAACGGCGTGGTGATCGTCGAGACCCTGTTCAACTACAAGGGGTTCGGCTGGACGCTGGTGCAGGCAGCAAGCAACAATGATATCGAGCTCTTGCTGGCGGTTTCGGTGGTCTCAGTGATCGTGGTGCTGGTGACGCAGCTGATATCGGATATCGGCTATGTCTACCTGAATCCGCGTATTCGCATTTCGTAAGGGAGGAACGGGAACATGGAACCTCTCGGCACATTCGAAATTTTCACCCGAATCCTGTACCAGTTCACCCCGGTCTGGCTGGCGCTGATCATCCTGTTCGCCGTCTCAGCCGCGTTCAAGCGGCGGCTGGGTCTCTACGGCAAGCTGTTTGACAGCCCGATCGGCATGATCGGCTTTGCGCTGGTGATGTTCTGGGTCTTTACCGGCATTTTCGGCGCGCTGGATCTGATCGTCACCCATGATCCGCTGGCCCAGCTGTCCGGAATGAAGAACAAGGTCCCGGGCACACCACTGCGCAGTCCCGAAGACGGCCAGTACGCCTGGTATCTGCTGGGTGGCGACAACCTGGCGCGCGATGTTTTCAGCCGCATGGTCAGCGGCGCCTGGGTGGTGGTGCAGATCGCCCCGCTGGCGACGCTGTTCGCCTTCATGGTCGGCATCACCCTGGGCCTGCCGGCCGGCTATTACGGCGGCCGGCTGGACACGCTGCTGTCATTTCTGGCGAACCTGATCCTGGCCTTTCCGGTGATCCTGCTGTTCTATCTGCTGGTCACGCCCGAGATCGTCGTCACCGGCGTGCCGAACTACATGGCGACGGTGTTGTTCATCTTTCCGATCATCTTTGTCGGCGTCCTGCTGAACTCGCGCTATTACACCCAGCCGCGCTTTCGCACACCATTGCTGATCGGAGTGCTGGGCGTGATGACATGGCTCTATCTGTCGCTGATTTCCGAGGCCGGAACCAAGGTCGCGATCCTGCCCGGCGTGCTGGACATCTTTGACATTCCCGGCGGCATTCTGGTCGTCTTTGTCTCGGTGGTCTTCGTCAACTCGCCCACAGTGTTCCGCATCGTGCGCGGCCTGGCGATGGACATCAAGACCCGCGACTACGTCGCCGCCGCCCAGACCCGTGGCGAAGGCCCCTGGTACATCATGCTGTGGGAAATTCTGCCCAATGCGCGCGGCCCGCTGATCGTCGATTTCTGCCTGCGCATCGGCTATACCACGATCCTTCTGGGCACGCTGGGCTTCTTCGGCCTGGGCCTTCCACCGGAAAGCCCGGACTGGGGCAGCACCATCAACGAAGGGCGCAAGCTGTTGTCGATCTACCTGCACCCGGCGCTGCCGCCAGCCTTTGCCCTGCTGTCGCTGGTGCTGGGATTGAACCTGCTGGCGGACGGGCTGCGCGAGGAAAGCCTCAAGGACTAGCGACGGGAAAACGGGGCGCAAGGCTGCCAGCGCCGCCGTCCCTCGACACCCAGGCCCCCGTTTCCGCGGGGCGCCAGACGAAACAAGAGGAATGTGCCGCAAGGCACGCCTTTGGATACCGACCGGCAACGGGAGAGACGACATGGCGAAATGGGATTATGACGGCCCGATCCTCGAAATCGAAAAACTGTCGATCAGCTTCTTCACGCGACTGCGGGAAATCCCGGCAGTGATGGATTTCTCGGTGATCGTGCAACCCGGCGAAGCGGTCGGACTGGTTGGAGAATCCGGCTGCGGCAAATCCACCGTAGCGCTGGGGGTGATGCAGGATCTGGGCAAGAACGGCCGCATTGTCGGCGGCAGCATCAAGTTCAAGGGCCGCGACCTGTCCGGGATGAGCGCCGAGGAACTGCGCGGCATCCGCGGCAGCGAAATCGCGATGATCTATCAGGAACCGATGGCCAGCCTGAACCCGGCGATGAAGATCGGCAAGCAATTGATGGAAGTGCCGATGATCCATCAGGGCGCCAGCGAGAAAGAGGCCTATGACCGCGCCCTGCAGGTGGTCACCGACGTCAAGCTGCCCGACCCCAAACGCATTCTGGATGCCTATCCGCACCAGTTGTCCGGCGGCCAGCAGCAGCGCATCGTGATCGCGATGGCGCTGATGAGCGAACCGTCGCTGCTGATCCTGGACGAACCGACCACCGCGCTGGACGTGACCGTCGAAGCGGCCATCGTCGAACTGGTCAAGGATCTGGGCCGCAAATACGGCACGTCGATGCTGTTCATCAGCCACAATCTGGGCCTGGTGCTGGAAACCTGCGACCGCATCTGCGTGATGTATTCCGGCGAGGCGGTGGAACGCGGCAGCATCAAAGAGGTGTTCGACGAGATGCAGCACCCCTATACGCAGGCGCTGTTCCGCTCGATCCCCCTGCCCGGTGCCGACAAGAACAACCGCCCGCTGGTCGCCATTCCCGGCAATTTCCCGCTGCCGCACGAACGTCCCCCGGGGTGCAATTTCGGACCGCGCTGCGACTATTTCGAAGAAGGCCGCTGCGATCAGGGCAATATCGTCATGGAACCGGTGCCCGGCAACGACCAGCATCATACGCGCTGTCTGAAATTCCGCGAAATCGACTGGAACGCCCCGTTGCAGGCCGCCGAGGTCAAGCAAAAGGGCGAGATCGGCGACGTGGTCCTGAAGATGGACAATCTCAAGAAATATTACGAGGTCGCGGCCAACGCGATATTCGGCGGCGGCAACAAGAAGGTGGTCAAGGCCAACGAAACCTTGTCCTTTGAGGCACGCGAATCCGAAACCCTGGCCATCGTCGGCGAATCCGGTTGCGGCAAATCCACCTTTGCCAAGGTTCTGATGGGTCTTGAGACCGCCACCGAGGGCCAGATTCTGCTGGACAACCGCAATATCGAACAGATCCCGATCGAGGCGCGCGACACCAAGACCATCTCAGCCATCCAGATGGTGTTCCAGAACCCGTTCGACACGCTGAACCCGTCGATGACCGTGGGCCGCCAGATCATCCGGGCGCTGGAGATCTTTGGCATCGGCGACAGCGAAGCGGACCGCCGCCGGCGCATGCTGGAACTGCTGGACCTGGTGAAACTGCCCCGCGCCTTTGCCGAGCGGATGCCGCGGCAATTGTCCGGCGGCCAGAAACAGCGCGTCGGCATCGCCCGCGCCTTTGCCGGCGGTGCCCGTATCGTAGTGGCGGACGAACCGGTCTCGGCGCTGGACGTTTCGGTGCAGGCCGCCGTGACCGACCTGCTGATGGAGATTCAGCGCGAGGAAAAGACCACGCTTCTGTTCATCAGCCACGACCTGTCGATCGTGCGCTATCTGTCGGACCGGGTGATGGTGATGTATCTGGGCCACGTGGTCGAACTGGGCACCACCGACCAGGTGTTCAGCCCCCCCTATCATCCCTATACCGAGGCGCTGCTGTCGGCGGTGCCGATTGCCGATACCTCGGTCGAGAAAACCCATATCGTGCTTGAGGGCGACATCCCCTCGGCGATGAACCCGCCCAGCGGCTGCCCCTTTCAGACCCGCTGCCGCTGGAAATCCGACGTCCCTGGCGGTCTGTGCGAGAAAGAAGTGCCACCGGTGCGGATGCGCGACGGCGATCACCAGATCAAATGCCATCTTTCGGACGAAAAACTGGCCGAGATGGAACCGGTGATCAAGATCGCCGCCGAATGATCGCGCGTGTGATCGCGCCCTGGCCTGATCGTCAAGCGGATGCGCCGGGACCGGGTCGGTCGCGCTGACACGCCTGGACCCAGGCCGTCAGATCAGGGCGGTGGCAATCGTCGCGACCGCATAGGCGACTGCGAAAAAGAAAAATCCGGGCCGCGTGCGGCGCAGATAGACCGACACCAGAACCATCGGCAGCGACAGCAGAAACCCTGCCATCCCGGCCAGCCCGACAAGTTCGCCATAGGCGGTTCCCGGCCCCCAGGGCGATCCGGGCAGCACCGCGCCCTGGATCAGAACGCCGATCAGAATGCCCGACAGCGTGCCGGTGGCCATACTGGCCAGATTGCGGCCGACACCGCGCGGCCGCCGCACCGCAGCCTTGGGCCGATGTCTGCCCTGCGTCGCGGCAAAACGGATCGGAGTGAATTCCTGTGGCTCGGGCAGACGCTTTTCGATACGCGCCAGCCGTTCTTCAAAGGTTGTCGCCGCCATGGCCGCCTCTTTCAAAGATCGGGATCACAGCCAAGCTTTGCCAAGGATCAAGGCACGATTATGGCGATGTCTTGACTTCGTCGGGTCACTTGCGCAGACCGGGGCCGCCCCGCGACACTGCAAAGGCCCCGCGCGTCGCTGGACACCCTAGCTGCCCCAGATCACCCGGACATAGTTTCGGGTTTCCTTGTAGGGCGGCACACCGCCATGCTTTTTGACCGCTGCGGGGCCCGCGTTATAGGCCGCCAGCGCCAGGCGCCATGATCCGAACGCGCGATATTGCCGCGCCAGATAACGGGCACCGCCGTCCAGATTTTCATATGGATCGCGCGGATTGACTCCCAAAAGGCGCGCCGTCGCCGGCATCAGCTGCGCCAGACCGATTGCGCCCTTGTGCGAAAGGGCCGTCGGGTTCCAGCCCGATTCCTGCTGGACCAGACGGGCGAACAGGTCTTCGGGCACGTTGTGACGCCGGGCCGCGGCCTTGGCCATACCCAGATACTTGCCCTTGTATTTGCCGAAATACCCCTTGGCGCCCCATTTTGACGGGGTATGCACGGTCGGCGGTTTCAGGCGCACGGAATTGGCGTATTGCTTTGAGGCCCGGCCATCCAGAACCCGGGTCTGGGCGCTGAACAGATTGCGCTGGTTCTTGGTCGCGAACATGTCGGCCCCGGCCGGCATCGCCGTCCCAAGCCCCACAATCACCAGCCCAAACGCCAAGCTGCGCATCCGGTTTCTGCCCTGTCTCAACTGCCTCACGCCGCAATATACCGGGATCCGGGCAAAATGCCAGTCTCTGCATGAGGAGAGCCCGTTATCCGTGTTTCAACCTGTGTTCCAGGCGTATAGTCTGGCCCGAACCGGATCGCTCGGATTCGGACCTGCAACAGGCGAAACAAGAAACACAGGATCGGGAAGCTCATGGCCGGCTCAGTCAACAAAGTCATTCTCATCGGAAACCTGGGTCGCGACCCCGAGGTGCGCACCTTTCAGAACGGCGGCAAGGTCTGCAACCTGCGGATCGCCACGTCGGAAACCTGGAAGGACCGCAACACCGGCGAGCGCCGCGAACGCACCGAATGGCACTCGGTGGCGATCTTTTCCGAACCGCTGGCGCGCGTGGCCGAGCAATATCTGCGCAAAGGCTCCAAGGTCTATATCGAAGGCCAACTGGAAACCCGCAAATGGCAGGACCAGAGCGGCAATGACCGCTACAGCACCGAGGTCGTTCTGCGCCCCTACAAGTCGGAACTGACCATGCTGGACGGTCGCGGCGAGGGCGGCGGTGGCGGCGGCGGCGGATATGGTGGCGGCCAGGGCGGCTATGACAGCGGCCCGCAGGACGACCGTTTCGGCGGCGGCGGTGGTGGCGGCGGGCAGAACGCCCCGGCCTCGCGCGACATGGACGACGAAATCCCGTTCTGATTGCCCCCTTGCCCCGCCCGGGCAGGAAAACCGATAGATCGACATGTCCCGGCCCAGGAACTGGCCGGGATTTTTTTGTCCGGGGGTACGGGCTGGGGCAGCCCGCACCGGGGGCGCTCTTGCCGGCCCTGACCGCTGCCCCTTGCGGTTTCTGCTGATGCAGCGAAAATACCGGCTGCGGCGGGTTGCGCCAGCCTGAATGTAAAAAACATTCACATCCCCCTTGCAATTGCCGCTGCGGGTTCCGATCTATTCAATGTGAAAGACATTCACATACCAAACCGACCACCTGATCTGGAGAGAGACCTGACAATGACCATGATGACCGACACCGTCCCCGCCACGTCCCATCCGGGCTGGTTTTCCCGCAGCGAGGCCTGGCTTGACAGCAAGGGCAAGGGCGCCTGGATCGCCGCAATGGTCCTTGGCTTTGTCTTTTTCTGGCCGATCGGCCTGGCCCTTCTGTTCTACATGATCTGGAGCAAACGCATGTTCAACAAATCCTGCAGCCGTGCGAGCTGGAAAAAACACCGCATGAGCGTCACCACGTCGTCCGGCAACAGTGCCTTTGACGCCTATAAGGAAGAAACCCTGCGCCGGCTCGAAGAGGAACAGAACAATTTCGAAGCCTTTCTCGAACGGCTGCGCGAAGCCAAGGACAAGGCCGAGTTCGACCAGTTCATGGAAGAACGCGCCCGCAAGGCGGCCCGCGACGACAACAACGAAGACGAAGCCGCCTGATCCGCACCCTCACCCGCCGCCCCCGCCTGACCGCGGGGGTGGCCTGACCTGTCCCAATACCCATAGCCCGTAGCCCTGGAAGCCTTGACATGTTTCATCTGCCCGACCCCGACCGCCAACCCCAGTTCTATGCCGCAGTACCGGCCAAACGGCTGCTGGCCTGGGTGATCGACATGGTGCTGATCCTTGCGCTCAGCCTGGTGGCCGTATTGCTGACCGCCTTTGTCGGCGCCTTTGTCTGGCCGCTGCTGGTGCTGGTCATCGGTTTTGCCTATCGCGTCGTGACCCTGGCCAACGGGTCGGCCACCTGGGGCATGCGCTTTGCCGGGATCGAATTTCGCACCGCGCAGGGCACGCGGTTCGACATTCAGATGGCGCTGGCCCATACCACCGGCTACACGATCAGCATCGCGGTGCCGATCCTGCAGGTCATCTCTATCGTCATGATGCTGACCAGCGCCCGCGGCCAGGGCCTGAGCGACGCCTTCCTGGGCACGGTCGCCCTGAACCGCAGGTCGGTAATCAATGCCTGAATCCGCACTTGGCGGGACCGGCATCGGTTGTTATCCTTTTTGGAAAGCAACCGCGGACTTTCTGACCCTCTATGCGCCACACCCTACCCATTGCGCCGCAATTCTATGTGACGGCCCCTCAGCCCTGCCCCTATCTCGAGGGCCGGATGGAGCGCAAGCTGTTCACGTCGCTGCAAGGCGAGAACGCGGACCGGCTGAACAACAGTCTCAGCCAACAGGGGTTCCGGCGCTCGCAGAACGTGCTGTACCGCCCGTCCTGTGCCGAGTGTTCGGCCTGCCTGTCGGCGCGGATTGATGTGTCGCGGTTCAAACCTTCGAAAAGCCAAAAGCGGACCGCGCGCCGCAATGTCTCGCTGAGCCGGCGGGCCACGTCGCCCTGGGCGACAGAGGATCAGTACGATCTGTTCCGCCGCTATCTTGACGCGCGCCATGCCGATGGCGGCATGGCCGACATGGATGTGTTCGAATTCGCCGCGATGATCGAGGAGACCCCGATCCGCAGCCGGGTGATCGAATATACCGACCCCGACGCCCATGAGTTGATCGCGGTCAGCCTGACCGATGTTCTCGAGGACGGGTTGAGCATGGTCTATTCCTTTTACGCCCCGGACCGACCGCAATTCAGCCTGGGCACGCATATGATCCTGGATCACATCGACATCGCCCGCAACGCCAACCTGCCCTATGTCTATCTGGGCTATTGGGTCCCCGGCAGCCAGAAGATGGGCTACAAGGCCAAGTTTTCCGGTCTCGAAGTGTATTTCGGCGGCGAATGGCAACAGATGAACGATCCCCGGCACTACGACACGGAAACCCATCCGCTGTCCACCGATCCGATTGCCGAACAGGTCGCCAATATCAACCTGCCGGATCGCCGCCCGACCCGTCTTTGAACATCGTTCCGTGCAGCCCCGGCATTGCCACCGGCAAAACCGGTGATGCCATCGGGTTTGCCCGCGACCGCATCGACCGGCCACCGGTGCGAGAAATTTCGTCGCACCGGGACGAAAGGCGGGACGAAAAGCGGGAAAATCAGCACATGCCGGCAAGGCCCGGCCCGATTCCTGGCCCGATTGCCTGTTGACGCCCGTTTGCGGCGCAAATAATCTGCGCCCAGCATGAATGGAGCCTCTGGGATGAAGACCCTAGTCGTAATCGTAGGAAACACGCGCATGGGCCGGTGACGGTAGACCATATCTAACCCCATGCGCCCCCGCCAAAGACCGGGGGCTTTTTTGTGCGCAAAACGCTGTCGCGGATGGAGCTAAACAGATGACACGTGAAATGACCGGAGCAAAGATGTTGATTCAGGCCCTCAAGGATCAGGGTGTGGACACGGTATTCGGATATCCCGGCGGCGCTGTACTGCCCATCTATGACGAGATCTTTCAGCAGAATGACATCCGCCACGTGCTGGTGCGCCACGAACAGGGCGCGGTGCATGCCGCCGAGGGCTATGCCCGCTCGACCGGCAAGCCCGGTGTCGCGCTGGTGACCTCGGGGCCGGGTGCCACCAATGCGGTGACCGGCCTGACCGATGCGCTGATGGACAGTATACCGATCGTCGTCTTTTCCGGGCAGGTGCCGACCTTCATGATCGGCTCGGACGCGTTTCAAGAGGCCGACACGGTCGGGATCACCCGCCCCTGCACCAAGCATAACTGGCTGGTCAAGGACACAGACCGGCTGTCCGGTGTCGTGCACGAGGCGTTTCATGTCGCCACCTCCGGGCGCCCGGGGCCGGTGCTGGTCGATATTCCCAAGGACGTGCAATTCGCCACCGGCACCTATACCCGGCCCTCGCCCACCGCGTCGCGCTATCAGCCGCAACTCAAGGGCGATCTGCAAGAGATCACCGAACTGGTGGCGGCCATCGAAAAAGCCAAGCGCCCGGTGTTCTACACCGGCGGCGGGGTGATCAACTCGGGCCCGGCGGCCAGCCAGCTGCTGCGCGAGCTTGTCGACGCGACCGGTTTTCCGATCACCTCGACCCTGATGGGCCTGGGCGCCTATCCGGCCAGCGGCAAGAACTGGCTGGGCATGCTGGGCATGCACGGGCTGTACGAAGCCAACCTGGCGATGCATGATTGCGACCTCATGATCAATATCGGCGCGCGGTTCGACGACCGTATCACCGGGCGCATCGATGCGTTCAGCCCGAAATCGATCAAGGCGCATGTCGATATCGACCCCAGCTCGATCAACAAGGTGATCAAGGCCGACATCCCGATTGTCGGCGATGTCGCGCATGTGCTCGAAGACCTGCTGAAGGTGTGGAAATCCCGCGGCCGCAAGACCAATGCCGAGGCGGTGGCCAAGTGGCACGCAAAGATCGACGCGTGGCGCAAGGTGGACTGCCTGGCCTTTAGCGAAAGTACAAAATCGATCAAGCCGCAATATGCCCTGACCCGGCTGGAGGCGCTGACCAAGGACCGCGACCGCTATATCACCACCGAGGTCGGCCAGCACCAGATGTGGGCGGCGCAATACATGACCTTTGAAAGCCCGAACCGCTGGATGACGTCGGGTGGGCTGGGCACGATGGGCTATGGTTTCCCGGCCTCGATCGGCGTGCAGATGGCGCATCCGGACAGTCTGGTCATCAATGTCGCAGGCGAAGCCAGCTGGCTGATGAACATGCAGGAGATGGGCACGGCGGCGCAGTACCGCCTGCCGGTCAAGCAGTTCATCCTGAACAACGAACGCCTGGGCATGGTGCGCCAGTGGCAGGAACTGCTGCATGGCGAACGCTATTCGCACAGCTGGTCCGAGGCGCTGCCCGATTTCGTCAAGCTGGCCGAAGCCTTTGGCGCCAAGGGCATCCTGTGCAAGGACCCGGCCGATCTGGACGATGCGATCATGGAGATGATCAATTATGACGGGCCGGTGATCTTTGATTGTCTGGTCGAGAAACACGAGAACTGTTTCCCGATGATCCCCTCGGGTAAGGCGCATAACGACATGCTGCTGGGCGAGGCCGAAACCCAGGGTGTCATTCAGGCCGGTGGCGCGGTTCTGGTTTGATCCAGACCGCCTTCCCCGCAGGACAACGCGCCGCAAGCTCGGGTAATGATCCGACCGGCGCACGAGACGAGATCGAGGAACATGAACATGTCTGCACTACACATCAAGAAAGGCGCGACCAAGCATTCGGCCTATAACCTGCGCCCCACCTTTTCGGATCAGAACGAAAGCCACACGCTGGCGGTGCTGGTCGAGAACGAACCCGGCGTGCTGGCGCGCGTCATCGGGCTGTTTTCCGGGCGCGGCTATAACATCGAAAGCCTGACGGTGGCCGAGGTGGATCATACCGGCCATCTCAGCCGCATCACCATCGTCACCACCGGCACGCCGCAGGTGATCGAACAGATCAAGGCCCAGCTGGGGCGGATCATCTCGGTGCACGAGGTTCACGACCTGACGGTCGAAGGCCCGTCGGTCGAGCGCGAACTGGCGATGCTGAAAGTGGTCGGCGAAGGCGACAAGCGGGTCGAAGCCCTGCGACTGGCGGATATCTTCCGCGCCAGCGTCGTGGACAGCACCCTGAACAGCTTTGTCTTTGAAATCACCGGTGCGCCGGAAAAGATCGATGCCTTTGGTGATCTGATGCGGCCTCTGGGTCTGGCCGAGATCGCCCGTACCGGCGTGGCCGCCCTGTCGCGCGGCGAATAAGGCTCAGGCTTCGGCGCGGCACAGGCCCAATTCGCGGAACTCTTCGGCGCGCCGCAGGTCAAAGATGCGGCGCATCGGCGCAAAGTCGATGCGCTCGCGCCCGGGCTTTGGCGGCATATCGCAGGGGCTGGTGGCCACAGGCGCCATCGCTCCGCCCTCGTTGTTCACCAACCGCGGATTCTCGGCGACTCGCAGCTCGCTGCGACAAGCCTCGTCGAACTCGACCCAATCGCCGGCGGTCAGCACCACCGGATCCTCCTTGTCCCGCCGATAGAACGCCAGATCGCCGTGATCTTCGCACCAGATCACCGCCTTGCCGTACTGCTTGTCGCTCCACATGACTAAACCGAGCATTATACCTTCCCATTCACACCTGATACCGGGAAGATTGGGGCAAAACTTTAGCCACAGTCATGGATTATCCCGGGTCGCACCCTTGCTTTTTGCGACCAAGCGAGTAGCCTTTTGACCCCGGATGGAACCATGGCTGACGCCAACCGGCGTCAGATCACGCGACGTTCCCTCGAAGAACAATAATAACAAAACAGGACCCTGGGACCGGCGAAATGCAAACGATCACGAAGACTGGAGCGGTCATGTCCAGACCGGTACGATCCCCGGCGGAATTGCGCAACATGTTCGGAGCCAACCTGCGCCTTCTGTCCAAACGCTACCCATCGGTTTCCGAGCTGTCCCGCCAGCTTGGCATCAACCGTACCCAGTTCAATCGTTATCTCTCTGGCGAAAGCTTTCCGCGTCCCGATGTTCTGGACCGTATATGCGATTTCTTCAATGTCGATGCGCGAATCCTGCTGGATCCGGTCGACAGCCTGGTCACCGCGCGGCCGGTCCTGAGCGGACCGATCCTGTCGGACTTTGTCGGTGCCGGCATTCGCGACATCCCGCATGACCTGTTTCCAAGCGGCCTGTACCGTTTTTCCCGGCGCAGTTTTACCGACGACGCGCGCTTTGTCGTCGGACTGGTCTATGTGTTCCGCAATTGCGGACACACCTATGTGCGCGGCTATGAGGCCCGCCAGGCCATGCAGATGCAGGGCCTGCCCACCGATGCCCGCACCCGCGAATTCCGGGGCTATGCGATCCGCCAGGAGGATGGCATCGCGCTGATGATCTCGCGCCGCAAGGCAATGACCAGTTCGTTCAACTATCTCGCCCGCGTGCCCTCGTTCGAGAACAATTACTGGGTCGGCTACGTCACGCGGACGATGCGCGAAAGCGCCACCGCTGTCCGCGCCGCCCGTATGGTCTATGAACATCTCGGCAACAACCGAAAGACCATCCTCGAAGCCGCCCGCGGCGCCGGTTTTCGCACCGACGCCGAACTGCCGCCGTTTCACCGCCGATTGCTGCAACCGGACGAAGCCTTTCGCTGATTGCCGACGAAAGCGACCCGGAATGTCGCGGTGAGAAAACTCGCGTCGCTGAGAGAGCGGACAGACGCCCCTGTCTGGTTAGGAATAACCGACCAGATGAGGAGAGGATCATTTCTAGAACCGCCACCGATCTTTCCGCCGTGCGCCGTCCAATCGACCGCGCTCAAGGGTTGCCCAACGCGCATTACACCGATGCCGGCGTCTTTGACGAAGAAAAACAGGCGTTGCTGGCCAGCCAATGGGCCGGGCTGGCCGTGGCGGCGGACGTGCCGGAACCGGGCGATGCGGTGCCGATCAGCTTTCTCGGCATGCCGCTGCTGTTGATCCGCGACAAGCAGGGCGCGGTGCGGGTGTTTCAGAATACCTGCCGCCACCGCGGCATGATCCTGGTCGAGGCGCCGCGCAAGATCGAGGGCGCCATACGCTGCCCCTATCACAGCTGGTGCTATGCCACTGACGGCCGCCTGGTCAGCACCCCGCATGTGGGCGGACCGGGGCAGAACACGCATGACGGCATCGACCGCGCCACGCTGGGCCTGATCGAGGTGCGCAGCCATGTGTGGTTCGACGTGGTGTGGATCAACCTGTCGGGCGACGCACCGGCCTTTGACGTGGCGATGTCCGATCTGATGGCCCGCTGGGCCGAGTTCGACAGGCCGCTGTTTCACGGCGGCGCCGAAAGCCGGTTTCAGCTGGATGTCGCCTGCAACTGGAAACTGGCGGTCGAAAACTATTGCGAAAGCTACCACCTGCCCTGGGTGCATCCGGGTCTGAACAGCTATTCCCGGCTGGAAGATCACTATCACATCGAACAGCCCGGAGCATTTTCCGGCCAGGGCACGCGGGTCTATCGCCAGATCACCAACGAAAACGGCCAGGTCTTTCCCGATTTCCCAGATCTGTCCGCGCGCTGGGACACGGCGGCGGAATATATCGCCGCCTATCCCAATGTTCTGCTGGGCGTGCATCGCGACCACGCCTTTGCGATCATCCTGGTGCCGATGGCGCCGGATCGCACGATCGAGCAGGTGCATCTCTACTATACCCAGCCCGCCACCGACGAGGGGCTGCGCGCCCGAAACGCCCAGCAATGGAAGACGGTGTTCGAAGAGGATATCTTTGTGGTTCAGGGCATGCAGCGCGGACGCCGTGCGCCGGGCTTTGACGGCGGACGCTTTTCGCCGGCGATGGACGGGCCGACGCATCTGTTTCACGACTGGGTTGCCGGCAGGATGCAGCATCACCGCCAGCAGGCCCACGCCGCCGAATGAGCGATCTAGAAGCTCGGCTTCTGGCCGCGCATGCACGCGGCGATCGTCGTGCACTGGTGCAGCTGTATACCGAGGCCGCAGATACCGCGCCCGACCCGGACGCGGCCGGGTTCTATCTCACCCATGCTTATGTCTATGCGCTGGAACAGGGGGATCCGGCCGCAGTCAGCCTGCGCGCCCGGCTTGTCTCTGCCGGGCGCGAACAGGACGATTAGGCACCGACTTCCGCTTCGATCTCAGTGTCAGTCTCGGCGGGCTCGTCGATTTTCAGCTGGTCGTAAAGGTGCCAGGTTGCGTGCCCCAACAGGGGCAAGGCCAGGAACAATCCGACAAACCAGGGGATCAGCGCCGCAAAAGTCACAGCGGCAATGATGATTGCCCATCCCAGCATCGGCACCGGGTGGGCCAGGACATATTTGAAACTGGTGATCATGGCGGTGACGAAATCCACCTCGCGATCCAGCAGCAATGGCAGGGCCAGCACCGTGATCATATAGAGCAGCAGCGCAAACAGCGCCCCGACCGCAGTGCCAACCAGCAGCATGGTGATCCCGTTGACGGTCAGAAAGACATCAAAAGAGGTCGAGACATTGGTCATCGTCGACAGGCCCATGAACAGCGCAAAAATCATGTGTCCGATAAAAAACCACCACAGGAAAACCACGATGATGATGGCGCAGATCGACGGCAACTGGCGCCGGCCCTGTTTCAGCACCACGCCGAAAATCGCCGATCGGTCCAGCGGCTCCTTCAGCTCCAGCCGGCGCGACACCTCATAAAGGCCAACCGCGGCAAAGGGACCGATCAGGGGAAAGCCGATCGCCGCCAGAACCAGCCAATAGGTCGTTCCGGTCTGCGCCGTGACCCAGGTCATCAGCCAGCCGCCCAACACATAGAATCCGGCAAAGGCCAGACCGAAAAACGGTGCATTGCGGAAGTCCTGCCAGCCTCGGGCCAGCGCTGTGCGCAGGATATCGCCGTCTGCCGGCGCCAGTTTCGGCACGCCATGTTTCAGTTCGCTCACTCTGCACCTCTCCTCTGCATGTGCCTCTCCTCCATCCTAGCCCGATGCGCGGTTCGGCGCGCCGGTAACAGGGCAGGCGCGGTTCTCTTCATCGCCCGCCATCCCGCCGAAATGTCATATCATAGTTGCCTTGGATTGTCCGGGCCACCTGATCCCGCGCAACTGTGGTTTGCACGTTGAACGCACGCGCGCGCACCTATCCCTCGTTCTGCGCCTCGGCGCGCGATTTGCCGGAAACGTCCAGCGCCAGTGTGGCAGCCATGAACCCGTCCAGATCGCCATCCAGGACGCCCTTGGTGTCGCTGGTCTCGAAATTGGTCCGCAGATCCTTGACCATCTGATAGGGCTGCAGGACATAGGATCGGATCTGGTTGCCCCAGCCGGCATCGCCCTTGCTTTCGTGCGCCTCGTTGATCGCCGCGTTGCGCCGGTCCAGCTCCAGTTGATACAGGCGCGATTTCAGCGCCTTCATGGCGATGTCGCGGTTCTGGTGCTGGGATTTCTCGGAACTGGTCACCACGATCCCTGTGGGATGGTGGGTGATCCGCACCGCGGAATCGGTGGTGTTGACGTGCNAACGTCCAGCGCCAGTGTGGCAGCCATGAACCCGTCCAGATCGCCATCCAGGACGCCCTTGGTGTCGCTGGTCTCGAAATTGGTCCGCAGATCCTTGACCATCTGATAGGGCTGCAGGACATAGGATCGGATCTGGTTGCCCCAGCCGGCATCGCCCTTGCTTTCGTGCGCCTCGTTGATCGCCGCGTTGCGCCGGTCCAGCTCCAGTTGATACAGGCGCGATTTCAGCGCCTTCATGGCGATGTCGCGGTTCTGGTGCTGGGATTTCTCGGAACTGGTCACCACGATCCCTGTGGGATGGTGGGTGATCCGCACCGCGGAATCGGTGGTGTTGACGTGCTGCCCGCCGGCGCCCGAACTGCGATAGGTGTCGATGCGGATATCGGCGGGGTTCACCTCGATCTCGATATTGTCGTCGACCACCGGATAGACCCAGACCGAACAGAACGAGGTGTGCCGTTTGGCAGCGCTGTCAAACGGGCTGATACGCACCAGCCGGTGCACGCCGCTTTCCGATTTCAGCCAGCCATAGGCATTCTGGCCGCTGATCTTGTAGGTTGCCGACTTGATCCCGGCCTCGTCGCCGGCGCTTTCCGATTGCAGTTCGACCTTGTAGCCCTGTTTTTCCGCCCAGCGGACATACATGCGCGCCAGCATGCTGGCCCAGTCGCAGCTTTCGGTGCCACCGGCCCCGGCATTGATCTCCAGAAACGTGTCGTTGCCGTCCGCCTCGCCGTCCAGCAGCGCCTCCAGCTCTTTCTGCGCGGCCTTCACGGCCAGCGATTTCAGCGCCGCCTCGGCCTCGCGAGCGACCTCTTCGTCCTCTTCCATCTCGGCCAGCTCGATCATCTCGACATTGTCGTTCAGATCGCGTCGGATGGTCTCATAGGTTTCCATCGCATCGACCAGCATCTGCCGATCACGCATCAGTTTCTGCGCCGCTGTCGGGTCGTCCCACAGGTTCGGATCCTCGACACGGGCATTGAACTCCTCCAGCCGGTGGGCCGCGGTGTCCCAATCCATCCGCTGCGCCAGCAGGTTCAGCGATTTCTCGATTTCAGCGACGGTATTCTGGGTTTCGGCGCGCATGATAGTCCTGCCATGTGATCTGTAAGTGCCGGTGATAGACCAGCACCGGCAGGCGGGCAAGCGACGCCGGAAAAAGACCCGCCCCAAGAAAGGGACGGGTCCGAAATTTGGTGCCAGGAAAGGGCCCGGGATCCGGGTCAGAAGATAAAGTCGTCGGCGCCAAGATCGGCCTTGGCCACGCCGATCAACTGGATCGAATTGGCACCGCCGCCGATCACCGTGTTGCCCATGAATTCGAACGATCCCGCCAGCACCTGCGAGAAATTGTTGAACCCGCTATGCCCGGACAGATCGATGCGATCGCCGTTGACGTTGAAATCCTCGATTGTGTCGCCGCCATGGAGGGTTTCAAAGACAAAGACGTCATTGGCGCCGCCGCCATTCAGGCTGTCATCGCCCGAACCGCCGACCAGCCGGTCGCGGCCGCCGCCCCCGTTCAGATCGTCATTGCCGGCGCCACCGATCAGGATGTCGTTCTTGGAGCCGCCGTCGATGCGGTCATTGCCGTCACCGCCATTGCCGGTGTCATTGCCGCCGCCCAGGATCAGCCGGTCATTGCCGGCCCCGCCCATAACCGTGTCGTGACCGCCCTGCCCGTTCAGGATGTCGTTGCCGCCGGCGCCGGTCACGCTGTCATTGCCATTGCCGCCGCGAATGTTGTTGCGCCCGGCGTCTCCGATCAGCGTGTCGGCATGGGCCGAGCCGATGATACCTTCGATCTGCGAAAAGATGTCGCCGGCGGCATCACCGCCCGAGGCCTGACCGGTGGCCAGGTTGACGGTAACCGCCTGCGCCGAACCGGCATAGCTGATCTGGTCGACACCGCCGCCGCCGATCAGCACATCCGGGCCGGCTCCGCCTTCCAGGATGTCATTGTCGCGACCGCCGCTGAGCACGTCAAAGCCGTTGCCGCCCTGCAGGATATCGTTGCCCCGGTGGCCCGACAGCACGTCATCGCCATTGCCCCCCAACAGCAGGTCCTTGCCGGCCCGGCCCACCAGATCGTCATCGCCGTTCTGCCCGACGATGCGATCGGCCCCGTTGGTCCCGACCAGCGGATCGTCATTGGCGCCGATCTCATAGACCGCCACACGGTTGCCGCTCTTGGCCGTGACCAACACGAATGTGCGCGACCCCATCTGCTGGACATGAATGTCATCGGCATTGTCCAGTTCGACCGAAGACGTGATCGACTGCACCAGGGTCGGCACGCCGGCCGCGTCGATTGAGAACACCGCCAGCGTGTCGTTGGCGCCCGACGTGGCCAGCAGATACTGCACCCCGTCCACGGTCAGGGGTTCGACATTCTGAAAGCCCCACAGCTTGTACTTAGCGTTCATGTCCGTGGTGCTGAGATGGGTCATCGTGCCGTTGGGCGCCATGCGATAGATCAGCATGTCATAGCCGTTGCTGTTGGCCAGAACCACGTAATGCTTGCCGTCGATTTCCAGCGCGGTGACGTCGCGGACCGAGCGCTGTTCGGCAAAGGTGACGTTCTGCACATCGACCAGATTGCCGGCATTGGTCAGACGGAACACGCTGAACCCGTCATCGCCGCCGTAGGATCCGGTGATCACAAAGGTCTTGTCGCCGATCACATGCGTGTCCATCGCCCAGAGCTGATCCAGCTGATAGCCGGGTTTTTCGACATCTTTCAGCGAGTCCGTCAGGGTCAGCACCCCGGTCGGCCCCACCTTGTAGACCGACAAGGCATCGCTGCTGTAACTTGAAGTTACAAAGAACGTGTTGCCGCCCACCTTGACGCTGTCGATCGAGGTCGGATTGCTGACCAGCCCCTGCGCGGCTGTCGGCTCGCCGGTGCCGGGAAAGTTCCGGTAGCTGTCCAGGTGGATCAGATGACCATCGGTGCCGACCCCGTCATCGTCAATACGGAACATCGAAATGGCGCTGCCGCCATAGGCCAGAGCGGCCAGGAAATACTCGTTGCCCACCTTGACCACATCCAGCCCGACAACGCTGTGCAGTTCGACGGCAGTGCTGTTGGCAATCGACATCACCGGCGTCAGTGTGCCGTTAGCGGCGATTTTCAGCACCTGGATTCCGTGCGCACTTTCGCCTGCGACATACACATAGGTCACACCGTTGACCTGAATGGTTTTCACATAGGTGGCGCCGGACAGCTCGGGGGCTGTGGCATGCTGGGCAACCGAATCCACGAATTGAAACGTACCAATGACATCCATCGAAATCTCTCCATCAATAAAACACACGTCAATGGATCAGAGATTAATCGCAAGTTAATAAAAAATGGAACCGGCAAAGATAACACAATCGACGTTTTCTTGACCCTGCCGAACCCAGCGACCCGGCGCATGGCGCCATGTGTCGGTCATGGATCACGGGCGACCGATGGCGGATGACCGGAACGGGTGAAGGCAGCGGTTTCCACCGCCGGATCGCCGGGCGGACCTGACGGCGAAACCAGCGCCCCCGTCCGAATACAGAGCCGCAGGCGCGGCCACCTTTATCTGCTAGTACAGGCCGCCCGAGCTGATCGTGCCAAAAGTGGCTTTGGGCCCAACAACGGCCGTGCCACCGGTCGACGTCTTGACCTGGCGACCGCCGCTTTGCACCTCTTCGAACAGCGGCAGGTTCGATCCCATGGCAAAGCCGCCATCGTAGGTCAGGCCAAAGATCGGGTCGATGCCATCGCGGAAATATTCGGCCACCACGTAGGGGCCACTGGCGTCATCCGGCAGGCGCCCGCCGGTGAAACGGTCGATCTTGATGAAATGCCCGCCCGGCGGCACCGCGAACGGACCGCCGCCGTACTTCTCGGTGGCCTTGGTCATAAAGGATTGGAACACAGGGCCGCACAGGGACGACCCATAGGCGCGCCGCCCCAGCGGGCGCGGCCGGTCGTAACCGATATAGCAGCCGGCAACGATGTTGCTGGTAAAGCCGATGAACCAAACGTCGCGCGCTTCGTTGGTGGTGCCGGTCTTGCCGGCGGTCGGCACCGGCAGCTTGACGGCGCCGCTGGCGGTGCCGCGCTCGACCACCCCCTTCATCATCGACGTCAGCTGATAAGCGGTGATCGCATCCATCACACGTTCGCGGTTGGACACGATGCGCGGGATCTGGTTCGGCGCAATGCTGGCGGAAGCGCAATCTACGCAATCGCGCTTGTCATGGCGGTAGATGGTCTTGCCGTAACGGTCCTGGATACGGTCGACCAGAGTCGGTTCGACACGCTCGCCGCCATTGGCAAACATCGCATAGGCGGCGACCATCTTGTACAGCGTGGTTTCCTCGGACCCCAGCGCGTTGGCCAGGTACGGCCCCATCTCGTCATAGACGCCGAACTTTTCAGCATAGCGCGCCACGACGGGCATGCTGACCTCTTGCGCCAGACGGATGGTCATCAGGTTGCGCGACTGTTCGATACCGGTGCGCAGCGGCGTCGGACCATAAAACTTGTTCGTGGAATTGCGCGGCCGCCACAGGCCCTGCGGCGTGTTGATCTCGATCGGCGCATCCACGACGATCGTGGCCGGGCTGTAACCGCTGTCCAGTGCCGCGGCGTAGACAAAGGGCTTGAAACTGGACCCCGGCTGGCGCTGCGCCTGGGTGGCGCGGTTGAACACCGAATCCTGATAGCTGAACCCGCCCTGCATCGCCAGCACGCGCCCGGTGTTCACGTCCATCGCCATGAACCCGCCCTGCACTTCGCTGACCTGGCGCAGGGTCCAGCGGATGAACGCGCCATCCGCGTCATTGGTCATCTTGCGCACCAGAACCACATCGCCGACCGACAACAGGTCGCCCGCCACCTTGGCCTTGCGCGACAGCGTGCCGTCGCTGTGCCGCTTGCGCGCCCATTGCACGTCCTTGGCGACGATCCAGTGACCGTCTTCATCCTCGGCCACGTCCTCGATACCGATGCGCGCATCCGATCCGCGCAGTTCCAGTACCACCGCCGGATACCAGCGCCCGTGCAGATGCACATCGCGGGGCACATCGGCGCTCGCCAGCGCCGCGCGCCAACTGGCCTCGTCGCCCAGTTGATCGGCATCGATCGTGTCTTCGGCGCCGCGCCAGATGCCAAGCCCGCGGTCATAGGTCTCCAGCTGCGCCTGCAGCGCCTGCGCGGCGACCTTCTGCATCTCTTCGTCTATGGTGGCGCGCACCGTGAAGCCGCCGGTAAAGAACTCGCCCTCGCCGAAATCCTCGCTCAGCTGACGGCGCACCTCGTCGGTGAAATAGTCGCGCGGCGGCAGCGCGGTACGAAAGCTCTCGAAATCGCCGTTCTGCACCGACCGCAACGGCATTGCGACCTCGGTCTCATAGGTTGCGGCGTCGATATACCCGTTCTCGTACATCTCTTTCAGCACGAAATTGCGCCGCGCCATCAGCCGGTCTTTCTTGCGCACCGGGTGATAGTCGCTGGGGGCTTTGGGCAGCGACGCCAGAAACGCCGCCTCGTGCGGGGCCAGTTCGGCCAGGGTCTTGTTGAAATAGGTCTGGCTGGCCGCCGCCACGCCATAGGAGTTCTGCCCGAGAAAGATCTCGTTCATGTACAGTTCGAGAATCTGTTCCTTGTCCAGCGTTTCCTCGAGCCGCGCGGCCAGGATGATTTCCTTGATCTTGCGCTCGATACGGCGGTCACCGGACAGCAGGAAATTCTTCATCACCTGCTGGGTAATGGTCGAGGCGCCGCGCACGTTCTGCCCGCGCGAACGCACCGCCTCGATGGCGGCGGCGGCGATACCTCGGGTGTCATAGCCCTTGTGGCTGTAGAAATTCTTGTCCTCGGCCGAGATGAACGCCTGTTTCACCAGATCGGGGATCTCGTCGGCGGGCATGAACAGACGCCGCTCCTGGGCGAACTCGTCGATCATGTGGCCTTCGCCGGAATAGATGCGGCTGATCGTCGGCGGCTTGTATTGCGCCAGCGATTCATGGCTGGGCAGGTCCCGGCCATAGATCCAGAATACTGCGCCGATGGTGAGCGCAATCAGGGCAATACCCAAGGTCAGAAGCGTGAAGATCGCTCCGAAGAATGACAAGATGAACCGGGTCACGTAATGATGGCCTCTGCTGGCGCGCTGTCCTCTATATAGGGGTGCCGGCCCCGAGGGTCAAAACACAAGACGGCGGTTTCGCGCCATCTGTCGCAGGGGCAAGGACAAAAAACATGCGGGGCGGCGCCCCCGCACCACCCCGCCTTCCTCTGTCAGATATGTTCGCGTCAGGCCTGTTGGCGACGCCGCAACAGCCCGAATGCCGCCAGACCGCCGATCATCAGCGGCAGACCCGCCGGCAGCGGCACCGGTGTCACCCCCACCTGGGCGCGCAGATCGTCGATGGCCACCGACTGGTGATTGCCGAAACCGGGCTGATCCACTGTTCGGGCTGCCGCCACCAGCAGCGTGTCAAAGCCATCGATGTCCGACCACCCCATGACGGTGCCCCGCGCCATGTTGCTTTCAGTGCCGGAACCGGTCAGCACACCGCCCCGATAGGCCTGCCAGCGCACATTGGTCGTCGTGCCGCTCTGACCATCGCCCAGCAGGAAATCCAGCGCGGTAAAGACCGCTCCGTCCGTGCCCTTGATGGTCACAAAGTCGTCGTTGCCGCCGCTGCCATAGTGAAATCCGGTTGTCCGGGAGTCATTCGGCGAAAACGCCGAGAAGCCCTGAAAGGTGACGTCACTGACGGTGACGGACAGGGATGCCTCGGTATAGGTGCTCAGATCGATGCCATTCGATGTCAGCGAGTCAAACGTCGCGACCCGGTCGACCGTACCGACCGTGGCAGAGGACGAAAACATTGTGGCGGCCTGGGCCTCGCCCTGAACCGAAAAAAGAACCGCCAGCGACAAAGCGCCGGTGGAGAGTGCTGTTCGAACGGATTCCATCATGTACTGTCCTGATCTGGTCATATTTAGTTGAACTGGTTTCTTAGGTTAGCCCGGAGATGATCCGGCGCCAAGTCATCGAACCTTGTTGCCGCCCAGAATCTAAAATTTTTATTATCTTTTTCAAAGCATTGCATCGTTAACCAAGGGTAAAGAATGAAGCAGGGCGTACGCTTTTCATAAACAATGGTACAAGATTGACCGGACTGTTCAGGTTTTGTGAACAGTGGCGCCTATTGCCGCAGCAAGGGGCGCATCGCCAGATCGGCCTGACGCCAGGCCAACAGGCCGTTGCGGATGCCCAATGCCATTTCCGCGCGCCATTGCGGATCGCGCAGATTCTTTAGATCGCGGGGACTGCTGAGAAAGCCGATCTCGACCAGAACCGAGGGGATATCCGCCGCCTTGAGCACCGAAAACGCCGCGCGGCGCAGGGGACGACGGTTCATAGGCCCGCCGGCATGGGCCATGCCCTCGACCAGCGCCTGGGCCAGCGCCTCGGTGCGGGGCTGGGTTTCCTGGCGGGCCAGATCCAGCAGAATGCCGGTCACCTGGTCATCGGTATCGCTGAGATCGACGCCCGACAGCAGCTGGCCGCGATCATGGCGCTCGGCCAGCTTGGCGCTGGCCTTATCCGAGGCGTCGCGCGACAGCACATGCACGGTGGCGCCATGCGCCAGCCCCTCAGCCAGCGAGTCCGCGTGCAAGGACAGAAACACGTCGGCACCGGCCCGATGCGCGATCGCAACCCGCTGTTCCAGCGACACGAAATGATCGCTGTCGCGGGTCAGCACCACCTGAAACCCACCGCTGCGCAACAATTGCTCGCGCAATTCCCGCGCAAATTGCAGCATCAGCGACTTTTCGTTGACCGACCCGGCTTCGGCCCCCGGATCGATACCGCCATGGCCCGGGTCCAGAACCACCAGCAGTGGTGCATCGGCGTCACGGACCGCGGGTGCAGGCAAGGCGGCAGGCGTCGGCAGATCCCATCGCGGATCGTGGGGCGCGCCGGCCTGCGCCGCAAAGACCTCGGCCGAGACCGGCGACAGTTGCACCGTCAGATGCGCCGCCCCGGTTACCGGGTCCAGCTGCACACCGGCCGCGCGGACGCCCATCGGGGCTGCCAGTTCCGCCACCATACGCGACCAGCCCGGCACATAGGTGCCGAACCGCACACGTTGCAACCGCTGGGTCGCCAGCAGAAAGTCGGGGTCCAGACCGGTCCAGTCGACCTCCTGAAAATCGAGGACCAGCCGCGGCGGCTCTGTCAGTGTGAACAGCCGGTACGGCACGCCCTGGCTGAGAAAAAGATCGATCTGCACGCCATCCCGTCCGGTCTCGGAGATCCGGCTGTTGGCGGCATCGATACGGGCCAGTCCGCTGAAATTCTGCGCGGCGGCGGCGCCGGCGCCGGCGATCAGCCAAAGCGCGGCCAGTGCCGCAAGGAGTCTGCTCATATCAGTGATTCCCGTCCTGTCTTGGACCGTTCGCGGCCTCTGGGGCAAGGATACCCGACGCCGGCAGGGTTGCAATCGCCGCTAACCGCGCGCCTGCATAAAGGCCTTGAGCCGTGCCAGCCCTTCCTGGATATCCGCGGTCGCCCGGGCATAGGAAAACCGCAGCGTGGTATGGCCGCGCGCGGGGTCGAAATCCAGACCCGGCGTGACCGCCACCCCTGCCTGCGCGAGGATCTCGGCGGCCAGGGCACGGCTGTCATCGGTCAGGTCCGAGACATCCGCATAGACATAGAAAGCTCCATCCGGCGGCGCGATCTTGTGAAACCCGGCCTCGGGCAACCCGCGCAGCATCAGCGCCCGGTTGGCCCGATAGACATCGAGATTGGCCTGCAATTCGGCGTCGCAATTCATCGCCGCCAGCGCCGCCACCTGGCTGGCATGGGGCGCGCAGATGAACATGTTCTGCGCGATCCGCTCGAGCACCCGCACGTGATCCTCGGGCACCACCAGCCAGCCGACCCGCCAGCCGGTCATGCTGAAATATTTCGAGAAGGAATTGATCACATAGCACTCGTCTGTCAGCTCCAGCGCGGTCACCGCCTTGGCCTCGTATTCGATGCCGTGATAGATCTCGTCGCTGATGAACGCCGCACCCTGCGCCCGGGCCGCTTCGACCAGCGCGCCCATCGCGGCGCGGTTCAGCATGGTGCCGGACGGGTTGGCCGGCGAGGCCACCATCAACCCGGCCAGATCCAGCCCGGCAAAGTCGTCCGGAACCGGCTGCAGGCGGTTTTCCGGCAAGGTCGGCAGGTCGACCGGCACCAGATCCAGCGCCCGCAGGATCTGGCGATAGCTGGGATAGCCCGGCGCGCCGATGCCGACGCGGTCGCCGGTGTCAAACAGCGCCGTAAAGGCCAGGATGAACCCGCCCGACGAGCCCGGCGTGATCACCACCCGGTCGGGATTGAGATCGACATCATACCATTCGCCATAGAGCCGCGCGATGCGCCGCCGCAATGCCGGCAACCCCAAGGCCACGGTATAACCCAGCGAGTCGCTTTCCAGCGCCCCCGCCAGCGCCCGCATCGCCTGTTTCGGAGCGCCGGTGCCGGGCTGGCCGACTTCCATGTGGATGATCCGCTGCCCGGCCTCTTCGGCGCGGCGGGCGGCCTCCATCACGTCCATCACAATAAAGGGATCGACCTGTGACCTGGTTGAGTTTCGCATGTGCTTCTCCCATGGTGCGGCCATGCGTATTGACCGTTTATCCCGGCTGGCGTCAATCCTTGGCTTGGGCCGCAGCACGGGCCGCCTCCACGCGCTGACCGTGGTGCTGTATCTTGTGTCCACCGTCCCCGCCGCCGCGATCACCTTGCTGCGCGATGCCGATATCGAACACGGGCTGTCGCAACTGTCGGCGCCGGTTCTGCGGGCGGCCGGTCTAAACCCGAACCGGGTGCGGATCCTGGTTGTCAATGACAGTTCGTTGAACGCCTTTGTGATCGATGGACAAACGATTTTCGTGCATTACGGCCTGATCCTCAAAGTACAATCCAGCGACATGCTGCAGGCGGTGATTGCGCATGAGGCCGCCCATATCGCCAACGGTCATATCGCCCGCCGCATGGGCAACCTGCGCAGCGCCCGCACCGCTGCCGGACTGGGTACGGCGCTGGCTGTGATTGCCGCCGCCGCCGGGGCCGGCAATGCCGCCGGCGGGATTGCCATCGGAACGGCCACGTCGGCGATGCGCGGGTTTCTCTCACACACCCGGGCCGAAGAAGCCGCCGCGGACCGTTCGGCGGCCGCCTACATGCGCAATGCCGGGCTGAACCCGCAGGGGCTGGTCGATCTGCACAAGACCTTTCAGGGGCAGGTCTCGCTGAGCCTCGACCGCCAGGACCCGTACATGCAATCGCACCCGCTGACCCGCGACCGCATCCGCGCCGCCGAGGCTTATGTCGCCGCCCATGGCAGCGGTGATCCCCCGAACCGGACAGCGAATGCCTATTGGTTCGCCCGGGTGCGGGGCAAGCTGTCGGCCTTTACGCGTGCGCCCAAATGGACCCTGCGTCGGTCCGCAGAGGATGCGTTCGAGGACGTGCGTCTGATGCGCGAAGCCGTCGCCTATCACCGGCTCAACGATCTGGCCCGGGCGCGCAAGGCGATCGATGCCGTACTGGCCTTGCGGCCCGGCGACGCCTATTATCTGGACCTCAAGGGTCAGATAATGCTGGAGAACCGGCAGATGGAGGCTGCCCTGTCCGCCAATCGCCGCGCTGTCGAACTGGCACCGCGCAACGCGATGATCCTGGGCGGGTATGGCCGCGCCCTGCTGGCCGCCGGCCAGCCCCGCGCGGCGCTGGAACCGCTGGAAAAGAGCCGGGCGCGGGATTTTCGCGACAGCCGTGTGCTGCGCGATCTGGCGCTGGCCTATGCCCGGACAGGCGACAACGGCATGGCCACGCTGGTCACTGCCGAACGCTACGCGTTGCAGGGCCGGATGCGCGATGCCGGACAACAGGCGCGACGCGCCGTCGGGCTTCTGCCACGCGGCTCGGTCCCTTGGCAACGGGCGCAGGATGTGCTCATTGCCGCAGAACAGTTTGAGAAAAGGAAGAAACGATGATCCGCTTTGCCGTCCCCGCCCTGACCGCGCTGGCCCTGTTGGCCGGGCCGGCCACCGCCTTTGACGCGGCCAAGATGACCGACAGCGAACGCGCCGCGTTTCGCGCCGAGGTCCGGGCCTATTTGCTGGACAATCCAGAGGTGATCATCGAGGCCGTCAACCAGCTGGAAGAGCGCAAGGCCCAGGCCCAGGCGCAGGCCGACGAGGCCCTGGTGCAGGCCAATGCCGACGCCCTGTTCAATGACGGCTTTTCCTGGGTCGGCGGCAATCCGAACGGCGACATCACCCTGGTCGAGTTCATGGATTACCGCTGTGGCTATTGCCGCAAGGCCAAACCCGAGGTCGCCAAGCTGCTGGCCGGCGACGGCAATATCCGCCTGATCGTCAAGGAGCTCCCGATCCTGGGCGAGGCCTCGGTGATTTCCTCGCGCTTTGCCATCGCCACGCGTCAGGTCGCCGGCGATACCGCCTATGAACAGGTGCATGACGCCTTGATGGCGTTCAGCGGCGAACCCACCGACGTGACCCTGCGGCGCCTGTCGGACGGGCTGGGGCTGGACAGCGACGCGATCCTGGCCCGCATGGACAGTGCCGAGGTCAGCGCCGAGATCGCCGCCACCCGCGCGCTGGCGCAACGGCTGCAGATCGGCGGCACCCCGACCTTTGTGCTGCAGGACGAGATGCTGCGCGGCTATCTGCCTGCCGATCAGCTGGCGCAGATCGTCGCCGACAAGCGCGGCAACTAGGGCGCGGTCGGGGCACGCGCCCCGGTCTCCCCTTGAACCTGGCAGCCCGGCGAACCGCTAGCCGCCACCCTGCTCCAGCGTTTCCACGAACACCTTGCCGGTCTGCCCGATCCGCACCCGCCAATGGGCGCCCTGCGTCACCGCGCGGATCTGCGGCGGGCGATAGCAGACCAGGTTCCAGCCGCCGGGATCGCGGACGCTGTCATAGCTGATTCCGGCCTGCGCCGAGGCGCGGACCTGTTCGCCGAACACCTGCCCGGCGGCATAGCTGTCCGGATTGTGCAACGCATCAGCGCGGCCGCGGATATCGACGAACCAGCCCGACAGGCGGCCGAGATAACCGCGATACTCCGCCGTCATCTCGGTCAGCCCCGACAGCGTCACCTCGCGGCGCAGCCCGTTCAGCACTTCGATCAGCGCGGTTTCGGCGGTCGCGGCGCAATACCAGGCCCCCAGATCGCGACCCGAAAACCGGGCTCCGGCGGGGCTGCCATGCAGAAAGGCCGCCATCACGACGCTGGAATTCGGCCGGCCGAACACCCAGTCCCGAGGCGGCAATCGGCGCAGACGATGCGCCACCAGACGGTCGTTGGTCCAGCCTTCCAGCTCCATCACCGCGGCCAGATCGTCCGGCGAGGTGACCGTGTCAAACGCCGCGACTGGCGGAAATCGGCTGGGAATGGCGCGGTGTGTCCGCGGCGGGGCCTCGGCCCGTGGAAAGTCGTCTGGCTGCACGCGTTCAGCCAAAGACGATGGATTCACGGTCGACAGGCTCGATGGGCACGGAGGGATCCGGCTGGCTGGCAAAGCCGCCGCGCCAGGCGTCCAGATAGCGGCGTACCAGCAACAGCCCGTCCTGCGTGCCCGACCGCATCAGGCTGATCGGCGCCTGACCGGAAAACGGCAGCCCCGCATGCGGCCCGCGCAGCCAGGACAGCGCCTGATCGGGTTGTTGAAACAGGATCGTCAGCGCCTTGTGCACGCCCAGAATGGCGGAAATCCGCAACAGAATGTCAATGCCCAGTGTCAGGGACTCGCCGCCCTGGGCCTTTTTCACCCAGCCGTAATAGGTCGAGCGCGAAGGCTGGCCGAGCATGGCCAGCCGTTCCTTTTCGCTGAGCTGCCAGGCATCGGCGATGTTCAGAAAGCTGCGCAGACCCGGCCCCGACAGCCGCCGCCGCCGGGCCGTGTCCATGTCCTGAGGCGCGACCATCTGCGGCGCGGCATCATGATGCGGCAATTCCTTTGGCAGCCGGGCGGCACGGGGCATGGTTATGTTCCTATATGTCCGATTTCAAACATAGCATCCAAATCTGGACATTTCAAGACCGCCGCCGACGCCGGTCGTGTCTCGCGGTGCTGCGGTGCCAGGGTTACTCGGCGGCGCGGGCGCGTTGCGCGTCGGCCTCGATCTCGGCGGCCTTCTTTTCCACCTGCTCGACGATGTGATCGACCATCGCGTCATTATCCAGCTTGTGGCTCTGCTTGCCGGCCAGATAGACCATGCCGCTGCCAGCGCCGCCGCCGGTGAAACCGACATCGGTCATCAAGGCCTCGCCGGGGCCGTTCACCACACAGCCGATGATGCTGAGGCTCATCGGCGTCTTGATATGTTCCAGCCGGGCTTCCAGCATCTCGACCGTCTTGATCACGTCAAACCCCTGCCGGGCACAGCTGGGGCAACTGATGATATTGACGCCGCGATGGCGCAGACCCAGCGATTTCAGGATCTCGAACCCGACCTTGACCTCTTGCACCGGATCGGCGGACAGGCTGACACGGATGGTGTCGCCGATGCCCATCCACAGCAGGTTGCCCAGCCCGATCGCCGATTTGATCGTGCCGCTGACCAGCCCGCCGGCCTCGGTGATGCCCAGATGGATCGGCGCGTCGGTAGCTTCGGCCAGTTGCTGATAGGCCGCCGCCGACATGAACACATCCGAGGCCTTTACGCTGATCTTGAAGTCGTGGAAATCGTTGTCCTGCAGGATGCGGATATGTTCCAGCCCGCTTTCGACCATCGCGTCGGGACAGGGTTCGCCATATTTGTCCAGCAGATGTTTTTCCAGGCTGCCCGCATTGACGCCGATGCGGATCGAACAGGCATGGTCCCGGGCCGCCTGAATGACCTCCTTGACCCGCTTTTCATCGCCGATATTGCCCGGATTGATGCGCAGGCAGGCCGCACCGGCCTCGGCGGCCTCGATGCCGCGCTTATAGTGGAAATGAATGTCGGCCACGATCGGCACCGGGCTTTCGGCAACGATCTCTTTCAATGCCCGCGACGAGGCCTGATCGGGCACCGAGACGCGCACGATGTCGGCGCCGGCCTCGGCCGCGGCCTGTACCTGCGCCACTGTCGCCGCCACATCCGTCGTCAGCGTATTGGTCATGGTCTGAACAGCGATCGGGGCGCCGCCGCCGACGGGCACGTCACCCACCATGATCCGGCGGGACTCTCGGCGGTAGATGTTGCGCCAGGGGCGCACGGTGTTCAGCGACATGGGACGGGTCCGCTTTCCGTATAGGGGTCAGGGTCGGGTTCTGGGGGCTAGATAAACCCGGAACCCGCCGACGGCAATGCCGCGCGGCGCGATGTCGGATCAGGGCGGGGCCGAATCAGGGTTGTGCGACCACCGTCTGCGCCTCGGCGACCATACGGGCAAGGTCGCGATCCTGTTCCAGATCGGCAACCTGGAACCGGGTCTGAACCGCATCGATCGACAGAGGCAGATTCGAGGTCACGGTGCCGCGCTCGCCCACCGGGCCGAAATGCTTGTCCGCCAGCGCGAAATAGATGGCACCGGATTCGCCGGCCCGCAGTACCGGCGGCTCTTCGGTCGCGGGCACCGGATAGCTCTGCCCGCCTTCCAGGATACCTTCGAAGATCACCGTGCCATCGGCGGCACTGACCCGCACCCAGGACGGGCGCACGGCAACCATGCGCAACTGCGGCGCCGCCTCTTCGACGACCTGCGGCTGCGGCATCGGCCCGAACTGGCGCGGATCGTAATCGCCGCGCTCGGCCACCTGCACATGCGGCAGTTCCGGCTGGCTGAAGGCTCCGACATTGCGCGGGTTCAGCGTCGAGATCGGCGCGTCCCGCGCCACCAGCACCGGCACGTCCAGCGCCTGCGGCCGATAGAGCCGATCCAGCGCCTCGGCACTGGGCAAAACCAGCCCGTCGCCACCGTCGGCCAGAACCGTCTCGTCCTGATCAGGATCTGCGGCGCCGCGCAGCGCATCGCGGATCGGATCGAGATCGGACAACACCACCGGCGTCTGCTCGACCGGCGCAAATTGCACCTGCTGCACCTGTTTCAGAACCGACCAGCCACCATAGCCAATGCCGCCGATCAGCGCTACCAGCACCAGAACCGACCCGATGGCGCCCGGTTCAATGCCGCTCAACACCCCCTGACGGGAGGGAATGAAAGGCGTGTTGGGCGCGGTGAACGGATCGCGTACACCGCCATTTGGCTTGCGCGAAGGGGCATCGGATTTCTTGACCACAGAGGCGGCGGCGGACATGCCATGCGCGACGGAAAAACCGCTTTCCTCGCAAAAGGCGGTAAAGGCCACGTCCGGGTCCATGCCCAGATACCGCGCATACGAACGCACGTAGCCGGCGATAAAGCCCGGTGTATCAAAGGCCGACGGATCCGAGTTCTCGATCGCGGCGATATAACTGGCCTTGATTCGCAATTCCCGCTGCACATCCAGCAGCGATTTACCCATGGTTGCACGCTCGCCGCGCATCGTATCACCAAGACGCAGTTCAAAGTCGTCAAACCCCTTCGGTCTGACAACCTCTACTTCGTCTTCTGACTTGCGCGTCTGTTTGCGCCCAATCATGCCTGCTGCCCCATTTTGCCTGCCGAGGTCTGTCGCAACGCCTTGAGTCGTCCCACCGACTCGTTCACGTTTTTGTTTCGACTACATTAACACAGCGCATGCGATTTGCACACAGGCTTGGGATCAGGCGCTCAACTCGGCGCGATTCAGCGCACAATGGGACCACAGCGCGTCCATCGCCTGGATCAGTTTGTCCATCTCGCCGGGCCCATGTACCGGCGACGGCGTAAAGCGCAAGCGCTCGGTGCCGCGCGGAACCGTCGGATAGTTGATCGGCTGAACATAGATGCCGTGATCCTGCAGCAGCATGTCGCTCAACTTTTTCGTGTGGACCGGATCGCCGACGATCACCGGCACGATATGGCTGCCGTGATCGATGATCGGCAGGCCCAGCGCTTTCAGGCGTGTTTTCAGTATTCTGGCTTGTGTCTGGTGTTTTTCGCGCAGCTCGGGCGCCTGTTTCAGATAGGCCACGGACGCCGCCGCCCCGGCCGCCACCGCGGGCGGCAGCGAGGTGGTAAAGATGAAGCCCGGCGCATAGGATCGGATCGCGTCACACATCTTGTGGCTGGCAGCGATATAGCCGCCCATGACGCCATAGGCCTTGGCCAGAGTACCGTTGATGATGTCCAGCCGGTGCATCAGCCGGTCGCGCTCGGCAACCCCGGCGCCGCGCGGGCCGTACATGCCGACGGCGTGGACTTCATCGATATAAGTCAATGCATTAAATTCGTCCGCCAGGTCGCAGATTGCCTCGATCGGACCGAAATCGCCATCCATCGAATAGACCGATTCGAAGGCGATCAGCTTGGGCGCGTCGGGATCGTCGGCGGCCAGCAGCTCGCGCAGATGCGCGACATCGTTATGCCGGAAGATGCGCTTGGCACCGCCGTTGCGGCGCACGCCCTCGATCATGCTGGCGTGGTTCAATTCGTCCGAATAGATGATCAGGCCCGGAAACAGCTTGGGCAGGGTCGAAAGCGTGGCGTCATTGGCGATATAGGCGCTGGTGAACAGCAGCGCGCTTTCCTTGCCATGCAGATCGGCCAGCTCTGCCTCGAGTCGCTTGTGATAGACGGTGGTGCCGGAAATGTTGCGGGTGCCGCCCGACCCGGCGCCTGTGGCCTCAATCGCCTCTTGCATCGCCGCCAGAACCACCGGATTCTGCCCCATGCCCAGATAGTCGTTGCCGCACCAGACGGTGATTTCCTGTTCGCCGCCATCCGGACGCGTCCAGACCGCATGTGGGAACTGGCCCTTGCGGCGTTCGATGTCGATAAAGGTCCTGTAGCGGCCTTCCTGATGCAGGCGCGCGATGGCCGTGTCGAGTTTCGCAGCGTAATCCACCGGAGTCCTCCGTCTGTTGGCGCCGGTTTCGGCAGCATGGCCGCAGCCAAAGGCCACAACCGGGTGTCAGATGATTACAGGTCGCGCCCGTCTTGTTCAACTCATTAACCTTTGACCTTTGGTCGCATCCTTGACTTGGATCAAGCGGCCCAGCGCGCCGATGCAGGACACCCGCCGGGCTGCCATGCTGCAGATGCAAAATAAAAGGTCCGGAATACCTGACTTGTTGAAACGGAGGCAAATTTGCACTCTGGCCTCGTTGGAAAGGTAAAGATTTCAGTTCGTAGTGTTCGGTTTGCGCGTGCGGTTTCCCATACCCGCCCGGCCAGGGTTCAAGAGTTTCTAAGACATGATAGGTGTACGGATCCGGATCAGTTCCGGAACATGGCGGGGCAAAAAGGCAACGGCCGGGCGCAGCGCGATTGCAGCTGACCCGGCCGTTGTTTCTTTTTGGGGACCGTGATGTGACCTCCGGCGGGTTCGGGTCATCGTTCTGGCAACCGGCGAGACCCGTTTCGGATGCCATTCCGCGCAGCGTTTTGGCGATCCGGTAACGGTGCGGTTGCTGGCCGCATTGTCAGGCTGGACATGGACGACGGCGCTGCTACGGTCCGGCTCGACCCCGATGATAGGAGCCGTCCCCATGTCCCTGACCGACGTTCTGACCCGCATCGACGCCAACCTGCCCGCCGCCACCGACCGGCTGATGGAATTGCTGCGCATACCGTCGATCTCGACCGATCCCGCCTATACGGCCGATTGCCAGGCCGCGGCCGACTGGCTGGTCGCCGACCTGAACGGGCTGGGCATCGCCACCGAAAAACGCACAACCCCCGGCCATCCCATGGTGGTGGGGCATCTGGACGGCGCCGGACCGCATCTGCTGTTTTACGGCCATTACGACGTGCAGCCGGTCGATCCGCTGGATTTGTGGGACCGCGATCCCTTTGACCCGCAGGTGCAGGACACCCCCAAAGGGCGGGTGATCCGGGGCCGCGGCGCCTCGGACGACAAGGGCCAGCTGATGACCTTTGTCGAAGCCTGCCGGGCCTGGAAGGCAGTGCATGGCACCCTGCCCTGCAAGCTGACCTTTTTTCTGGAGGGCGAAGAGGAAAGCGGCTCGCCCAGCCTGGTGCCGTTCATGCGCGAACATGCAGACGAGCTAAAGGCCGACATCGCGCTGATCTGCGACACCTCGATGGTGTCGCCAGGGGTGCCCTCGATCGCCGGCCAGCTGCGCGGCATGCTCAAGGACGAATTCACCATCCATGGCCCGCGCATCGACCTGCATTCCGGCCATTACGGTGGCCCCGGACTGAACCCGTTGCGCGAACTGGCCCGCATCGTCGCTTCTTTTCACGACCATGACACCGGTGCGGTTGCGGTCGATGGCTTTTATGATGGCGTGCGCGAGGTGCCCGAGGACTTGTTGCGGCAATGGCGCAACAGCGGGTTTGACGAACAGACCTATCTGTCCTCGGTCGGCTACAGCCAGCCGCATGGCGAACGGGGCTATTCGACGCTGGAACAGCAATGGGCGCGCCCGACGCTGGAAATCAACGGGTTGTGGGGCGGTTATCAGGGGGCGGGGTCCAAGACGGTGATCCCCGCCGAGGCCCATTGCAAGCTGACCTGCCGCCTGGTCGGCGACATGGATCCCGACCATCTGCGCCGCCAGATCCGCGCCCATGTGCAGGACCGCCTGTCGCCGGATGCGCGGGTCACCTGGGACAAGACCCCCGAAGGCTCCAAAGCCGCGGTGATGAACACCGACCGGCCCGAGTTCGAGGCCGCGCGGCAGGCCCTGTCGCAGGAATGGGACCGCGAGGCGGTGATTGTCGGCATGGGCGGATCGATCCCGATCGCCGGCTTTTTCAGCGACATTCTGGGGCTGGATTCCATGCTGATCGGCTTTGCCAATGACGATGACGCGATCCATTCGCCGAACGAGAAATATGACATGAACAGCTTTCACAAGGGCATCCGCAGCTGGGCGCGCATCCTGCACGCGCTGACCCGGACATGAGCCTGATCGCGGGCTTTACCGACGCCACTGCTGAAATCAACGGCCAGACCATCGCCTATTCCCGCGGCGGCGAGGGGCCGCCGCTGCTGTTGCTGCACGGCTTTCCCCAATGCCGGGCGATGTGGCACCGTATTGCCCCGGCGCTGGCCCGGCGGTTCACCGTGATCGCGGCCGACCTGCGCGGCTATGGCGAAAGCGCCAAGCCCGAGGGGGTGCAATCCTATACTTTTCGCAACATGGCGGCCGATCAGCGCGGGCTGATGAAACAGCTGGGGTTCGAGCGGTTTCACCTGGTCGGGCATGACCGGGGCGCGCGCACCGCGCACCGGCTGGCGCTGGATGCGCCCAAGGCGGTGCAGAGCCTGACGCTGATGGACATCGTGCCGACACATCACCTGTTGACGCATCTGACCAAGGAGATCGCCGCCGATTATTATCACTGGGTCTTTCTGGCCCAGCCGGCGCCCTTCCCGGAAACCCTGATCGGCAATGATCCCGACTGGTTCTTTGAAACCTGCCTGACCGGCTGGGGCGGCGCGGCGCTGCAGGATTTCGATCCCGAAGCCCTGCTCACCTATCGTCAGGCCTGGCGCTGGCCCGATACGATCACAGCCATGTGCAATGATTACCGCGCGGCGCTGGAATTCGATTTCGCCCATGACGCGGCGGATTTGACGCGGCAGGTGACCTGCCCGGCGCTGGTGCTGTTCGGTGGCGATGGCGTCATGGCGAAACGGTATGACGTGCCCGCCACCTGGACCGACCGGCTGTCGGACATGCGCGCGCGCGCCTTGCCCGGCGGTCACTTCTTTCCCGATTCTCATCCCGGGGAAACCATCGAGGCGTTGCAGGACTTTCTGTCCGATCTCTAGGTGACACGCCGTCATCCGGCCGATGCCTTGCAATCGCCGATCCGGTGGCCATCTCAAGCAACGACCCGGATACACCGCCACAGCCAGAAAGCCTTTGCCCAGATGAATTGGTACCCCGCCCTGCTTTCTCCGACCGCCGCCGCGCTCTGCCTGACGGCGACCCTGTCCGCCGCCCCGGTTGTGGCGCAAACCGGGGACACGGCCCACGTCACGACGGTGACGGGCCAGATTGCCTATCCGCAGCGGATCGCCCTGCCCCCGGGCAGCATTGCCCGCGTGCGGGTCAGCGACGTGTCACGCGCGGATGCCGCCGCATCAGTAGTGGCGGAAACCGAAATTGCTGGGCAACAGGTGCCCATCGCGTTCCGGCTGAGCCTGCCCGCCGACCGGCTGAACCGGCACCGCGGCTATGGGCTGAGCGCCAGCATCCATGACGCCCAGGGCCGGCTGCGCTGGATCAGCGACACGGCGATTCCGATCGACCCGGCCCAAGCTGAGATTGATCTGGGCGTGGTGATGCTGGTGCAGGTCGGTGCCGATGCGCATGCCGATGGGGACACGGCCGGCATCTCGGGCGCCCCCTTGGACACGCGGCTGACCGGCGGCGTCTGGCGGATCAGCGAAATCGACGGCCAGGACGTGCCCGAGGACGCAGCGATGACACTGCAGTTTCAGCCGCAAGGCACGTTGTCTGGATCGGGCGGCTGCAACCGCTTTTCCGGTCGGTATGTGCTGTCCGGCTCGATGCTGCAATTCGGCCCCCTGGCGACCACACAAATGGCCTGTGCCCCCCAGATCGCCCATCGGGAACAAACGCTTTTTGCGATTTTGGATGCCGGTGTGACCGTGCAGATCACCGATGACGGTACATTGGTCCTGCACGGCGACAAAGGTCAGCGTCTGGTGGCGCGGCGCTGATGCCGGCCTGACCGGGCGCACGATCCGGGGCTCAGAACAGACCGCTGAACCGTTCCGGCAGCACATATTGCGTGTCGCTCTCAGACCGGTCGAACTGCCAATAACCGGTCTCGCCGCGGGCACGCCAGCTGCGGTGCATCTGCCGCCGCAGCGGTGCCATGTCGAACCCGTCCTGCATCCGCAGGTGTTGAAAGCCCTCAAAGACCGCGCGGTCCTCGCCCCGCGCCTCGGCGAACCAGTGTCGCCCGATCGCCGCATCGCGATAGCTGGCACCGGTGGCCGCGCTGACCGCATTGCGCCGGTCCATCGCCTCGACATAGGCCGCGTAGTCGCAGAACTTGAGATGCAGCAGGTACAGATGCTCGGGCGTGTGCAGCTTTTCATAGCGGGTGAAATGGCCGCCCCGGGCGATCTTTGTACCCGTCGAGACCACGCAGGGCTTGGAATAATGCGGCGCCGGGCGCACGTGCCGGCGCGGCCCCAGCACCCGGTCGGTAATCGTCTCGGTCTCGCAATCGGTGCGATGGATCACCTCCAACCCCAGGGGTGTCAGTACCCGGTTCGCGGGCACCGTTGCCAGCCAGCCCGGCAGATCGGTCCCGGCAACGGGATCAAGAACCACCAGTTCATCAACATCGCCAACGATCACGTGGTCGTAGTAACAGCGTAGCCCCATGACCAGATTGTTCAGCATCCGCCAGCGTTTCATGTCGAAATTGCGATGCGCCTCGCCGGGAATGCCAATCACGTTGCAGCCCCGCGCCTGCTCGGCGACCGCGGTCCCGCGGCCATGATTGACGACATAGCAGTTTTCGCGCCCCAGCAGCCCGCCATAGTGGCGCAGCCACACGCCAAGGAAAAACGCGTCGTCTCGCACCATGGTCAGCGCGGCAACTGTCTGCATCGGGGCCATCCTGCTCTGTGTCGTTTTGCCTTATCCTTAACCGCAACAAGGCTATAAGAGAATCGTAAATTGCCGCCGCTGTCGCAGCGCTGACAAACCGACCCGACCAAATCAGAGGACACCCCCCTGCTGCCGCCCGAATTTTCCCGCCTTGGCCTGCATGTTCAACAGAACGGCGTCCCGCCGACCCGGTTTCAGGTACTGGGCGAGCGGTCCTCGGGCACCAACCTGGTGACCCGGCTGCTAAAACGCAACAGCCGCTGGCAGCCCAGTCAGGCGCTGGGCTGGAAACACGGCTTTCCCGGCGCCCTGGCGATTCCTCCGGATCTGGTGGTGATCTGTCTCGTGCGCAATGCCGCGGACTGGGCGCGATCGATGCATGCCAAACCCTGGCACGCCACGCCAGACCTGCAGGCGCTGGAGTTTCCGGATTTCCTGCGCGCGCCCTGGCAGACCCGGATCGACCGGCCGCGTTACTTTGGCAAAGCAAAGGAGCTGCAGGGCCAGCCGCTGCAACAGGATCGCGACCCGGTGACCGGCGCGGTCTTTGACGACCTATTCGCACTGCGCCGGGCCAAGCTGACCGGATTGCTGAGCTATCTGAACCGCGGCTGCAGCTGCGCGGTCCTGCGGCTTGAAACCCTGCAGGACGCGCCTGAACAGGTTCTGGACAGTCTGCTGCTGGCTTTGGACCATGCCCCGCGCGACCAGCCGTTTCAGCCTGTGCGACAGCGTCTGGGCAAGCGTTTCAAACCGGCCATCCCGGAACGCCCGACCACCCCCGCCAGCCTGTCCGATGCGGATCTGACCTGGATGCGAACCCGGGTCGACCCCGAGCAAGAGGCAATGCTGGGTTATCGCTATTGACCCGGAACGGCGTCAGCCGATCTGATTATGGGTCATTGGCGGGCCGAATCCATCTTGGCGAATGCCGCACACATGGTGTGACTGCGCCGGACCGCAAAACGGGAATGTTCTGGGAAAGTGGCGCGGTTGACGGGGCTCGAACCCGCGACCCCCGGCGTGACAGGCCGGTACTCTAACCATCTGAGCTACAACCGCGTGAGGGGCTGGATAGGCCAAGCCATCGCAAGCGTCAAGCGGATTTATTCAGGCCCGGTCACTGTTTCCATGCAGCCCTTGACACCTGTCCAGCACTGGCAGGCCGAATGGGGAAACCGGCATGGGACATTGGCGCAATACACAAAAAAGGCCCGCCGGGGCGGGCCTTGCTTTGGCAGCAGTGGCGCGGTTGACGGGGCTCGAACCCGCGACCCCCGGCGTGACAGGCCGGTACTCTAACCATCTGAGCTACAACCGCCCGCTGCGTCAGGCGGTAATATGGCGCGGACCCAGTGGCGTCAAGACAGGTTTCGTTCAAACTGGCCGCTTTGTTGGCCCGAGCGATGCAGATGACCGGATATTCCGCCACCGGACATATGCCCCGTAACCGGCCGCGTGGCGAAACACGGCCGGTCCTTGAAACAGCGCGATAAAGGGTCAGCCGCCCTGTTCCGCGTTGCAGGTACGGGCCATTTCCATGGCCTTTTTGGTGCCGGTCAGATCGACGGCGAACATCGCCTCTTTTTCCGGAAAAACGATCATTTCATGCTTGTTGGCCACCGCATCGATGAATTCCGGGTTGTTGGCCAGAATATAGCCGCCAGAATAGCCCTCGGTGACGTTGCCCTTCATGCCGGTTGCGACCGACGAGAACACGGCATCGTCGATCACGATGAAAATTTCCTCTTTTTCGCCGGATGTGATCCCCGTGTCGCCCTTGGCGAAGACACCGAGGTAACCGAACTGGTGGTCCTTGGTCAGGCCCATCTGCACGACATTGTTGTCAGAGGCCCGTTCGATCAGACAAGAGCGGCGTTCATTGTCCACAAAGACGTTCCAGTCGCCGACCTCTCCGAACTTTGTAAACCCGTCATTGCCGGGCGGAACCGTGCTGTCGGCTATCGCGCCGGTTGCCCCGGCTATGACACATGCGGCAGCTGCCACCTTGATAAGAAAATTCATCAACAGATACCCTTTTTAATTGCAGGCTTCTAGCACCGCCGTTCTAGCGCGCGCCATTTTTAGCGTCCATAGAGAGCACCGCCGGAACCACCGTTGAAACCCGCGCCCTGCACGATCCGGTGTTCCCCGGATCCGGCGTATCGGGCCGACCGCAGGGCCGGCGCATGGCTGCGGAGGGCCCGCGGCTCAGCGCAGCCCTTCGTTGATGCTGGCCAGTACCTTGCTGCCCGGGCACAGCTCGTCCTTGCCCAGTTCGTTCAGCGGTCGTTCGGCCAGGTTCAGCGTGTTGTTCAGATCGCGCGTATCCGGGTCCAGATACAGCAGGCCGGTCAGAATCCGCTGGTCGGCCTGGGCGGTCTGAATCGCCGCCATCGCGCCCTTGCGGTCATTCGGCCGATAGTCGGCGGCGGCCTTGCGCAGGTGGATGACCGAGCCGTCATGCAAGGTGACCGCATGGCTGCTGCCTTCGGCATACTGGGCGCAAATCTCGTCCTGCATGGGCACGAAATCCAGCGGCATGGCATCCAGATGCGCCCGTGTATCGGCATAGCTTTTGGTCGAACCGGCGTGATTGTTGAAGGTCACGCAGGGCGACACGACATCGATAAAGGCGAACCCGCCATGCGCCATCGCCGCCTGAATCAGCGGTTCCAGCTGTTCCTTGTCGCCGGAAAAGCTGCGGGCCACAAAGCTGGCCCCCTGCAGGATGGCCAGGCTGGCCAGGTCGATGCCGTCAAACGGGTTGGCGGCACCCGCCTTGCTGACCGAGCCCAGATCCGCCGTGGCACTGTCCTGCCCCTTGGTCAGGCCATAGCAGCCATTGTTGGCAACGATATAGGTCATGTTCACGTTGCGCCGGATCAGGTGGATGAACTGCCCCATGCCGATCGAGGCGGTATCGCCATCGCCGGACACGCCAAAATAGGTCAATGTCCGGTTGGCCAGGCTGGCGCCGGTGGCCACGCTGGGCATGCGCCCATGCACCGAGTTGAACCCGTGCGACCGGCTGAGAAAATACGTCGGCATCTTGGACGAACAGCCGATGCCCGACAGTTTGGCGATGCGGTGTGGCGGCAGCGAGGACTTGAAACAGGCATTGCGGATCGCCGCCGAGATACTGTCATGGCCACAGCCCGCGCACAGGGTCGAAATGGCGCCATCATAATCGGCCAGCGTATAGCCCAGATTGTTCGTCGGCAGCCGCGGGTGGCGGAATTTCGGTTTGATATAGGACATCAGGCCGTCTCCGGGTGCAGGGGAATGACATTGCCCTGCGCCGTGTTCAGGGTTTCGCGGATTTTCGCGGCAATGTGGCGGGCGGTGATCGGCATGCCGCTATAGTTCAGCACCGGCGCCAGCTTGCCCGGCGGAATCTCGCATTCGTTGATGATCAGCCGGCGCATCTGGCCGTCGCGGTTCTGTTCGATCACAAAGACCAGATCATGGGCCTGTATGAATTCGTCCAGGCTCTGGTGGAACGGAAAGGCGCGAATGCGCAACGTATCGATCGCGTGGCCTTCGGCGGCCAGCATCTCGACCGCCTCATAGCTGGGCGAGGCGCTGGTGCCAAAGAACATCGCCCCCAACTTGAGTTCGGTGGCCGGTTTGGCGATCTCGGGCGCGTCCTTGGTCTTTGGCCGCGGCACGTATTGCTTGGCGGTTTCGAACTTGCGCAGCAGGCGATCGACATTCTGCACATAGTCTTCGCCGCGCTCGCTGTAGACGGCCATTTCCGATTTGGACGAACCCCGGGTGAAATAGGCGCCCTTGGACGGATGCGCGCCCGGCAGGGTGCGATAGCAGATGCCGTCGCCGTCGACATCCAGATACCGGCCCCAGGTCTCGACCGCGTCCAGCCCCGCGCCGTCCAGAACCTTGCCGCGATCCATGGCGTAATTGTCGTCCCATTCCAGCGGCGGCGACATCCAGTCGTTCATGCCCAGGTCCAGATCGGACATCATGATGACCGGGGTTTGCAACTGCTCGGCCAGATCAAAGGCCTTGACCGTCATGTCGAAACATTCCCGCGGCGTGGCCGGGAACAGCAACACCTGCTTGGTGTCGCCATGGCTGGCATAGGCAGCGGCCAGAACGTCGGATTGCTGGCTGCGGGTCGGCATGCCGGTCGAGGGCCCCGAGCGCTGCACATCGACCAGCACCACCGGGATTTCCGCGAAATAGGCCAGCCCCAGAAACTCGCTCATCAGCGACAGGCCCGGCCCCGAAGTGGCGGTAAAGGCCCGCGCGCCGTTCCAGCTGGCGCCGATGACCATGCCCATCGCCGCCAGTTCGTCCTCGGCCTGAACCACGGCAAAATTCTTTTTGCCGCTGCCCGGATCGATGCGCATGCGCTCGGCATATTTGGCAAAGGCGTCCACGACCGAGGTCGAGGGCGTGATCGGATACCAGGCGGCCACGGTGGCGCCGCCATAGATCGCCCCCAGCGCCGTCGCGGTGTTGCCGCTCATCAGGATATGGTCGAATTCCAGGATATGCGGCGCGATATTGCCGCCCTTTTCCAGCCGCACGGGCAGCGGACAGTCGAAATGGTCCTTGGCGTATTGATAGCCCATCTCCAGCGCGTGCAGGTTCGACGAGATCAGCTTTTCCTTGCCCTTGAACTGGCTGTTCAGCAAGCCTTTGAGAATCGAGAAATCAATGTTCAGCAGGGCCGACAGCGCGCCGACATAGACCATGTTCTTGAGCAGTTGCTGCAGCCGCGGCGAGCTGTATTCGCGCATGCACATCTCGGTGAACGGCATGCCCATGAAATGGATGCCCTCGCGCTGCAGATGCGGATCCAGCGGCTTGGTGCTGTCATAGATGAAATAGCCGCCGGGCTCGACGCTGGCGATGTCGTCGGCCATGCTCTGGGGATTGACGCAGACCATGACATCCACCCCGCCCCGGCGCCCCAGATAGCCCTGCGAACTGACTCGCACCTCGTACCAGGTCGGCAGGCCCTGGATGTTGGAGGGAAAGATGTTGCGCGGGCTGACCGGGATGCCCATGCGAAAGATCGCCTTGGCGAACAGGCTGTTGGCGCTGGCCGATCCGCTGCCGTTCACATTGGCGAACTTGACCACGAAATCGTTTGTGCCTTGGATCGGTTTCATTCGGCCTCCATCAGGTCCGGGGTGGCTTTGGTCACGGAATAGTCGAATTGCATCATGTCCCAGGCCGCGGTCGGGCAGCGTTCGGCGCACAGGCCGCAATGCAGGCAGACATCCTCGTCCTTGACCATCACCTTGCCGGTTTCCAGCGTGTCCGAAACATACAGCGCCTGTTCGGTATTGGCCGCCGGCACCGCCAGGCGGGCGCGCAGGTCGGGCTCGGGTCCGTTGCGGGTGAAATTGATACAACTGGTCGGGCAGATATCGGCGCAGGCGTCGCATTCGATGCAATTGCCGGGTGTGAATACCGTCTGTACGTCGCAGTTCAGACAGCGCTCGGCCTCGACGAAAGCGGCCTCGACGTCAAAGCCCAGCTCGACCTCGAGCTTGCGATTGTCCAGCGCCTGTTCCAGATCGGCCAGCGGTACCGTCAGGCGCTTGTCCTCGGTCGGGGCGCTGTCGTAGCTCCATTCGTGAATGCCCATCTTGGTGCTGACCAGGTTGACCATCGGCGGCGGCCGGTCATCCAGCGCGCGCCCGCTGCAGTAAAGGTCGATGGACACCGCCGCCTGATGACCCTGGGCCACGGCGGTGATGATGTTTTCCGGGCCGAACGCCGCATCGCCGCCAAAGAACACGTCCGGTCGCGTCGATTGCAGCGTCACCTTGTCCAGAACCGGCAGGCCGCGGCTGGTGAAACTGATGCCGGTCGCGGGTTCGATCCACGGAAAGGCGTTTTCCTGCCCGATGGCGATCAGCACGTCGTCGCACGGATAGAACACCGGCGCATCGCCGGTCGGCACCAGATCGCGGCGGCCGGCCTTGTCATAGACCGCCTGAACCGGCTGAAACATCATGCCGGCCAGCTTGCCGTCCTTGATCACGAATTCCTGGGGCACATGATTGTCGATGATCGGGATGCCCTCGTGCACCGCATCCTCTTTTTCCCAGGGCGAGGCCTTCATGTCCTCATAGGGGCTGCGGACGATCACCTTGACGTCCTGCCCGCCCACCCGCAGCGAGGTGCGGCAACAATCCATGGCGGTATTGCCGCCGCCCAGCACGATCACCCGTTCGCCGATGCCGTGGACATGTTCAAAGGCGACATTGGACAGCCAGTCCAGCCCGATATGGATGTTTGCATCCGCCTCGACGCGGCCCGGCAGATCCGGCAAGTCGCGGCCCCGCGGCGCGCCGCTGCCGACAAACACCGCGTCATAGTCGCGGGCCAGGATCGCGGCCATGCTGTCGACATAGGTGTCAAACTGCGCCGTGATCCCCATGTCGAGGATATAGCCGATCTCTTCGTCCAGAACGCTTTCGGGCAGCCGGAACGAGGGGATTTCGCTGCGCATGAACCCGCCGCCCTTGGCCTGGGCATCGAACAGATGCATCTCGTATCCCAGCGGCGCCAGGTCGCGGGCCACGGTCAACGAGGCCGGCCCGCCACCGATCAGTGCGATCTTTTTACCGTTGCGCGGCCCGGCCTTGGGCAGGCGCGCGGTGATGTCGTCCTTGAAATCCGCGGCAACCCGTTTCAGGCGGCAGATCGCCACCGGTTCCTCTTCGACCCGGCCACGGCGGCAGGCCGGCTCGCAGGGCCGGTCGCAGGTGCGCCCCAGCACGCCGGGAAAGACGTTGCTTTCCCAGTTCAGCAGATAGGCTTCGCTGTATCTCTGTTGCGCGATCAGACGGATATATTGCGGCACAGGGGTGTGCGCGGGACAGGCATACTGGCAATCGACAACTCTGTGAAAATACTCCGGATCCCCGGCATTGGTCGGTTTCAAATCCGCCTCCCTGTTGAAACGAGACGAAGTATACGACGGTATACGCGCAATCCAAGCGCAGAATGCGGACAACCGGACGCGGAATTGACGCAGGTTGCTGCCAGGCACGTCACGATGCCCGACAGGGTTGTTTGAAACCCCGGAATGCCCCGCGAAACGCGAAGGGCGGATGCCGGGGGCGAACTTGGTGCGACCGGTTGATCCGGTGAATCGCGGGCCGCCGCCGATGTGCCCGATCATGGGCTTGCCCCGCCCGGGCGCCCTTGCGCCCTGCCCCGCTCATCCCTGTCCGCCGGACCGGACAGACCGTCTCAGCGCCGAATCGTCGCGACGCTTGACCTGACGGTCTTCAACGCGTCGCCGACGGGTCCGATGATGTCCACAGGGATGTCAAACGGATTGACCTCGCAATTCCCCAGCGCTGCCAGATTATCCTTGAGGAATGCGGTCCCGGCGTCGATTTCGGTGTTGACCTGATCGGTCGCCTGCACCGCAGCATCGAGATTGCCGGCCTCCAGCGCCCGCGCGACCCCATCCAGGGCCGCATTCAACGCATCCGGGATATCGTTGATCAGCCTGTCGATGGTCGCCGCGATGTCGCGCAGTTGCGGGTCGTCTTCCGACTTCAGCCGCGCGGTCAGCGCCGACAGCCCGTCGATCGAGCGCATCCGTTCGGTCTGCCATCGGCTTTGCGCCAGTTCGATTGCGCCGGCCATCCTGGCCACCAGCCCCTCGGGGATCTCGGCCGCCGCCTTTTCGGTACGGGCGGCGGTCTGAATGCGGGCGATTTCCTTGCTGCAGGCGTCATAGAACTGCATGGCGCGCGCCGTGTCGCCCGCTTTTGCGGCCGCCCTGCCAGCGTCCAGCCCCGCCTGCAACCGCGCCCGTTCGGCATCGCTGGCGGCGCTCAGCCCGGCGATGTCGCTGCCGATGGTTCCGGCATATTCGGACAGCGCGACACCATCCTGGTCACCGGCAGGGGCGCCCTCGGGCGGCCAGCGCACCCCCAGGAAGGTGGTCAGAAACGTCGCCTGGGTCTCTGTCAATGACATGCGTGATCCACCATTGTCGCGAATTGGATTGCCCCGGCCCGACCGCCTGCGGAAACAAAGCAACACCCATATCTAAACGGCAGATCCTGATCATTTCAACCGTCCCGGGCATGCCGACAGGCGCACGAAGAATTTGACATGAGCAAAGCCGGCGGTGTTTCAAATCAGTCAGCGACTGGTACAGTGATCGGTGTCGACTTTCGGCAAAGGCGAGGTCCTGATGCGCGATCTGGAAAAAATTCGAGCCTGGAAACGCCTGTGGGGCTATGACGATCTGGCGGTGCGACCGGGCGGCAAGCTCAAAACCATGGGCGATCCGTCGGCGATGCTGCGTGCCATGGCCGACGAGGACGCAAAGACTGCCGAGACCGAAGAGGATCTCGCCCGCGTCGCCAAACTGCGCGCCAAGGCAGACCAGATCGACGCGCTGAAATACGATCCGATGTCGGCACCGCTGGCACAATCGATCCAGAACCGTGTCCGCGACCGGCGCGCCGCCGATGCCAGCGCCACGCGCGATCAGGTCACCCGCGCGTTCTATTCGGTGGAACGTCAGGCAGAGCTGACAGAGCTGATCTTTGGCAAGCCAAAGGGCAAGAAAAACAAGTCATCCCATCTGCTGATCGAAGCCTTTGCGATGCGCACCATCGCCGACCGGGATGAATTGAAGGCGGATGACCCGCATGCCGGCCTGCGCCTGTACAACCCCTATAACGCCGCCTATCAGCGCGGAGATACATCCGGGCAATACAAGACCGACCTCAAGAACCTCTATGACGAAAAATGCCAGGCACATGCCCAGACCAAGAAGGACTTCGCCAGATACACGGACATCGTCGCCAGCACCAAAGAAGAGATCTTGGCGCTTGAACGGCAGATCCAGGAAGCCAAGAAGGCACCGACCAAACCGGGCAGCGAATCCGATGTCAGCGACACCGAACCAGTGGTGACGGCACCGGAAACCGGCGGCAAGAAGGCCCAGCAAAAGAAGAAAAAGAGCAAGCCCCCCAAGACCCCCGAGCAGTTGCTGGAGATCGCGCGAGGGAAACTGGCGGCGAACCAGGAAAAACTCGTTAAAGCCACCGAGGACATGAAACTGGTGCCAAAGGACAAGGATTACCCGCCCTTTGATTCCAAGTCCGTGTTCTTTGTCTCCTCCAAGTCCGTGGTCAAGCGGCTGAACAGCATCTATGGCCCGACCTGGAAAGACCCGAACCCCGACAAGGACCCGGCAGTCGAGTTCAAGCCAACCTATTTTCGCGAACTCGTCGAACTGGCGCCGGGGGTGCTGGCGCTGATCATGGACAAGGCCGACCTCAGCGACAAGGACGCCGAGAACTTTCAAACCCGTCTGCTGGACGGCACCGGCGCGATTCCCAGCAACAATGACGTTCTGCGCGCCAAGTATCCGGACAGCGCGGACCTGCTGACCAAAGGGCCGATGGACCCGGAACTGGATAACGGTTCGGCTCTGACCGGCATGGCCGACAATTCTGCCTGCCGCATGCTGGCCGCCATTCCCGGGGATCACCCGATGGCACAGCCGGCCAAGGCGGCGGCCAACATGGTCACGGGTCTGCGCGACGCGCTGGCCAAGACCTGCCCCGGATACGACGCAGAATCCGGCGCCGCCGCTGCGCTGGCCAAGGCGCCGGATCACCTGAAACAGAATGCGGTGCTGGGCTCGGCCCTGGCCAAGATCGACCGGCTGATGGACATGTTGTCCACCTATACCGAGGACGCCCCCCGGTTTTCGCGGTTCTTCGATCTGCTGGCCGACGAGGTCTATCTGGTGCTGGCGATCACCAAACCCTACAAGGAAAAGGACTTTCACGAGGCCACCAAGAAGATCTCGGAAAAACGCATTCCCGTGATCAAGGACCTGAAAGACGTGTCCTGCGAGACTTTCATGACCTCCAGCGGCATGGGGGCGATGTCGATGGCCATCGAATCCGCCTATGCGCTGACCGGGTCAAACAAGGTGAACGTGGTCGACCATCCCGGCACTTTCGGGGCCACCTATTTCGAGGTCGAACGGAACGTCATCGGTGCCGAAAGCCGGGTCGGGAGCGAGGGTGACAAGGACGTAGTCCCAACCGAGAAACCGCCCTTCACGCCGCCCGTGATCCTGGGCACGCTGAACCCGTCGACCCCGGTCAAGCGCAAGGACGAGGGCGAGGTCTGGACGGTCGAGATGCTGTACGCGCATATCGAAAAGGTCATGGCACCGATCCGCGACCAGCTGACCGACAAGCCTGCGGTCGCGATCATCGACATTACCGTCGAAAAGGACGGGTCCGAGGACGATCAGGACGTGAACATGCTGGTCAAGCTGTTTCGAGACGACGTCGAGCAGGGCAAACTGATGTTCATGCTGAACAAGAGCTATCAGAAATATCCCGCTCTGGGCGTTGGGAAAACCATGGCCGGCGGGCTGACCATCATCGGCACGGGCGATCCGGTGGATACCGTGATGACCGATGCCCTAGAAACGCAGCGCGCCGAAGGTCACATGGACCGCGAGGAAAACCAGCTGGTCATGCATTTCCTGACCCATGAGGACGACATCGAACGGCAGATGCTGGACCGGGCCGCCAAGAATGCCAGCTTTGTCAGTTCCTTCTTGCCCGAGGAAATTTCCGATCAGGCCGCCGAACGGCAGGCCTATGACGCAGGGCTGCCATTCGTGGTCTTGGACGATACGCCGGTGACCTTTGCCGGCAAGGGACGCGGCACAGAAGGCAAAAAGATGCAGTGGATATTCCACGGCATGGGTCTGGAAAACCGTATGAGTTTCGCGTTTCAAAACTCGGCCTGTCTGGGGATCGACCCGGGGCGGATGCGTCTGGCCATCGGGGTCGAACCCGAGGGCGAACTGATGGAAAAGATGTACTCCACGGTACGGCTGGCGGCACTGACACGCCCGGAAACCGAAGAGGAAGTACCGGGCAAGGACGGCAAAGAGGCCACAAAGGTAAAAAAGCCGGCCCCGGACCTTGTCACGCCCAAGGTGCTGACGGACATGGCCAGCGAAGCCATCGCCATCGCGGGCAAGGCCTTGCACGAGACGGTGTTCAGCGGCCTGGACGAGGACGCTCTGTCCACGCCCGCCGACCTGGGCGCCGTCGAAGAACTGCGCGCCGAACGCCAAAAGATAACGCAGTTGGCAGCCTGCGCCCAGCACGCCGGGACGGCGGGATCCGGACTGCCGACCGATGCGCTGAAAGTCTATCCCGAGGATCCGAACGATCAGGACCGCTGGCGGAATCTGGCGGTTCAACAGCTCGAAATCCATGCTGATCGTTTCACGAGCCTGCCCTTCATAGAGCGCGACGAAAACGGCGACGTGGTGATTCCGTTTGAACAGGCGCTGTGGCTGGAAGAAAGCGCGATCAATGAGGCGGCCAAGAAAAAGGACTACACGGGTGACAGGGACGCGGAAATCGCCGCTGTCTATGACGAAAAACACGTTGCCGATGTGATTGCGGCACAGCGCAAGGAACTGGACGAAAAAATCCAGGCGAAACTGGCCGAATTGAATGCGGATTTGACCAACGAGCAAAACGATAGGAAGCGACAGGCGCTAGCGGACGGCCTGAAAATCCTGCCCGAGGACAGTGCCCTGCGCGTTGATATCCAGATGGCATTGAACAAGTTCGACGAGAATCCCGATGTCAGCAAGGAACTGGACGCGCTGGCAAAAGAGGCGCGTGCCAGAGCCACCGAAGCCGAACGCAAGCTGGCCGAGGCCAATGGCGTGGCCCTGACCGGGTTGACGATCGGCGAAACCGGCGAATGGGAGTTGGCGGCAGAAGCCATCAAGGACATCAAACCGCCCACGACTCCCGAGATGGTCCTGGCCGGTAAGATCCGCGCCCTGCGCACTGGGCTGGACGACAAGGATGCGGATTTGCGCGGTGCCGTCTGCACTGAGGATATGGCAGCCAACAACGGCTGGCGGGAGACGACCGTCGGGCGATTGCTGAAGGCGGGACTGCTAAAGCCGGCCGACATCCTGCGCGGCGGCCCGGACGCCATGATCATCAAACCCTCGGACACCGAGTTGCAGGCAAAGCTGGCAGAGATCGCCAAGGTCCCGACCGATCAGATGAAGCTGATCGCCGCCATGCGCACCGACACGATTCAGGACAAGGCGCATGACCTGTCCACCACGCGCATACCCAAGGATCCGACGCAGACCGATCTGAACCTGCCGGATACCGGTGACGATGTGTGGCGCCGAACCGCCGCCCAACAGCTGATCAAGGCCGGGCTGTTGAAAGAGTACAATTTCAAGAAACCTGACGCCGAACTGGACGGCGCGCTGCGCAAAGGCCTGGAACAGCTGAAGGCGCAGCAACTGGAACAGCGCCGCTCCGACGCCCTGCAACTGATCCCCGCGGCCGAGCGCGGGACCGTCAGTGCTCTGCCACCCGCGAAACTGGACGCCGCCCTGGCAAAGGCTGTGGGTGAGGCAAAAGCCGCCTGGTTCAAAGAGGCGCAGGAAAACCTGCAAGGGCAACTGCCCGAAGCAGAGATGAAAGAGTTCCTGCAAAGCATTGAAGAAGCGACACAAAAACGCCAGAAATCCACGCAGGAAGCGGCTGAAAAACTGCTTTCCGAAAGCGGCGGCTCCGAGGTCGAGGACACCCGCCCGCTGGCCGAAAAGCTGACCGATCTGGAAGAAACCATTGCCCGTTCGGAAGGCAAGGGCCGCTTTGACAAGCTGCAGCAGATCGGGCGGTTGAAGACTAGGATTCAGGCCGTCGAGTCCGGAGCCGTGGCGGCGGACATGACGCGCATGAAACTGGCCGAACTGGAAGAGGCCAACAGCCTGCGTACCAAGGTCCGCGCCGGATGGGATGGCCCGGTGCCGGACAGCCTGCCGCCCGAGGCGGCGCATTTGCCCAATGCTGTCGCCTCCTGCGCCCTGATGCTGGCGATCGGATTCAAACGCGAGCCCGGCGATACCAAGACCGACCCGCCCGCCGATGCGGAATTCAACGCATTGATGGATCCGCTGATGGAGTGCGGGCTGGATCAGGTCAGCCCGGAATGCCGCGAAAGACTGCTGGTGCATCGCGCCGACGCGGCAATCCGCAGTCTTAGCGACGATCCCGAGGCGGGGCTTGCCAAGCTGGACGACTGCATCGCGGCGATGCCTTATCTCGAAGGGGTGGCCGATGTGGTCAACAATCCGGAGCTTTTCCACGCCATCGAACAGGGGCTGACACCGGAAAAGGTTGCCAAGATCGTGGCCATGGTGACCCAGCGGTTGGACATCACGGCCCATATCGACCTGCTGGAGCAATTGTTCGCCATGAAGGACAAAGACAGCGCCAACAAGGTTGCCAAGGCGGCAGCACAAGAAGCCATTCGCCGCCTATCGCGTTTCAACGACATCTATCGCAAGGAAAACCGCGACTATTACCTGGGCAAAGCCGCCAAGGTCGAACAAGCGATTGCCGCCGAGAAAGAGAAGAAGGCGAAACCCGAAGCCGAGGAACTCGATGTAAAGCCCGAGGCAGAAGATTTGCCAAAGAAAACGTCCGCCGAAGACAAACCTGTGAAACAGGAGGAGGACGTGAAACCCGAGGCATCCCAGGCAAAAGAAAAGCCGTTGGACCAGGACGCCCGGGCGCGCGAACGCCTGCCACCCAGTGCCGCACCCTTGGCCCCCGGTACACTGCAACAGACGACTGCCGGACCCGCCGATGTGAAACCGCCGGCCGGCATCCCCGGAATGTCATATCGCGACGGAGGCAAGCTGTTCGATCGGGCAAAAGATCTGCTGAGCAAGAACGAAATCCCGCATCAGCTCAAGTAGGTCGGGCACGCATTCCTATCGTCTGGTGTCTGAACGCGCAAAGGGGCAAACCCCGTGTGATCCAGAGCGGTCCCGGAATTTCGCGACCGGTTCCGGCCAATCCCGGCCGATCCCGTGCATTTTGTCAGAGCTTTCCGGGATATTCCGACGTAATCTTTGACAAATGTTGTTCGTCTTCGGTATCCCGAGGCGATCAGTGTCATGCGACGCGGATGCCGTGATTTCCGTCCGCGTGTCAATCTGCCCAAGGTTCCCCGGACGCGCCGGCCGAACCCAGCGTCCCTTTTGACCACCGGAGGCCCGCATGTTGCCGACCCGAAACGACGCGGCCTCTTGCCTCGCCCCAGTCAGTTCGTGGGCATCTTTGCGGCACCGGTCTGACAGCTGACCCATGGCAATTGTCAATTTCCTCATCAGCCTGGCTGGCGCGACGATGCTGCTGCTGTTTGCGGTGCGGATGGTGCGCACCGGGATCGAGCGCAGCTATGGCGCCTCGTTCCAGCGGCTGATGACGCGCCAACGCAGCGGCTTGCGCGCCAGCATGGTCGGGCTGGTTCTGGCCATCGTGCTGCAAAGCTCGGCCGCGGTGGCGTTGCTGGCTTCGGGCTTCGCCGCCGGGGGAATGGTGGCTTTCCCCGCTGGACTGGCCATCGTTCTGGGCGGCGATCTCGGTTCGGCGCTGATCATCCAGATCCTGTCCTTTGATCTGGACTGGCTGGTGCCGCTGCTGCTGACCGCCGGCGGATACCTTTTCGTCAAGGTCGAACAAAAGAAATGGCGGCAACTGGGCCGCATCCTGATGGGCATCGCCTTTATCCTGATTTCCCTGCGGTTTCTGCGTCAGGCGATGGAACCGATCCGGGACAGCGCCTTTCTGCCGGCCATCGCCGACTATCTGGCACAGGATTACATATCGGCTTTTCTGGTCGGCGCCGCGCTGGCCTTCGTCATGCATTCCTCGGTGGCGGCGATCCTGATGTGCGTAACGCTGGTGCAGATCGGCGCCCTGCCCTTTGCCGCCGGCCTGTCGCTGGTGCTGGGCGCCAATTTCGGCAGCGCCTGGATCCCGGTCTGGCTGACCCGAGGCATGGTCAACCCGGCAAGGCGCATTCCCGTGGCCAACCTGCTGCTGCGCGGCACCTGGGCGGTCGCGTCCCTGTTCGCGGCTAATCTGGCGCTGCGCGCGGGACTGCTGGGTGATCTGCAGGGCGGCCAGATGCTGGTCAATGCGCATCTGATCTTTAACGCTGCGCTGTTGGTGCTGGCCCTGCCCTTTTGCCACCTGTTGCAGGCGCCGATGCAGCATCTGCTGCCCGAACCGGCGCCCCAGACCCCGGATGCGGCCGCCGTCATCGAGCCGGTCAGCGTGCTGGACCCGCAGCAGATCGGCAGCCCGCAACAGGCCCTGTCCAGCCTGAAGCGCGAGTTGCTGCGCATGACCGACCTTGTGGAAAGCATGTTCCGCCCGGCGCTGGACCTGTACCAGTCGGGCGATCGTCACGCGATCCGGGCAGTGCGGGCGATGGATGAACAGGTCAACCAGAGCCTGTCGGGCATTCGCAGCTTTGTCGCGGCCCTGCCTCAGGACGACTTTGGCAAACAGAACCTCAAGACCGCGCGGGACCTGATGGAATACGCGATCCGCCTGGAAACCGCCGGCGATGTCGTCTCGAAACGTCTGACGGTTCTGGCCGAGGCAAAGCGGCGGCAACGTGTGGCCTTTAGCAAAGACGGCTGGTCAGAACTGGTGCATCTGCACGAAAGCATCCAGGCCAATCTGCGCCTGGCCAGCAACGTGCTGATCTCGGACGATCTGGAAAGCGCCCGCCTATTGAACGTGGAAAAAACCGAGTTCAAGCGCGCCGAGCGCGACAGCCGCAAACGGCATCTGCGGCGGCTGCAAAGCGGCAATTCCGACAGCTTCAAGACCAGTGACATCCACCTGGAAACCCTGCGCGCCCTGCGCGAGTTCAACAGCCATATCTCGGCTATCGCCTATCCGATCCTGTACCGGACCGGCCAGTTGCTGGAATCCCGCCTGATCGAAGACCTGCCCAAGGACGAGATCGCCGACTAGGCGGGCAGGCGCTATCTTTCGGCTATTGGTCCAGAAACGACCGCAGCTTGCGCGAGCGGCTGGGATGTTTCAGCTTGCGCAGCGCCTTGGCCTCGATCTGCCGGATGCGTTCGCGGGTGACGCTGAACTGCTGGCCGACCTCTTCCAGCGTGTGATCGGTGTTCATGCCGATACCAAAGCGCATCCGCAGCACCCGTTCTTCGCGCGGGGTCAGGCTGGCCAGAACCCGGGTCGTGGTTTCCTTGAGGTTCTCCTGAATGGCGCTGTCCAGGGGCAGCACCGCGTTCTTGTCCTCGATGAAATCGCCCAGCTGGCTGTCTTCCTCATCGCCGATGGGGGTCTCCAGCGAGATCGGTTCCTTGGCGATCTTCATCACCTTGCGGACCTTTTCCAGCGGCATCTGCAGCTTTTCGGCCAGTTCCTCGGGCGTCGGTTCGCGGCCGATCTCGTGCAGCATCTGGCGGCCGGTGCGCACCAGCTTGTTGATCGTTTCGATCATATGCACCGGAATACGAATGGTGCGCGCCTGGTCGGCGATCGACCGGGTGATCGCCTGACGGATCCACCACGTCGCATAGGTGCTGAATTTATACCCGCGACGGTATTCGAACTTGTCCACCGCCTTCATCAGGCCGATATTGCCTTCCTGAATGAGATCAAGGAATTGCAGGCCGCGGTTGGTGTATTTCTTGGCAATCGAGATGACCAGACGCAGGTTCGCCTCGACCATCTCCTTCTTGGCCTGCCGGGCCTCTTTCTCGCCCTTTTGCACCTGTTGAACGATGCGGCGGAATTCGCTGATGTCCAGACCGACATATTGCCCGACCTGCGCCATGTCGGCGCGCAGTCCCTCGACCTTTTCGGTCGAGCGTTCGATGAACATCTGCCAGCCACGGCCGGGCTTTTCCGCCATTTCCGCCAGCCAGTTGGGATCCAGTTCGCGACCGCGATATTCGCCGATGAATTCGCGCCGGTTGATCCGGGCCTGATCGGCCAGTTTGACCATGGCGCTGTCCAGCGACATGACCCGGCGGTTGATGCCGTAAAGCTGGTCGATCAGCGCCTCGATCCGGTTGTTGTGCAGATGCAGCCCGTTGACCAGCAACACGATTTCCGAGCGCAGCGCCTGATAGGTCACCTCGTTGGCCGCGCTGAACGATCCGTCCTCGTTCAGGGTCGCCGAGATCCGGCTGTCCTGCATCTCGCTGAGCTGGGCATAGTCGTTGCTGATGGTTTCCAGCGTGCTCAACACCTGGTCCTTCAGCGCCGCCTCCATGGCGGCCAGGCTCATGTTGGCCTGATCGTCCTCGTCGTCGTCATCGTCCTTGACGATCGGATTGCCATCGGCATCCAGTTCCGGCTTTTCCTCTTCGGCCGGCTTGGCGGCGGTGGCGTTGGCATCCACGACCGGCGCCTCGACCTCGCCATCTTCGTCCATCTGGTTGCCAAAGGTGGTTTCCAGATCGATGACGTCGCGCAGCAGGATGTCCTCGGACAGCAGTTCGTCATGCCAGATGGTGATCGCCTGAAAGGTCAGCGGGCTTTCGCACAGCCCGGCGATCATCGTGTTGCGGCCGGCCTCGATGCGCTTGGCGATGGCAATCTCGCCCTCGCGGCTCAACAGCTCGACGCTGCCCATCTCGCGCAGATACATGCGCACCGGATCGTCGGTGCGGTCCAACTTTTCGGTGGTGCCGCTGGACAGGGTGACTTCGCGCGCGGTGTCCGTCGTGGCGACCTCGGTCGAGCCTTTCTGCTCTTCCTCCTCGGCCTCTTCATCCTCGATGATGTTGATGCCCATTTCGGACAGCATCGACATCACGTCCTCGATCTGTTCGGAACTGACCTGATCCGGCGGCAGAACCTGGTTCAGCTGATCATAGGTGATGTACCCTTTTTCGCGGGCTTCGCCGATCATCTTCTTGACTGCGGCCTGGCTCATATCCAGGGAAATTTCAGCGTCCTGGTTGTCAGACTTGCGGTCATCGGTGTCTTTGGCGGCCATTCGGTGCTCCTGCAAGGGATGGGTCAAGGCAAGGGTGATTCGCTTGCTGCGAATCATTAGCGCGATCTGGTGATTCGGCCACCCGTTTACCTGCTTTTTGTTAGCGATTCTCTACCAATTCAAATCAACGTTGCGGCTTTGAGTGCCCGATCTGGTGCAACAGGGCGTCAAAACGCGCGCGCTCGTCCCGATTGATTCGCGCGCCGTTGTCGCCGGTGTCATACTGGGCCTTGTCCTTGTGTTCACTGCGCTGCGCCATATTGCGGGCCTGGGCGGCCTGCGACAGCCGCCAGGTCAGGGCCTCGTCCGCCACACCGCCCAGATCCTCGACGGCTTCGGCGATTTCGGCATCCAGCCCGTGCCGCGCCGACAGTTTCGCGAGTTCTTCGGCCAGAGTCATCCGTGCCAGGTCGACATCGCCGGGGTTGCGCATGCAGGGGCTGATGGCGACATGGCGAAGGGAAAACAGGTTTTCAAGGACCTGAGGGCCGATTTGTTCGGAGATCCGCTCCTTCAGCCCGCCGCTGTCGGCGTGCTGCAGGATCAGATCGCGCAGGCGCGCATGCTGCGGGTCGGAACAGCGCATGGTTTCCAACCCGCTTTCAAATTCGGCGATGACGGCGGGCGTGGCGATGGCCGAGGCAAGGACGACTGCCTGGCGCAAATGATCCTGGGCCTCTTCGTCCGCTGCCGCCAGCAACGAAGCGCGGGTCTCGGCCAGCGGGACGGCGGCAGCCTTTTGCCCGGGTGTCCACTTTTTGCCACCGCCCCTGCCCCGGCGCGGCGCGAACAGTTCCCACCGCAGAGCCTTGATTTCCTGCCCGTAATGGGCGCGGATCGAAGCGTCGCCAATCTGTTTGATCTTTTCGCGCAACGCCTTGTCCAGCATCGCCTTGCGCTCTGGGCTGTCGAAAACCCGCCCTTCGGTCTCGCGCCGCCACAACAGCTGAACCATCGGCAACGCCTTATCCAGCAGCCGCTGCATCGCCGCCGCCCCTTTGTCGCGGATCAGGTCGTCGGGATCCATTTTTTCCGGCATGATCGCAAAGCGCAGGGATTGGCCGGCCTGCAGCAGCGGCAGCGCCAGATCGATCAGACGCATCGCGGCATTCAATCCGGCCGCATCGCCGTCCAGCGCGATGATCGGCTCGGGCGCGATGCGCCACAGCATCTGCAGCTGGGTTTCGGTGATTGCCGTGCCCAGCGGCGCAACGGCGGCGGAAAAACCGCCCGCGTCCAGCGCGATCACATCCATGTATCCCTCGGCCACGATCAGGGGCTGTCCCTTGCCGGCGGCAGCGCGCGCCGGGCCGTGGTTGTACAGGCTGCGTCCCTTGTCGAACAGGTCGGTTTCCGGCGAGTTCAGATACTTGGCCTTGTCCTGCGGGTCCATCGCTCGGCCGCCAAAAGCAATGCAGCGCCCGCGCGCATCCCGGATCGGGAACATGATGCGGTTGCGAAAGGTGTCATAGGGCCGCCCGCCCTTGGTCGAGGGTTTGGCCAGACCGGCGGCCAGAATCAGGTCTTCGGCGACGCCCTTGCCGCGCAGGTGATCCCACATCGCCTGCCAGCCATCCGGCGCAAAACCGATTTCCCAGCGTTCCAGCCGGGCGTCGTCCAGCCGCCGCTGCCCGAGATAGGTGCGCGCCGCATCCGCCGCCCCGGTGCGCAGCTGCAGGCGATAGAACTGCACGGCCTGTTCCATGATGTCGGCCAGCTGACTGCGGCGGTCGGATTTCTGCTGGGCACCGGGATCGCGCGCCGGCATCGCCAGACCGGATTCGCGAGCCAGGATTTCAACCGCCTCCATAAAGCCGACATTCTCGGTTTCCCGCACGAAGGAAATGGCATCGCCCTTGGCGTGACAGCCAAAGCAGTAATAGAATCCCTTGCGGTCGTCGACGTGGAACGAGGCCGATTTTTCCTGGTGGAACGGACAGGGCGCCCACATGTCGCCCTTGCCCTGGTTCGATTTGCGGCTGTCCCAGATGACCTTGCGTCCCACCACCTGGGACAGGCTGGTGCGGCTGCGCAATTCATCCAGGAAACCGGGCGGCAGGGACATGTCAGTTCTTCAGGTTCTTCTGCATTTTCTGAATCTGGTCCCAGTTTTCGATGCATTGCGCGCGCAGCGACGCGCCCAGATCGTTCTTGCGCAGATCGCGCATCTTCTGGCTGTAGACGAATTGCGTCAGCTGCGGGATGGCGGCGCTGTAGTTGGCCGGCCAGGGCGGATTGCTGGCGGCAATGGTGGCGGCGACATCCGCCTCTTTCACCTTGTCCAGCCGGGCCTTTTGCACCGCACTCATGACCTGGCCCTGATAGCCACAGCTTTTCTCCTTGGATTCGGCGGCAAGAACGGGTGTCGCAAACAGACAGGTGACAAGCACAAGGCGGAACATCGGGACGTCTCCGGAATCAGTTGGGGTTGGCACAGACTAGCGGCGTGCGGCGACACCTTCCATCGCCGTTTTTAACTCGTGCACGGCCGTCGCCGCCATCGAGCGAAAAACCATGATCAGGAATGCCTGATCGTCCAGGCAGGTGATCGACGCCGCCATGTGCATCAGGGGCGCGCGTGCCGTGTGCCCCGGCAAGAACCGGTGCGAACGCAGATCCAGCGGCACCAGGCGGGCCAGCACATCGACAGCCCCCGGCCCGTGCAGCCGCATCGCGGCCCAGGCGTCGCTCTGATCGGTCAGGGCCGCGTGCCGTGACAGGCCGGGATCGGGCGCGTCCCCCAGCAGCATTGTCTGCCCCCGGCCGAACCAGATTGCCCGCGCGCGCCCGGAGACCGAGCTGCGGTTGATCTGGGGCAACCCCATGCCATGGGCCGCCATCAGCGCCTCGGACAGCGCCCCCTGGCGCCCGCGAAACGCCACGAGCGAGGTCAGTGTGCCGACCTCTTCCTGGCGAAGAACGATGCCCCCGATATCCAATGGCAACAGGCCCTTGCCGGGCGTTTCTGCTGTCAGATCACCCACGCGCCCGCCCCCCATCCGGATCGAAAAACACCGGGTGCACCACCTCGCACAGCGCATCCAACCCGCGCAGATGATCGACCAGGCGCACTGTCTGGCCATGCCGTGCCCGGCCGTTTCTGAGAAAGCCCAGCGCCAGCATGTGCCCCAGAGTCGGCGAAAACGCGACCGAGGTGACATAGCCCTGATCGTTCACCCGCTCTGGCGTATCGGCGGGGTCGAACAGATGCGCTCCGGCGTTCAACTGCCGGACCGCGCCGGTCGGTTTCAGACCGACCAGTTGTTCGCGATGCGCGCCGCTCAGCCCCGCGCGCTTGCTCATCGTCTTGCCGATACAGTCCTTTTTCGCCGACACCATGCCCGCCATGCCGATGTCGAATGCAGTGGTGCGGCCGTGGATTTCGGCATGGGTGACGAACCCTTTTTCGATGCGCAGGACATTCAGCGCCTCCATGCCGTAGGGTCCACCGCCCAGCGCCTCGGCGCGGCGAACAAGGAACCGGTACAGGCTGTCGCCATAACGCGCCGGTACCGCCAGTTCATAGGCGTGCTCGCCGGAAAACGAGATGCGGAACAAGCGGCCGGCCACGCCCTGAACCATGACCGGCCCGCAGGACATGAAGGGCCAGTCCGCGTCGCTCAACCGGTCCTGCAACACCCCGTTCAGCAACTCGCGCGACCGGGGACCGGCGACGGCGAACTGCGCCCATTGCTCGGTGACCGAGATCATCGCCACATCCAGATCGGGACGCAGGCATTGATGCACGAATTCCAGATGCCGCATCACCTGCCCCGCCGCCGCCGTGGTGGTGGTCATCAGGAAATGCTGGTCCCCCAGCCGTGCGGTGGTGCCGTCATCCATCACATGCCCGTCCTCACGCAGCATCAGCCCATAGCGCGCGCGCCCGGTTTTCAAGGTGCTGAAGGTGTTGGCATAGACGAAATCCAGAAACGCGGCGGCGTCCGGCCCCTGGATGTCGATCTTGCCCAGCGTGGACACGTCGCAGATGCCGACCGCCTTGCGCACCGTTTTCACCTCGCGGTCGCAGGACTGCCGCCAGTTGCTCTCGCCCGGCGCCGGGAAATAGCTGGGCCGATACCACAGCCCGGCCTCGATCATAGGCGCGCCGCGCGCGACGCTGGCGGCGTGGCTGGTGGTGAACCGCTGCGGCGCAAAACCCTTGCCCTGCGCCCCCGCCCCCATCGCCGCGATGGAAACCGGGGCAAAGGGCGGACGAAAGGTGGTGGTGCCGGTTTCCGGTATGCCGCGTCCGGTCGCATCCGCCAGCACCGCCAGAGCGGCAACGTTTGAATTCTTGCCCTGATCCGGAGCCATGCCTTGCGTCGTATAACGTTTCATGTGCTCGACCGAACGGAAATTCTCGGCCGCCGCTTGCTTTACGTCCTTGACGGTGACGTCGTTCTGAAAATCCAGCCAGGCCCGCCCGCGGCCCGGCACCGCCCAGAGCGGCGCGATGGCACAAGGCGCATCCTCGGCGCGCGGCACCGCGCTGTCGGGCACCTTCACCCCCAGAGCAACCAGAGCGTCGCTGGCGGCCTGAACGCCCTGGTACAGACAGGCGGCAGAGGAAAAGGCACCGTTGCAGGCCCCGGCCACATGCATGTTCGGCACAGCCCCCGGGGTCGGTACAAAGGCCTGAACGTCCGGGCGCCAGGTTGGACGGCCGTTTAGGTGACAGGTCAGATGCACGCTGGGATTCCAGCCGCCGGACATCGCCAGACAATCGGTGGCCAGCCTGTCCTCGCGGCCATCGCCGTACCGGATGGTGATGCTGTCCAGCCGCTGCCGCCCGCCACTGTCGCTGACCACCGCACCCTTGATGACCGGAACCCCGACGATATCCGGCGCATCATAGCGACTGTCGATCACGGCGGCGACATGCACCCCGGCGGCCAGCAGATCGCGGGCCGTGCGGTGGGAGTCGTTATTGTTGCCGAACACGGTGACGCGCCGCCCCGGTGCGACGCCCCAGCGATTGAGATAGGCGCGCACCGCGCCGGCGGTCATGATCCCCGGCCTGTCATTGTTGCGAAACGCCACCGGGCGTTCCAGCGCGCCTGCGGCCAGTACCGATTGTCTGGCGGTGATCCGCCAGAACGTTTCAAGCGGCAGGCCGGCAGGCCGCGCCGCGCGGTGATGTGCGACCCGCTCCAGCGCACCGAACACGCCCTGATCATAAGCGCCGGTCACGGTGGTGCGGGGCATCAGGCGCACATTGGTCATGCCCGCCAGTTCCGCCAGAACCCCGTCAGCCCAGAGCGACCCCGGCTGACCGTCGATCTCGCCGGTCTCGGCCAGCAGCCGCCCGCCCATGCGGCTGTCCTCGTCAGCCAGGATCACGTCTGCCCCGGCCCGGCCCGCCACCAGCGCCGCCATCAGACCCGCCGGCCCCGCGCCGATCACCAGTAGATCGCAATAGGCATAGGCGCGCTCGTACTTGTCTGGGTTGTGGGCACCCGACAGCGCGCCCAGCCCGGCGGCGCGGCGGATCACCGGCTCATAAAGCCGCTCCCAAAAGGCACGCGGCCACATGAAGGTCTTGTAATAGAACCCCGCCCCCAGAAACGGCGCCACCAGATCGTTGACCGCCATCAGGTCGGCTTCCAGCGTGGGCCAGCGGTTCTGGCTGTTGGCCGTCAGCCCCGGATACAGTTCCTGCACCGTCGCCCGCACATTCGGCTCGGCAGCGGCCCCGGTGCCGATGGTCATCAGCGCATTGGGCTCTTCGCTGCCCGCGGTCAGAACACCGCGCGGGCGATGGTACTTGAACGAACGCCCCATCAGCCGGACATCATTGGCCAAAAGCGCCGAGGCCAGCGTGTCGCCGGCAAACCCGGAATAGGCCGTGCCGTCAAAGGTAAAAGCCACCGGAGTCTGACGGTCGATCAGCCCCTTGTGCGCGACTCTCATGTCCCGCCCCCCGTCCCGGCATCCGATGCCAGCTCACAATGCAGAACCTCGTGCGTCACCGTATCGCGGGTGACAACGATCCAGGCTGTGCAGCCGGTCTCGTGAAACCATAGGTCGCGCGTCACCCCGGCGGGGTTGTCGCGCAGATGCAGATAGTCCTGCCAGGCCTCGTCGCCGGCATCCGGGGCCGGTCGATCCAGCGCCGCCGCCGCACCCTGATAGTAGAATTCGCGCCGGTCGCGCGAACCGCAGATCGGGCAAGGGATCCTCATTGCCGCCCCCTTGGGCCGTGCCCACCACCTGTTATCGCACCGCTGCTTTGCATCCCTGCCCCCAAAGCTAATGCAGATTGTGTTGAGAGCCGGTGCCCTCTTCGTCCATCAGACCGCGCCCGGTGCGGAACCTGTCCAGCCGGAACCGCGTCGCCGCGCCGTGCGGGCGGTCGGTGGCGATGAGATGGGCCAGGCAATGACCCGAAGCCGGCACGGCCTTGAACCCGCCATAGCACCAGCCGCAGTCGATATAGAGTCCTTCGGTGTCGGTCTTGTCGATGATCGGGCTGCCATCCGGTGTCATGTCCATGATGCCGCCCCAGCTGCGCAGCACCCGCGCCTTGCCGATCATCGGCATCAGGGTCATGCCGGCCTCCATCACATGCTCGACCATCGGCAGGTTGCCGCGCGCGGCATAGGAGGCGTAGAAATCCAGATCGCCGCCAAAGACCAGACCGCCCTTGTCGGACTGGCTGATATAGAAATGCCCCATGCCGAAACTGACCACATGGTCGATCACCGGTTTCAGACCCTCGGTGACGAAAGCCTGCAGCACATGGCTTTCGATCGGCAGGCGCAGCCCGGCCATCGCCGCCACCTGACCGGACCGGCCGGCGGTGACGATGGCAACCTTTTTGGCGCGGATCGCGCCGCGTGTGGTCTGAACGCCGGCGACCCGGCCGCCGGCGATGTCGATACCGGTCACCTCGCAATTCTGGATGATGTCGACCCCGCGTTGATCGGCCCCGCGCGCATAACCCCAGGCCACCGCATCGTGACGCGCGGTGCCACCGCGCGGGTGCAGCAGACCGCCATAAATGGGAAACCGGGTATTGTCGAAATCGAGATAGGGCAAATGCCGGCGCACGCCCTCGCGGTCCAGCAGGATCGCGTCGTCGCCCTGGTTGATCATCGCGTTGCCACGCCGCACGAAGGCATCGCGCTGCCCGTCGGAATGAAACAGGTTGATCAGCCCGCGCTGGGAATGCATGACGTTATAGTTCAGTTCGGCTTCCAGGCCTTCCCACAGTTTCAGCGAATGCGAGTAGAATTCCGAGTTGCCGGGCAGAAAATAGTTCGCCCGCACGATGGTCGTGTTCCGCCCGACATTGCCACCGCCGATATAGCCTTTTTCCAGCACCGCGACGTTGCGCAGACCATGTTCGGCAGCCAGGTAATAGGCGGTGCTCAGCCCGTGTCCGCCGCCGCCGATGATGACGATATCGTATTCGGATTTCGGCTCGGGATCGCGCCAATGCGGTGTCCAGCCCCGGTTGCCGGTCAGACCCTCTCTGAGAATCCGAAGCCCCGAAAAACGCATGTCCAGACTCCCCGCCCTGTCCGAACGGAGTGAAGCAATTCCGGTGGCCTCTGGCAATGGGTGACGCCCCTGCGAACCGGTACTTTTTTCGTTCAGCCCGGCGCGGGCGGACCGGTTTCCGCCCCGGCGCGCCGGATCATGCCAACGTGATCGACGCCGGCTTGCCCGGCGCAGGACAGATTGCCAGAGTCCGGACAGGCAACACATACGGGAGTTCTCGCATTGTCGCCATGCAAGCGCGCTTTCCTGGCGGCCTTTCTGACGGTCGCGCTGTCCCCCGACCCTGCCGCGGCCTGCGGTCCGGACAGCGATTGTCTGATCGGCACGCGCAGCTATCGCATCCGAATGCCTGACGGCGTGGCCAAAGAGCCGGTTCCGGCGCTGATATTCGCGCATGGCTACAAGGGCACGGCCGCCACCGTCATCGGCAATGCGCGGCTGACCCGGCTGGCAGGCGATCTGGGTGTCGCGCTGATCGCACCACAGGCGGTCGGGCAGGATTGGTCCATCGCCAACGCACCGTCCCCAGACCGGATGGCCGATATCGACGAGCCAGCCTATTTCGACGCCGTGATTGCCGATGCAACGCAACGGCTGCCCATTGATCCTGACAGGATCGTGGCGGCCGGATTCTCGTCGGGCGGGATGATGGTCTGGACGCTGGCCTGCGAACGGGGCGACCGCTATGCCGGTTTCATCGCGCTGTCGGGCACGTTCTGGGACCCGGTTCCTGACACCTGCCCCAGCCCTGCCGCGAGTCTGATCCACATTCACGGCACGGCGGACAGGGTGGTGCCTCCGGGCGGGCGCCCGATCAAGGATGCCCGCCAGGGCGATGTTGCCGCCGCGCTGTCAACCTATGCGCGGCACGGTCGGTACGGCCCGCCTCATTCGCATGAAATGGCGGGTCTGACCTGCCGGATCCGACGCAACGATGCGGGCACGACCCTCGGGTCTTGCCAGTTCGAGGGCGGCCACAGCTTTGACACCGCGCATATAGCCGCGGCCTGGCAACTGCTGATGGCCAGCGGCAGATAACGTGCCGGCGCCCGGGTCCCGGCGGCCCCCATCGGCAGAGGCGGCAGCCGGCCGGGATCGCACCGGCCGACCGGCGCGTGTTACAACCCCTTGGCGCGGTAGCTGGCCGCGACCTTCTGGATCGCCACCAGATAGGCTGCCGTGCGCAGATCGGTCACGTCCTCGCGGCCATGCCAGACCTCGCGCATCGACTGGTAGGCGATGCGCATCGTGTCATCCAGCCCCGAGCGCACCAGTTCCAGCTCATCGGCCCCGCGCAGGTACTTCTTCTTGAAGTCCGGCGTCATCGACCAGGCCTCGCCCAGATAGCGGTCGAGCCGCTCCAGCTCGTCCACCACCAGCTGGTGGCGGGCTTCTTCCTGACGGCGCTGCATGCGGCCAAAGCGGATATGGCTGAGATTCTTGACCCATTCGAAATAGGAAACAGTCACACCGCCGGCATTGGCATACATGTCCGGAATGATCACCGTACCCTTGGCGCGCAGGATGTCATCGGCACCGGCGGTGATCGGCCCGTTTGCCGCCTCGATGATCAGGGGCGCCTTGATCCGGTCGGCGTTGGTCAGGTTGATCACCCCTTCCAGCGCCGCCGGGATCAGGATGTCGCATTCTTCCTCCAGCACCGCCGACCCCTCGGCGGTATGGGCGGCATCCGGAAAGCCGGTCACGCCACCGCGCCCCTTGATCCAGTTATAGACCGCCTCGACGTCCAGCCCCTTGGGGTTGAACAGCGCGCCATCGCGCTCGATGATCCCGGTGATCAGGGCGCCGTCCTCCTGGGCCAGGAACTTGGCGGCGTGATAGCCCACATTGCCCAGCCCCTGCACGATGACGCGCTTTCCGTCCAGGCTGCCGGACATCCCGGCGGCCTGGATGTCTTCGGGATTGCGGAAGAATTCCTGCAACGCATATTGCACGCCACGGCCGGTCGCCTCTACCCGTCCCGAGATACCGCCGGCATTCAGCGGCTTGCCGGTGACGCAGGCCCGCGCGTTGATGTCGGTGGTGTTCATCCGGGCATACTGGTCGGCGATCCAGGCCATCTCGCGTTCGCCGGTGCCCATGTCGGGGGCCGGCACGTTCTGGCTGGGATGAATCAGATCGCGCTTGGCCAGTTCATAGGCGAAACGGCGGGTGATCTGTTCCAGCTCGTGTTCGTCATACTGGCGCGGATCGATCCGCAGCCCGCCCTTTGAGCCGCCAAAAGGGGCTTCGACCAGAGCACATTTGTAGGTCATCAGCGCCGCCAGCGCCTCGACCTCGTCCTGATGCACGCTGGATGCGAAACGAATACCTCCCTTGACCGGTTCCATATGTTCGGAATGGACCGAGCGGTATCCGGTAAAGGTCTGGATCTGGCCGCGCAGACGCACGCCGAACCGCACGGTGTAGGTTGCGTTGCAGACCCTGATCTTTTCTTCCAGCCCCGGCGGCAGGTCCATCAGGGCCACGGCGCGGTTGAACATCAAATCCACGCTTTCGCGGAAGGTGGGCTCGTGCTTGAGGGTCATTTGCGCTCCTTACATATGTTGCAGCGACTCAGCATCAGTTTCTATCTGTCCGTCAGACTATGACGAGATACCTAAGTTGTGCGACTTTTTTCATCCCGAGACGCCGATTTCGCCTTTTTCCGCAGCTTTTCCGGCCACGTACCGGATGTCGCCAATCCGGTAACAGTCCGGTCCGACGGCCCGTTTCGTCGCGCGGATTTTGGCCATTTCCCATGGATTCGAACCGATTTCGCCCAATTTCGGACATGTTTTCAGAGCATTCAGGTCCGGCATCAATGTATCCGAAGGCCAGAAAACCAGAGCTGGCAAACGAGGTGACCCATGTTTCTGCACCAAGGACAGACAAAGACCCGAGACCGATACGCTCCGGTTCCGCCCTTGCGTGACGGCGCCGGTTTCCTGCGCAGGTTCTGTCGCGATGAAGACGGTGCCATGCTGGTTTTCGCGGTCTACACCTTTCTGATCATCCTCATGGTCGGCGGAATCGGCATCGACCTGATGCGTTTTGAACGCGACCGCTCGCGCTTGCAATACACGCTGGATCGCGCGGTGCTGGCTGCCGCCGACCTGGACCAGCCGATGCAACCCGAAGCGGTGGTGCAGGATTATTTTGCCAAGTCCGGGCTGGGCGATTATCTGGCCTCGGTCTCGGTCGATCAGGGCACCGGCTATCGCGTCGTCTCGGCCACGGCCAGTGCCGACGTCAAGACCCAGTTCATGCACATGAACGGCGTCGACACCCTGACCGCTCCGGCGGTGGGAACCGCCGAAGAACGCATCGACGGGGTGGAAATCTCGCTGGTACTGGACGTTTCCGGGTCGATGAACAGCAACAGCCGCCTGCCCAACCTGATCGTCGCCGCCCGCGATTTCGTCGACACCATGGACAACAACAGCGTCGATGGCGATCTGTCGATCTCAATCATTCCCTACGCTACTCAGGTGTCGGTGCCGGACGGGCTGATGGCCGAATTCAACGTCTCGACCGAACATGACTATTCCAATTGCATCAACTTTCAGAGCGCCGATTTCGACACCCCGTCCATGTCCTCGACCCAGGCCTATCAGCGGACCATGCATTTCGATCCCTGGAAGGACTATGACGGCATGGACAACAACCCCAAGGTGCTGATGGGCGACACCAGCAGTACGCTGCCGGTCTGCGAGGCGATGTCGGGCCGCGAAGTCCTGGTTTTGCAAAAGGACACGACCGTGCTGAAGAATTACATCAGCAATCTGACCGCCCGCGGCAACACCTCGATCGATGTGGGCATGAAATGGGGCACGGCCCTGCTGGATCCCAGCCTGCGCCCGGCCATCAACGCGATGATCGGCGACGGCATCGTGCCCGCCGATTTTGCCGCCAGACCTGGCAACTACAATGACGGCGATACGCTGAAAGTCATCGTGCTGATGACCGACGGTCAGAATACGTCGCAATACTATATCAATGACGGTTTCCGCGAAGGTCCGTCGGACCTGTGGTTCAACGATCAGGAAGACCGCTGGTCAGTCTATTACCCGCCCTATGACGCCTATTACTGGCCGCATAACGACCAATGGGCCGATCATCCCTATGGTCAGGACGGCATGGGCTGCGTCGGCGACAGCGTCGCCAGCTGGTCCTGCAGCAATCGGACCGAGGACGGCACGGCCGAGAATGTCGATTATCCGGACCTGTGGGCCTATGTTTCGCTCAAGGCCAATGTCAAACGCCGCTATTACCCGTTCATGAACGACAGCACGGCTTATAGCCAGTGGTATTACGACGTGCGCAACTATGTGAACTCGACGATCAAGAATGCCCGCACAAAGGCTATTTGCGATACCGCCAAAGATCAGCAGATCATCGTCTTTACCATCGGATTCGAAGCTCCGGACGGCGGTCAGGCAGTGCTCAAGGACTGCGCCAGCTCGGACGCGCATTATTTTGACGTCGACGGTCTGGAAATCACCGATGCCTTCGCCTCGATCGCATCCTCGATCCGCAAGCTGAGGCTGACCCAATGATCCGAACCCTGATGTCCAAGGCCAAGCGGTTTGCCGGCTGTGAAAACGGCAACGCTACGGTTGAATTCGCCATCACCTTTCCGGCAATGATGATGTTCCTGCTGACGGGCATCGAACTGGGAATGGTGACCCTGTATCACTCGGGTCTCGAGCGGGCGATGGACCTGACGGTGCGCGATATCCGGCTCAGCACCGGGTCGGCGCCGCAACACGATCAGATCAAGGACCTCATCTGTCAGCGCGCCGGGTTCATCCACAATTGTGGTGATAACCTGAAACTGGAAATGGTCCAGGTCGATCCCCGTGCCTGGGTCGGCATTTCCGAATACGCAACCTGCTCGGACGCTTCCAAGGAGGTGCAGCCCAAGACCACCTTCAAGAATGATGCCGCAGACAACGAACTGATGATCCTGCGGGCCTGCGCCAAGATCGATCCGGTCTTTCCGACGACCGGATTGGGCAAGAACATCCAGAAGGACGGAGCCGGTCAATACGCCCTGGTCTCGACCTCTGTCTTCGTTCAGGAACCGAGGTAAACGATGCTGAAACTCCGTCTTTTCCCCCGCGCCAAGGCCTTTTGCGACGACACCGACGGCAGCGTCACCGTCGAGTTCATTCTGGCCATGCCCTTCATCTTCTGGGCCTTTATGGCGACATTCGTCTATTTCGACGGCTACCAGCAAAGTGCGTCAAACCTGAAAGCCGCCTATACGATCAGCGACCTGATTTCGCGCGAAACCACCGATATCAACGACGAATATATCGACAGCATGGTCAATCTGTTCGAACTGATGACGCGCACGCCCTCGGATAGCAGCATGCGCATCACCGTGATCCGCTGGGACGGGCCGGACGACCGGTACTACGTCAACTGGTCGGCCAATCGCGGTTTTCCGGCGGATCTGACCAACGCCAATGTCTCGGATCTGGCCAGCAAGCTGCCCGCGATGCCCGACAATGAAATCGTCATTCTGGTCGAAACCAACAATGTTTTTCACCCGCTTTTCGACATCGGCATGGGCGACCGGGATCTGGACAATTTCGTCTTTACCCGCCCGCGCTTTGTCGATCAGATCAAGTGGTCTGACGCCTGACCACGCGCGGCGATGTCCTGATCCAGCAGCGCGGCCATCGCCTTGGCCTGATGACTCGGGGTGACGCCGCCGATCCCGATCCGCGTCCCAATACGCCACCACATGCCCGGGCGCCAGGCCCGGGAACCCGGCGTTTTGGTCCGCAGTAGAAACCCGTTTGTCGGCTTGAAGGCGAAGGAGCCGCGATTCAGAGCCACAATATTGTCGATCTTTACGATGCAGACGCCGCTGCTGTCGCGCAGTTCGGTCCCGGTCAACTCGATTCGATGGCCAGTGGCACGGCGCAACCGCTCGGCCAGCCATAACGCCGCCACCCCAAGCCCGGCCATGACTGCCTGTACCAAAGGATCGCCGGGCAGCGCCAGCACACCATAGATCAACAACCCCGCGATGGCGGCCAGCGTCACCACCCCGACCCAGCGGCGCAGCGCGCTGGCCTCGATGACGGCCCTGATTTCGGTTTCCATGCTCTGTCCCTCTGTCCGGTCGCGACCGGTTTACCCGGAACCGGCGGGCGCGAACAGGTCAATCCGCCGTCGGGCGGTCCAGCCGGATCTCGGTGCCGGGCGCCTCCGGCTCGTCATCGACCATTTCGGCCGGAAATCCGGGCGCACGAATCTCCAGTCCGGTGGCGTCCTCGAGCCGCCGGATGATGTTGGGCGACAATTCGCGCGGTCCATAGCGGGCAATCCCGTCGGCAAAGATCTCGATCAGCCGGGGGTTCAGTTCCAGCGGCACGCCGGCGCGCTCGGCGATCTGCTGGAACAGACCGATATCCTTGGCCACCAGATCCATGGTGAACGAGATATCGCGGCTGCCGTTCAGGATCACCTGGCTTTCGGTCTCGTGCACGAAACTGGTGCCTGAACTGATCCGGATCGCCTCGTACGCCACGTTCAGATCCATCCCGGCGGCCTTGGACACCACCAGTGCCTCGGCGCAACTGACCAGATTGGCGGTCGCCAGATAGTTCGTGACCACCTTGAGAATGCTGGCGCTGCCCAGATCGCCGGTATGCAGCACCCGGCGGCCCATCACCGTCAGCAGCGGCAGGATCCGTTCGAATGTCGGACGGTCGCAGCCGGCAAAGATGCTTATATTACCGGTATCGGCGCGATGACAGCCGCCGGAAACCGGGCAATCCACCGCCGCCCCGCCGCGCGCCATGACCTCGGCTCCCAAGCGCCGTATCTCGGCCTCATCCGTCGTCGACATTTCCATCCAGATCTTGCCGGGGCCGATTTCGGCCAACATCTCGACCATCACCGCGGCGCTGGCGGCGGGGCTGGGCAGACAGGTGATCACCGCATCGCAATCGCGCATCATGGCCGCCGGTCCGGGCGCGGCACGCGCCCCGGCGGCGACCGCCCGTTCCACGAGATCGCCATTCAGGTCGTGCACCTGCAGCGCGACGCCGTTTCGCAACAGGCTGCCCGACAGCTTGCCACCGACATTGCCCAAACCGATGAAACCAACGCGCATTCCCTGCCCTCCGCGGCTGTGACTGGCTTCAGACTGGCGAGTCGGTTTGCGACAGTCGCCTCTGTTTGCGACACCTCATACCGCGACGCGGTACTCGTTGATCTACGCCCGCTGCTGTCCAACGGGTCAGTGTCGCGCTGGGGGCAACAATGGCGCCTCGGGTCGGTTCACCGTTTCCGTAACGCATTCAATGATTAACCTAAACGCATTGATTTTGTAGCGTTTTTCCCGAAAATACTTATATTGATTTACATGGAATTGAAGAAACATAGACAGGCGTCAGCCAGCGACCAACGCGACCCGCAGCAGGGAGCCCGCCCCGGCGTGCGCCCTGTTCGCCCGGTGGGGTCGATACAGCCGATGGCGCGCCCGAAACCGCAGGACCTCGCCCCGCGCCCCGACCGCCAAAAGCGGCCGGGCACCCCCTCGGGCACGGGTGAAAACGAAGCAAGGGACATCGCGCTTCTGGCCTCGGTTTTGAAAAAGGCCGGGTGGCCCGCCGGATCGGATCCGGCGGCGCCCTCGGCGATACGATCGGCATTGGAATCGAGCGCGGCCGAGGCCCCTGGCCCGAACCGGCCGAAATCGGCCGAACTGGTATGGAGCCTGCCCGGGTTCGACCGCCGCTGCCGGGTCTCGACCAGCTTTGGCGAACTGCCAATCCAGGCTCTACGTGTGCGCGACCGGGTCAAGACCCTGTCCGGCGCCTATAAGGAAGTCGTCAAAATCGATGAAATCCGTCTGGATGCCGATTTCATGGCGCGTCATACCGAGGCCCACCCGTTGCACCTGCGGGCAGGCGCGTTGGGCAAGGGCACGCCGCAGCGCAATATCCTGGTGTCCCCGGCCCAGATCATCTGTACCACCGGGCTGGTCGGCGCTCAAAAGACCGGCCCCGCATCCGGTTTCGAGGGCCATCCCAGCATTCACCGGTCGCAACAGACCGAGATGACCTATTACCGGTTCCATTGCGCCGAGCCGGAAACCGTCTGCATCGAAGGGGCCTGGTTTTGCATCACATCCTGATCCGACTCTGCCGCGCACTGTTTCGCGCCTGTCAGGACACCCCCGCGGCCCAGCTGCCGCTGTGGGGCCTGACCCCCGCGCCCGTCCCGGTGCCGGTCACCGCCCGCCCGCCTCGGCGCGGACGCGGGCCAACGGGACGGCGACGCTGACATCTGCCTGCTGAACCCGGCCAATGCGCATCGGCGCACAGGCCCGGTGAATAGGCGCGGATTGTATCCGCGCCCGCCCGGCCTAGCTGTGTTGTGAACCGCAACCGCACAGATGAGGTCCGCCCATGTCCATCAGACCGACGCTTGAAACCCGCCTGGCACGCCCGACGATCGAGGGCGCGGGGGTGAAACTGCACCGCGCCTTTGGCTTTCGGGATCCCACGGAACTGGACCCGTTCCTGTTGTTCGACGATTTCCGAAACGATCGCCCAGAGGATTTCATCAAGGGGTTTCCCTGGCATCCTCATCGCGGAATAGAGACCATTACATATGTCCTGGCCGGTCAGGTCGATCACGGCGACTCGCTGGGCAATACCGGCAGGCTGGGCGCCGGGGACGTGCAATGGATGACCGCTGGCTCGGGCATCATGCATCAGGAGATGCCGCAGGCCAACGCCGCCGGTCAGATGCACGGCTTTCAGCTGTGGGGCAACCTGCCCGCCGCGCAGAAGATGACCGCGCCGCGCTATCAGGACGTTGCCGCCGCCGAAATACCCGAGGTGATCGACGACGACGGCACCCGTGTCCGGATCATTGTCGGCTCCTTCTGGGGCAGGACCGGCCCGGTCGACGGTATCGCCGCCGATCCGCAATATCTTGACATCAGCGTGCCACCTGGCCTGCGCAGGAGCTTTCGCATCGACACCTATCGCCGCGCCTTTGCCTATGTCTTCGAGGGTGCTGCGACCTTTGCCGATGCCGCGGCCCCGGCCGGGGTGTTGCTGGAAAAGGAAGTCGCCGGGCAAGAGGTCAATATGCGCGACCTGTCGGGCAACCGCACCCTGATCCGGTTCGGAACCGGCGACGAGGTGACCGTTCAGGCCGGCGAGGAAGGCGTGAGGTTTCTGCTGATCTCGGGCGCGCCGATCAACGAACCGGTGGCCTGGCACGGCCCGATCGTGATGAACACCCAAGAGGAATTGCGCCAGGCGATGCGCGATCTGCGAAATGGCAGCTTTATCCGGCCAGCGCGGTAGATTGCACGGATCTGTGCTATGATTGCCCCCTGCGAGAAATGGGGGGCAAAATGATTGTACGGATTTTTCAGGTGAGCATATTCGAGGAAAAGGTCGACGCGTTCCGCAGGTTTTTCATCGAAACCGCGATTCCGCTGGTCAAAAGCCAGCCCGGGTTGGTCTCATTGACAGCCGGACTGCCGCGGCCGGACAGTCCGACCGAGTTCAGCATGGTCATGGTCTGGGAAAATGTCGATGCCATCCGCGCCTTTTCCGGCGAGGATTGGCAGCAGCCGCATATTGATCCGGCCGAGGCCGAACTGGTCCGCGACCGGCGGCTGAGCCACTATGAACTGGCACCCGCGCTGGTGCCCTAGGCGGCGACCGACTTGCGCACCATGTCCCAGTAGATCGTCTCGACCTGCGGCACCGACAGACGCCCGCCGCTGCGATACCAGGTCGTGACACCGGTCAGCATCGCGATGACCGCAAGGGTGGCGATCTTGGTGTCCGGAACCGCGAACAGCCCTGCCGCCACCCCACGCCGCAGGATCTCTTCCAGCTGATCCTCGTAGGTTCGGCGCAGGGTCTCGATGGCAATGAAATTCTCTTCGTCCAGATTGCGCAGTTCCATATAAGAGACAAAAACCGCGTCCAGACGCTGCAGGTGAAACGCGATGTGGAACCGGGTGAAATCCTCGAGCTGCCCCATTGGATCGCCAGGCGCTTCCCGCTCGGCCCGGGCGGCCAGCAGATCCTCCATATGGCCCTTCATCAGACCGAACAGCAGGCTTTGCTTGTCCGGCGTGTAATTGTACAGCGCGCCCGCCTGCACCCCGACCTTGCCGGCGATCTGGCGCATCGAGACCGCAGCATATCCGTGCTGGGCGAAAAGCTGCAACGCCGCGTCGCGGATGCGGGGGCCGGTGATGTCAGAATGGGAACCTGTCGTGCGCGCCATGCCCCAAGGCTATCTGAACATTCGTTCAGAAAAAACCCTTGCTTGCGACTTTTCCCGCGACAGTGCATCACGATTGCGAACCTTTCGTCAGAAAACCGGTGCCAAGATGACCGCTTTGCCACCTTTCCGCCCGCTTCTCCCCGCCGCCTTTGCCCTGCTGGCCGGTCCCATGCTGGCGGCCTGTACCGATATCCCGGAACTGGACGCAACCGTCCCCGCGCATCTGAAACAGGCGGATTACCCCGCATTGGTACCGCTGGACGGGTTGTTGACGCCGCTGCCGCCGCCGCAGCAACAGGCCGACGCCTTGCGCGCCGAACTGGAGACGCGGCGCGACGGGCTGCAACAGCGCGCCCGGCAGATGAACGCGCCGGTCGTCGATGACGCGACCGCAGCGCGCATGCGCAGCGGAGTTGCTCGATAGAGCCCAGCAAAGGACGCCACCTGATACGTTGCACCCTTTCGCCGAACCCGCTAAGGCACAGCCAAACACAAGATCAAGGGACAGCCTCATGACGACACCATTGCGCCTGGGAGTGGCCGGTTTGGGGACCGTGGGATTGGGAGTCGTCGGCATCGTCCGGCGTCAGGCCCAGCTGTTGCGCGCGCGCACCGGACGCGACATCCGGATCACCGCCGTTTCGGCGCGCGACCCAAGCAAGGACCGTGGCGTCGATCTGTCGCCCTATGCCTGGGAAAACGACCCGGTGGCGCTGGCCCGGCGCGATGATGTCGACATTTTTCTGGAATTGATGGGCGGCGAGGATGGTGCCGCAAAAGCCGCCACCGAAGCGGCGCTGGATGGCGGCAAGGACGTGGTCACCGCCAACAAGGCGATGCTGGCCATTCACGGCCAGGCGCTGGCGGAACGCGCCGAGGCCGCTGGCCGCCAGATTCGTTATGAAGCCGCCGTCGCCGGCGGCATTCCGGTAATCAAGGTCCTGACCGAGGGCCTGGCCGCCAACGAAATCACCCGGGTCATGGGGGTGATGAACGGCACCTGCAACTATATCCTGACACGGATGGAACATGCCGGTCTGCCCTATGAAACCGTGTTCAAAGAGGCCGACGATCTGGGCTATCTCGAAGCCGATCCGACGCTGGATGTGGGCGGCATCGATGCCGGGCACAAGCTGGCGCTGCTCAGTTCCATCGCCTTTGGCACGAAACCGGATTTTGACGGTATCGAGATCGAAGGCATCGAGCGCATCGCCATCGAGGATATCCGTCAGGCCGCCGACATGGGATACCGGATCAAGCTGCTGGGGGTCGCGCAACGTACCGGCCGCGGGCTGGAACAGCGGATGCAGCCCTGTCTGGTACCCGACAGTTCGCCCCTGGGGCAGCTCGAAGGCGGCACCAACATGGTGGTGATTGAGGGTGACGCGGTGGAACAGATCGTGCTGCGCGGCCCCGGTGCCGGACAGGGTCCGACCGCCAGCGCGGTGATGGGCGATGTCTGCGACTTGGCGCGGGGTCTGCGTCTGCCAACGTTTGGCCAGCCGGCGCAAACCCTGCAGGAAGCCCCGGCAGCGCGCACCGGCCTGCCGGCGCCCTTCTATCTGCGGATGGCCCTGCTGGACAAACCCGGCGCGCTTGCCAAGGTCGCCACGATCCTCGGCAATTCCGGCGTCTCGATCGACCGGATGCGCCAGTACGGCCATTCCGAGCCCGCCGCGCCGGTGCTGTTTGTCACCCACAAGACCACCCGCACGGCACTGGACGAGGCGCTGGAAGCGATCGAAAAAACCGATGTGGTGGTGGCGCCGCCCGTTGCCCTGCGCATCGAAAGCGTCTGAACCGTTCCAGCCACACATACCGACCCCGACCCCGACCCCGACCCCGACCCCGACCCGAACAGGAGCTTTTTTCATGACCGGCACAAACGAATTTCATGACCGCATGCTGTCGCTGGGTCTGGCCCGCGTGGCGGAACAGGCCGCCCTGGCCTCGGCCTCGCTGATCGGGCGGGGCGATGAAAAGGCTGCCGACCAGGCCGCCGTGAACGCCATGCGCGAACAGTTGAACCTGCTGGACATCGCCGGCGTCGTTGTCATCGGCGAAGGCGAGCGCGACGAAGCCCCGATGCTGTATATCGGCGAAGAAGTCGGCACCGGCAGCGGCCCCGGCGTCGATATCGCACTGGATCCGCTGGAAGGCACGACGCTGACGGCAAAGGACATGCCCAACGCGCTGACCGTGATCGCGATGGGGCCGCGCGGCTCGATGCTGCACGCACCTGATGTCTATATGGAAAAACTGGCCATCGGGCCGGGCTATTCCGAAGGGCTGGTGTCCCTGGACATGCCGCCGGCCACCCGGGTCTCGGCGCTGGCCAAGGAAAAGGGCTGTGAACCGTCAGACATCACCGTCTGTATTCTGGAACGTCCCCGCCACGAAGAGATGATCGCCGAAGTACGCGGCACCGGCGCCTCGATCCGTCTGATCACCGATGGCGACGTGGCCGGCGTCATGCATTGCGCCGAGGCCGACAAGACCGGCATCGACATGTATATGGGCTCGGGCGGTGCGCCCGAGGGGGTTCTGGCCGCGGCGGCGCTGAAATGCATGGGCGGACAGATCTATGGCCGCCTGCTGTTCCGCAACGATGATGAAAAGGCCCGCGCGGCAAAGGCCGGGATCACCGATCTGAACAAGATCTACGCCCGCGACGAGATGGTGCAGCAGGACGTGATCTTTGCCGCCACCGGCGTCACTGGCGGCACATTGCTGGCCGGGATCAAGCGCGAACCCGGCTGGGTCACCACCCAGACCCTGCTGATGCGCTCCAAGACCGGATCGGTGCGGCGCATGGAGTATCGCAGCCCGGTCTGATCGACCGCTTGCCCTGCCAGCCCTTGCGCAGGACAAGCGACGGACCGGGTCAGGCGTGATCCGGCGGTTTGCGACAGGAGCGGATATGGGTTTTCTCGGAGTGCAGCATTCGCTGACCGGTCGCCGCTGGATCGGTCCGGATATCGAGACCGAACGCGCCTCGGAAGCCCTGGTGCAAGCGACCGGCCTGCCCCGCGCCCTGTGCCAGGTTCTGGCCCGGCGCGGCGTGCCGGCGGCCGAGGCGCGGGCGTTTCTGACACCGCAACTGCGCGACCTCCTGCCCGACCCGCGCGGCCTTCGGGACATGCAGATTGCCGCGGCGCGTTTTCTGACCGCCGTTCAGCGCCGCCAGCGCATCGCGGTCTTTGCCGATTACGACGTGGATGGCGGCAGTTCGGCGGCCCTGCTGATCGTCTGGCTGCGCGACATGGGGCTGACCGCGACGCTCTATGTCCCGGATCGCATCGACGAGGGCTATGGCCCCAACGTGCCGGCGATGCAGCAATTGGCGACCGACCACGACCTGATCGTCTGCGTCGATTGCGGAACCCTGTCCCACGAGCCGATCGCCGCCGCCGCCGGCGCCGACGTGATCGTGCTGGACCATCACCTGGGCGCCGAGACCCTGCCCCCCGCCCTGGCCGTGGTGAACCCCAACCGGCAGGACGAAAGCGGCGAGCTGGGCTATCTCTGTGCCGCCGGCGTGGTCTTTTTGATGTTGGTCGAGGTGCGCCGCCAGATGCGCGAGGCCGGCGCTGGCCCCGGCCCCGACCTGATGGCGCTGCTGGATCTGGTGGCGCTGGCCACCGTGGCCGATGTGGCCCCCCTGATCGGCGCCAACCGGGCGCTGGTGCGTCAGGGGCTCAAGGTGCTGGGCCATCGCCAGCGCCCCGGTCTGGTGGCGCTGGCGGATGTCGCGCGCATGGATTCGGCACCCAGCACCTATCACCTGGGGTTTCTGCTGGGGCCGCGGGTCAATGCCGGCGGACGGATCGGCCAGTCGGACCTGGGCGCGCGGTTGCTGTCAACCGGATCGGGTGCCGAGGCGCAGGCCCTGGCCGAACGTCTGGACATCCTCAACACCGAACGCCGCGAGATCGAGAACGCGGTGCGCGCCGCGGCTCTGGAACAGGCCGAACAGCGCGGATTGGAAGCGCCGCTGGTCTGGGCCGCCGGTCAGGGCTGGCATCCCGGGGTCGTCGGCATCGTCGCCGCCCGCCTCAAGGAAGCCACCAACCGGCCCGCCATCGTGATCGGTCTGGACGGCGATCTTGGCAAGGGGTCCGGGCGCTCGGTCGCGGGCGTCGATCTGGGCGCGGCGATCCATCGGCTGGCGGGCGAAGGCCTGCTGATCAAGGGCGGCGGCCACAGGATGGCCGCTGGCCTGACCGTGGAGCGCGCCCAGCTGGAACCGGCCATGCAGCGCCTGTCCGAGCTGTTGGCCCGGCAGGGGGCCGGTCAGGGCGGGCCGGCCGATCTGAAACTGGACGGTGCTCTTATGCCGGGCGCGGCCAGTATCGATCTGATCGAACAGATCGATCAGGCCGGTCCTTACGGGGCCGGGGCGCCCGCGCCACGCTATGCCCTGCCTGACCTGCAGATTCGCCATGCCCGCCGGGTTGGCGAGTCGCACCTGAAACTTTCGCTGTCGGACGGTCTCAGCGGCAGTCTGGACGCCATCGCCTTTGGCGCCTTTGACACCGAGCTGGGTCCTCGGCTCAGCGCCCATGGCGGCGCCCGTTTTCACATGGCCGGCCGTCTGGAGGTCAACAGCTGGGGCGGAAGGCAGAACGTACAGCTGCGCCTGGACGACGCCGCCCCCGCCAACCAGGGCTGACGTCGCACCAGCGTCGAATTCTTGCCCGAACTGCGTTTTTTCGCTTGCGCCACAGGGTTCGATTGCCTAATGAACCGCACACCGACAGTGGCCCGTTCGTCTATCGGTTAGGACGCCAGGTTTTCAACCTGGAAAGAGGGGTTCGATTCCCCTACGGGCTGCCACTTTTCCTTGAAAAATATTGATTTTGCAGCGGAAATTCAGAAAGCTGGATTTCTATACATTCTCTAATGCAAGCGCACAGGCTGCCCGAAAGCCCCGTAGACGCTCACGAAGACGTGACCGCATGTCGCACCTTGCAAGCCCCTTCGCCTACGTCAGCTTCCACTGATCCGGCCCGACGTAGCCGCGTGACGCCTTGGCGAAGTCTTGGACGGCGGTTCGGTCGTTGATGTAGGTGCTATGGAATTCGTTGAACGTGTTGCCCTCGCGCGGGCGTTCCATCACGTAGAAGTCGCAGTATTGATCGCACAGCCGACACGAATACGACCACCAGTTGTCGAACGTGTCGAAGTAGTCTTTCGCCCCAACGACAAGTTCGTGAAGCCCGGTGATGTGGTGGCCCGCACCTTCGGGCAGAAACTTCGTCATGCGAGGGGCATTGATTTCACAGATAGTCGCAAGCCCGAAGAACGTGTTCCAGTGACGACGAATGGAAAGCGTGTAGGCGTAGCCGTTCCAGATTAGCGGTTTGAGTGCCATGCGCAGTTCCTTCGTGTGCCTGCCCGGTGTATACTACGCCACAACTGCTTGCGTCGCTTCGGCCTAATGCGACTATATACGCGGATATTCTTCTTTGCAGCTAGGAGTTCGTTCCATGACCCAAGACACGAACGATGGCCGACCGGGGTATTACTACGTTGTCACGCAGCCCGGCAAAGATTGGGAAGTTTGGATGTGGACGGGGCATAAGTGGTATGAGCCGGGCGAAGCTGACGCACGAGACATGCCGTATTGGTGCCACAGAGTTCCCCAAGCCCCCCATCCCGACGACACGTAGGAGTTTTCAGCATGGGCTACGTTTCCACGACCACCGACTATGTTGACCTAGACGGCGACTACGGCACCGTTGAAGGCGTCGAAGTGACTTGCAGCAAGTGCGGCCATTCCGAAGAAAGCTTCGGCACCGACGACCCGTCCTTGAAACGCTGTGCCTACCTACTGCGGGAAAACTGCCCGCGCGGCGAAAGCAACTACGACGACGTGAGTGCATAAAAATGCCCCGGCTGCGTCGGTGCACGCGAACCGGGGCTAGTTGCCCTTGGCACCAGGGATTGGTTGTCAGGGGTGTTCGCACAGGGACGCGACGGTTGACCGCTGATCGGCGGGAAGTGCCCACAGGGGCACCGCCAAGACGGCCACGGCGGCAAGGTCCAAGTCGCCTAGCCCTTCCCCGGCCAGAACGTCCATGAAGCTTTGCGCAGGCGACGACAGGGCGACCGTCAGCACGTCGGGCAGGTCTACCCCTAGCCGGTGCCCGAATAGGTGCGCCACGCGGTCTGCGGGCGACGGCAGGCCGTCCTCGGGCCTTCGATCTGGTCGGCGGCGGCCTGAACGGATCACGCCGCCACCGGGGTGTTTTCAGTTGGCTTCCCAAGCCCGATAGCGTTTGACTGCGTCCCGCAGAAGACCGGCGGTGACTTCAAGGGCGGCGCCACGCTCGGTCATGCGCCATTGGCCTCCATGTGGATCATGACGCGGTCTTGCGGCCAAGGCCTCCCCGCCTTTACAGCGTTCGATCTCTGTCTTTCTTTCCACCGCCGGCAGCAGGGCGCGGACGGAGACACGGTGCCTCTCATCTGGCGCGGCGGGGTCGAGCATGTCGTGATAGCTGCACATGCCCGGTAAAAAGCGCGGGGCGCCGGGGCGTGTCTGGAACCCGAGCAGCGCCAGCCAGCGTCCGGCGCGCAATGTCAGCGCCCTGGCTTCCGCCGGGGGATCAACGATTGCATCCATCACGTCACCCCCAGCATTGGATTTACGCGGGCGCGATCCAGAGCCGCCAGGGCCCGGACACCGCGCGCGATTGCCTCGGCGCAGAGGCGGGCGTTGTCCGCCCGCGGATCGTCCGGATGGCTCTCAGCCAACCTGGACTCTTCCACGCTGCCAGGCCAGCCCGCATGATCGAGGTGCAACAGACGGCGAATCACCGACGAGGTGTCGGATGGTCCAGCGTCTCGCCGCGACCTGCGCCGGAAAACCATCACCAAAGCCGTTGTCGATAGACAGAACCGCAATATGAGGGATCGAACGGCAGCACCATTGGCGGCAGTTTCAAGATCGCACGGACGTTGCCGACCTAAAAGATGAAGGCGCTTGACCGATGGTGCTTGGATGGGCACAAAGCGGCTGTGTGCAAACCTGTGACCATAACTCGACTTTTGCAGATCGCCTTGATGGTGGTCAGCCTTTGCGCGCTGACGCTTTCTACTTCTTCTTCGGCGCATGCCTCAATGAAACATCATAGCGGCACGTTTGCCTCTGAGGCTGCGGATGAACAAGCGATGATGCAACATGCGACGGCCAAGTCGGCTGATTGTACGTCATCGGCACAGGACGGTTCTCTCACTGATGATGGCTTGAACTGCTGTTCGGCCATGTGTTCGACGGCATTTCTGGTTGAAGCTATTGCCGCCGCGACATCTGATCAACAAGACTCCCATTTCGGACTGCCGTTGCAGGCGTTGACCTCGCGCGAAACGCATGGACTTTTGCGGCCCCCAAGTATCTGAGACATAGGGCCGCCCGGCCCTGATGCTGAACCAGGTCGGCGCTTGTGCGTTGACTATTCCTCTATAGTTCTCAGGTGAATACCATGAAAATTCCAGGTTTGCTCGGGGCTTCGGCCCTGGCGCTTGCTGCGTGCTCGTCCGAGCCTACGCCGCTGCCGGACAGTGCGGCACAACTGGCAACCACGTTGCCATCCTCTTCTTCGTCCGCTGTCGGCTATCAGAACCCGTTTGCCGGCTATCAGGGCTATGTCCCGTCTGGCCCCGCCCCGTGGCGGGCTGCGAATGACAAGCAGTCGGAGGCAAATTGATGGCGAGCATCAAATGGCCGGCGCTGTTGATCACGCCGCTGGTGCTGGCGGCCTGCGCGCCGCAAGTTCCGATGAAATACACCGATGCCAAGGCCGGGTTTCTGGCCGTCTCCACCCAAACGAATGGCGCGATTGGCAAGCGAACGGCTTTCGCACAGACACGGGCCGAGAACGACGCGCTGATCAAAGAGGTGCGCGGCATGGTGCAAGGCAAGACCATCTCGGCGGACACCGCCGTGCAGGCGGCCCTGTTGAACAACAAGGGGTTGCAGGCGTCCTACGCGAATGTCGGCTTGTCGGCAGCCGAGGTCTGGCAGCAGTCCACGCCGCAGAACCCGGTCGTTTCGCTTGGGCTTTTCGGCGTCGGTGCGCCCGAGTTGGGGCTGTACAGGTCCCTTGAGACGATGATCGCGTTCAATCTGCTGGATGTCAAAACGCGTAAACAGCGGATCGCGGTCGCTGACGCCCAGTTCCAACAGGCGCAGTTGAACGCTGTCAATGACACCCTGTCGCTGGCAAACCAGACCCGGCGGGCGTGGATCGATGCCGTGGCGGCATTCGAAACCCTGAGCTATTTACGCAAGGCTGGTGAAGCTGCAGGAGCCGGGGCGGAACTGGCCGAGCAACTGGGCAAGACCGGGGCGCTGAACAAGGCGGGGCAGGCACGCGAGTTTGCGTTCAATGCTGAACTTGCGGGACAGGTCGCGAGGGCGCGGTTGGATGCGACATTGGCAAAAGAGGAACTGACCCGCCTGATGGGGCTGTGGGGCACCGACGTTGACTTTTTTGTCCCTGACGCGCTGCCGAGCCTGCCGAAATCTCTGGGGCGCGTGTCTTCGATCGAAGCAGCGGCACTGTCCAACAGGGTTGATCTGAAAGTCGTCAAAGCCGGATTGGAGGCGCAGGCGCGTGCGTTTGGGTTGACCGATCAGACCCGGCTTGTGACGGATCTGGAGTTGATCGCAGGGTTTGAATCCGAGCGTGAACGCGAGGACGGCAACACCGACACCAGCACCCGGCCACAGATCGAACTGGAATTTGCAATTCCGATTTTCGACACCGGTCAGGCCCGGATGCGCAAGGCTGAGTTGGCTTATATGCAGGCCGCGAACTCACTGGCGGAAAAGGCGGTGAATGTACGCTCCGAGGCCCGAAGCGCTGAGGTGTCCTATCATTCGTCCTACAAGATTGCCCGCCATTACCGCGACGTGGTCGTGCCTTTGCGTACCACAATCGAGGAAGAGGGACTGCTCAGTTACAACGGCATGATCACCAACACTTTCGAGTTGCTGACGGATGTCCGCGAAAAGCTGGCCAGTTCGCTGCAAGCCGCAAATGCCAAGCGCGATTTCTGGATAGCGCAGGCCAATCTGACGGCGGCGATCTACGGCGGCGGGTCCGGTGCTGCAGGCGATGGCGGTGGCATGACAATCGCGTCCGGCGGCGGTGCAGGACATTGAAGGGGCTGATAAAATGATGAACAGACGTCAACTGCTGGGTGCCGGAGCTGCAGGAGCGGCACTGGTCTCTTCAAAAGCCTGGGGGCAGACCAGCAACATGGGGCTGCCCGAGGCGGCGTTCATGGACAGTGCGGCGACCCAGTCGCCGACCCGCCCGACAACGGGGCCGGACTACAATCCGGTGGTCACGCTGAACGGCTGGACCCTGCCGCATCGGATGAACAACGGGATCAAGGAATTCCACCTGGTTGCCGAACCCGTCGAACGAGAACTGGCCGATGGGATGATTGCGCATCTCTGGGGCTATAACGGGCAATCGACCGGACCCACCATCGAAGCGGTGGAAGGCGACAGGGTCCGCATTTTCGTGACCAACAAGCTGCCGGAACACACTACGGTCCATTGGCACGGGATGATCCTGCCCTCGGGAATGGACGGGGTCGGCGGGCTGTCCCATCCGGGAATCCCGCCCGGCAAGACCTATGTCTACGAGTTCGACCTGATCAAATCCGGCACCTTCATGTATCACCCCCATGCCGACGAGATGGTGCAGATGGCGATGGGGATGATGGGTATGTTCGTCGTCCACCCAAAGGACCCGGCCTTCATGCCGGTGGATCGTGATTTCCTGATCATGCTCAACGCCTTTGACATTGATCCAGGCACATTTGTGCCACGCATCATGACGATGACGGATTTCAACCTGTGGACGTGGAACAGCCGGATCTTTCCGGACATCGACCCGCTGGTGGTCAATCAGGGCGACAGGGTAAGGGTGCGGGTCGGCAATCTGACGATGACCAACCACCCGATCCACATGCATGGATATGACTTCAAGGTGACCTGCACCGATGGCGGTTGGGTACCGCCCGAGGCGCAATGGCCCGAAGTGTCCATCGACATCCCCGTGGGTGCAATGCGGGCATATGAATTTGTTGCGGACCATCTCGGCGACTGGGCAATCCACTGCCACAAGTCCCATCACACGATGAATGCGATGGGCCATGACGTGCCGACCTTCATTGGTGTCGACAAGCGCAAACTGACCAGGCAGATCCGCGAATTGCAACCCGAATACATGCCGATGGGCACCGCCGGGATGGCCGACATGGGCATGATGGAGATGCCGCTGCCCGACAACACGGTGCCGATGATGACCGGCTGGGGACCATACGGCCCGATCGAAATGGGCGGCATGTTCTCGGTCGTGAAGGTCCGTGAGGGAATCGGCGCCGACGATTACTCGGATCCTGGATGGTACGAAAACCCGCCAGGAACGCAGGCCTATGAATGGACCGGGGAGTTGCCCGATTTCGCGCAAGTTCACGATGCCAAAACCCGGATCACGCCCAAAACCACCTCAAGGGGCTGACCGGGCCCCTTGTACCATCAACCCAAACGAAACCACTGAAAACAGGACCAAATCATGAAAAAACCACTTCTCACGACCGTCATCGCGTTGGCGCTCGCCGCGCCCGCCTTCGCCGGCGGAACCCATGGCGGCGGACATGGAGATGAAACGGAAATCGGCCGCCCCGGCGACGATCACCACGCAACCCGCACGGTTGAAATCTCGATGCTGGAAACCGACGACGGTGAAATGCTGTTCGAACCGCGAACGCTGGATTTTGAAACGGGCGAAACCGTCAAGCTGATCATCACCAACAACGGCGAACTCGAGCATGAATTCGTGATGGATACCTATGAAGAGAACGAAGAACACAAAGCGATGATGGCCAAGTTCGACATGGAACATGACGATCCCAATTCCGCCCGTCTGGAACCGGGTCAAACCGCCGAAATCGTCTGGACCTTTTCCAATGAGGGGCGGTTCCAGTTCGCTTGCCTGATCCCGGGACACTACGAATCCGGTATGCACGGCGCGCTCGATGTTGGCAAACAAGGCTCCTGAGGATCGGATCGGACATGAAACTTCTGAAAATCAGCACCGCAACCGCGGCAATCCTGGCGGCCATGCTGTCAGTGGCGATGGCTGGAACCTTCACCAAGGGCACGGTGAAGAAGGTCGATGAAAAGGCTGGCAAGGTCACAATCATTCACGAGGAACTCGTTGATCTCGAAATGCCCGCGATGACCATGGTGTTCCGCGTCGACGAGGAAATGATCTCAAAGATGTCCGAAGGTCAGAACATCGAGTTCGTCGCAGACCGGGTGAACGGCAAACTGACCGTCATTGAATTGAAATAACCTTTGATACCCGCGCGGGCCTTGATGGTCTCTCGGCCCGCGCGAAAAAATCTGAAACGGAACCGAACATGAAGAAATACATTGCCGCGTTTGCCGCCATTGCAGTCGTCGCAGCGGTTGCGATCTGGATGCGCCCTCCGCCATCCCACCCTGTTCCCGCCAGAGCGGAGATCAATATTCCGCCTCTGAATGAGGCAGAAACATTGGGCAAAATTGCGTTTGACGCAAAATGTGCGGCTTGCCACGGAGAAGACGGTTTGGGGAAAGACGGCGCAGGGCCACCATTTATTCACAAGCTCTACGAACCCAGCCATCATGCGGATTATGCATTTCAGATGGCTGTGGCGAATGGCGTGCAGAGCCACCACTGGCCGTTCGGAAACATGCCACCTGTCGCGGGGCTGACACAGGGCGATGTCAAGGGCATCGTCAGCTATGTCAGGGCATTGCAGCGCGCCAATGGCATCCAATAGCAAGAGCGACCGGGGCCTTGAGACAAAGAGTTTAGCTGTTTGACCCCCGCGTGGGCGGGGAACGGGGGTTTTGACCAGCAAGGTTCATGGTGACCGACGGTTCATCCCCGCGTGGGCGGGGAACGGCCGGCGCATTCACGATCCCAGGTCCGATTTGTCGGTTCATCCCCGCGTGGGCGGGGAACGGGATGAGGATATTGTGAGCCTTGCGCCGCAATCCGGTTCATCCCCGCGTGGGCGGGGAACGGAGGATGCTGCTGAACAAAAATGCAGAATAAACCGGTTCATCCCCGCGTGGGCGGGGAACGGCTCATCTCCAGTCCGTTCGAATTGATCCAGAGCGGTTCATCCCCGCGTGGGCGGGGAACGGCCGTAAAAGCGACGGGCGACCGACTGGCCGCCCGGTTCATCCCCGCGTGGGCGGGGAACGGCGCCAACGGCACCGCATGCGCCAAATGCGCCTCGGTTCATCCCCGCGTGGGCGGGGAACGGCTCATCTCCAGTCCGTTCGACTTGATCCAGAGCGGTTCCTCCCCGCGTGGGCGGGGAACGGCTCATCTCCAGTCCGTTCGACTTGATCCAGAGCGGTTCCTCCCCGCGTGGGCGGGGAACGGCTCATCTCCAGTCCGTTCGACTTGATCCAGAGCGGTTCCTCCCCGCGTGGGCGGGGAACGGCTCATCTCCAGTCCGTTCGACTTGATCCAGAGCGGTTCCTCCCCGCGTGGGCGGGGAACGGCCGCCCTGTGCAGTCGATGCTGTCAAGGGGAACGGTTCATCCCCGCGTGGGCGGGGAACGGGTCTGGCAATTCAGCGCATAGCTGTGACCGGCCGGTTCATCCCCGCGTGGGCGGGGAACGGGCATCGACTGGTCAATCCCCTGCCCGTCCATCGGTTCATCCCCGCGTGGGCGGGGAACGGAGGCACGGCGCAGGTGAGACCTAGCCCAACCTCGGTTCATCCCCGCGTGGGCGGGGAACGGTTGGTCGGACGTGTCTTTGATTTTCTGCTGCCCGGTTCATCCCCGCGTGAGCGGGGAACGGTTGGTCGGACGTGTCTTTGATTTTCTGCTGCCCGGTTCATCCCCGCGTGAGCGGGGAACGGTTGGTCGGACGTGTCTTTGATTTTCTGCTGCCCGGTTCATCCCCGCGTGAGCGGGGAACGGTTGGTCGGAAGTGTCTGTGATTTTCTGATGCTCGGTTCATCCCCGCGGGGGCGGGGAACGGGCATCGACGGGTCGATCCCCTGCCCGTCCATCGGTTCAGCCCCGCGTGGGCGGGGAACGGTTGGTCGGAAGTGTCTTTGATTTTCTGATGCCCGGTTCATCCCCGCGTGGGCGGGGAACGGCTGCTCGCCCGCACGGACAAAAAGGGCGGGCACGGTTCATCCCCGCGTGGGCGGGGAACGGTTGGTCGGAAGTGTCTTTGACTTTCTGATGCCCGGTTCACCCCCGCGTGGGCGGGGAACGGTTGGTCGGAAGTGTCTTTGACTTTCTGATGCCCGGTTCACCCCCGCGTGGGCGGGGAACGGTTGGTCGGAAGTGTCTTTGACTTTCTGATGCCCGGTTCACCCCCGCGTGGGCGGGGAACGGTTGGTCGGAAGTGTCTTTGACTTTCTGATGCCCGGTTCACCCCCGCGTGGGCGGGGAACGGTTCCACGGCATGTCTCGCAACCGGCACGTGACCGGTTCATCCCCGCGTGGGCGGGGAACGGGGACGCATGGATCGCCCAGCAACCCGTGCCGCCGGTTCATCCCCGCGTGGGCGGGGAACGGCACGGGTTTGTTTATACGCGGCATGTTCATGCCGGTTCATCCCCGCGTGGGCGGGGAACGGCGCTCCGAACTCAAGGCATATGCCCTCGCATCCGGTTCATCCCCGCGTGGGCGGGGAACGGAACAGCCCCTGCTGCATCAGTTGCCCTGCCAACGGTTCATCCCCGCGTGGGCGGGGAACGGGACATTCAGGAAGGCGACGGGCGGCTGGCGGGCGGTTCATCCCCGCGTGGGCGGGGAACGGTCGCATCCGGCTGCATGAAGCTATTGCGGATCCGGTTCATCCCCGCGTGGGCGGGGAACGGTCGCGCGCGGGTTTCGGCGTTTCCCCGCAGCGCGGTTCATCCCCGCGTGGGCGGGGAACGGCGCACGCCAATCGTTGTTTCTTTCGATGTCATCGGTTCATCCCCGCGTGGGCGGGGAACGGCTGAAGTGCGTGAGTGGAACGCGTACTTCACGCGGTTCATCCCCGCGTGGGCGGGGAACGGGGTACTGATCAATCCGCCAATCACGGTGCTGGCGGTTCATCCCCGCGTGGGCGGGGAACGGCTTCGGCAATGTAAAAACACCGCGCCGAACCACGGTTCATCCCCGCGTGGGCGGGGAACGGCGATCCGCTGGCCACCCGGCAGCGCGCCCAAACGGTTCATCCCCGCGTGGGCGGGGAACGGCAGGCTGACCCATTGACCCAGTTATAGGCCGCCGGTTCATCCCCGCGTGGGCGGGGAACGGCGCCGAACGCCCTGTGACATGCACGGCAGCCACGGTTCATCCCCGCGTGGGCGGGGAACGGTCTTTGTGGAACCCATTGATCCACCGAATTTTTCGCAATGTCAAAGAACGTACCAGCGCAACGACGCTGATCAGAAACAGGTCGGCAGAGCCTTCAGTTCCGGAATGCCACGAGCTTGAGGCCATCGAAATCGACGGGCATGCGCCGGTTGCGCCCGGCTGTCTGGAATTCATAGCCCTGATCGGTCGGCGCTTTCCAGACCATGATCGCATCCCCCTGATCGAGACCGCCCAGGACCTGCTGCCAGATCATCTGTCGCGTTCGGGCGGAATAGTCGCCGACATAGACGCCGGCCCGCAGCTCGACCAGCCATGCCGCCAACCGGCCGCGCAGCCTGGGCGGCGCGTTGGAAACCACGACGACCATCATGTGCGGTGTCCCCCGTCATCGGATTTCGGCTCTTCGAATGCCACCGGCATCGCTTCGGGCGGGGGATCGGGGCGCGGCACTGCGCCGGCGGACAGCACCTCTTCGATCGTGGGGATGATCCGGTTCAGCAACCCGGTCTTTCGGAACACATCGCGGCAGGCCAGACGAACCGCCCGATCCGGCGACATGTCGAGTTTGCCCCTGGCCGCCTGGCCGGCGATGCGAAACGCTTCGGGCACCACGATCTCGAGCTTGTAGAGGTCGGCGATATCATAGACGAAGGATCGCGGCTTGCCGCTGTGCAGAAAGCCGATCGCCGGGGCATAGCCAGCGGCCAATACCGCCGCTTCGCTGAGACCGTGCAGACATGCTGTGGCGGCGGAAAGGCAACGATTGGGAACGTCGCCGGCCTCCCAGTCGCTGGGATCATAGGCACGGCGGCGCCAATCCACGCCATGCTGGCGCGCGAGCAGGGCGTAAGTCTCGCGCACGCGCACGCCTTCGATGCCGCGCAACTGATCGATCGAGCGGCGCGAAGGGGCCGCCTCGCCAAAGCGCAACTCGAACATCTTGCGCACGACGCGGAGCCGGGCGGCATCGTCCAGCGCAATGGCGGCCTGCCAGAGCAGCCGATCGGACCGCGCCCCGCCCGGCTGTCCGGCCGAGTAGAGCCGCACGCCGCCCTCGCCCACCCAGGTGATCAGCGTGCCGACACGCGCGGCCAGCGCCACTGCGGCATGGCTGATCCGGGCACCGGGTTCCAGCATGATCCCGGCCAGCCCGCCGACCGGAATCTGGGTGCGCGTGCCATCGGCATTGACCGCGACGAAAGCGCCATCGATCACGTCCAGTTGGGCACGTTCGACAAAGACCAGCGAGGCGCGATCCTTGAGAGGGATGGGTTTTGGCGGCTTCAGGCCGGGCGGCCCGCTGCTCATCCGGCGCGCCGGATCAGCATGAGACCGCAGCCAAACGCCTTGGCCCGGCCGAAGCCTTGCACAAGGCGCGTGAGAAAACGGTCAGCGTCGGTGATTTCCAACTGCCCCCGGATGTCGAGGATGCCGAAACGCGGCGCGCCTTTGCGCGGACCGCGATATTCGGGGAGCGTTTCGGTGGCATAGCTTTCGACTGTACATTCCTGCAGCCGAAAGCCTGCATCCTGTCCCTGTCGCGCAAGCCAGGCGGCACCCTCGCGCTGCGCAGCCTCCCCGCGCGCTTCGGCCCGCTCATCCTTCGGCAGAGCGTGCAGTGCATCCATCACCACATCGACCCGCCCTGCCCCCTTGCGGCTGCGGGTTGCATTGGCGCGCAGGCAAAAGGCCAATTGGTCGCCGGGTGCGAGCTGCGGGTCAAAGGGCTTGACATCGGGGTGCCGGAACAGGTCCAGGGCCTTCGGCGGGCGCGCCGACAGCGTCAGGAAGATGCCCCGCCCCTCCTCGCGCCAGAGGAAATCGCGCTGGCGGCCGGGATGATCGGCAAAGGCAGTCCAAATCAGCCGGTGATGGGCGCCGCGCCGGGCGCCGGCCTCATCCGGCGAGATGAGACGCGACAGCGCCCGGGTCGAGGGGTTGGAGGCGATTTCCAGGCGGGACAGATACAGGCTCATGATGCCCCCTCCGAAGGGGCGATATCGACCCGGTCGATGGCGACGGATCGCGGGGCGAAATGCCATTTGAGACGGTCAAGCGGCAGATCATGGACAACCTCGCCCGTGGCGGCATCGCGCACCAGACGGTGCGCCCGCGCGTATTTGCGCCAGGCCGGCAGGTTGAGATGCTGCAAAGCGTCCTGCGGCGTGTGCGCCTCGATCACCTGCGCCCCCGGCGGTGCCGCCAGCGGGCAGGCCTTGCGTCCGAGATAGAGGGTGAAGGCCGGCCGGCGCAGCGCATCGCGCAAAGGTTCAAGTGGCGCGTCGTCATCGGACCACAACGCGATGCCGTATAGCGGGGTGCAGCGGTAGTCGCGCAACGTGATCGCGGTGTTGCTGCGCAGCCCCGCGGCGATCAGCGCCTCGGGGCGCGAATTCGGTGCCTTAACGGCCGCCGAAGGAATGGTCTGATAGGTGTGATAGTCGCGCAAAGCCTGCCCTTCGTCAAAGATCGCGACCGCGAGCGACAGCCTGTCCAGCCGCGAGAAATCGCCGCCGCGACGGATGCCGCAGGCCGCGCCGAGCAGACCGAGGATGGCCGACCGGCCCGGCCACAACAGCGTGCCACGCCGTTCATGACCCGCCAGTTCGCCCATCGACCCGAGCGCGGCGGTCAGCGTAAAGATCAGATATGGGCGCATTACAGCCCCCGGATCGTGTCACCGACGAAGGCCACGATATCGGCAAGCGTCCCGCCTTGGCCAACCTGCATCAGCCGGTGCTCCGCACAGCTCGGCCCGTAGGCCGCGTCCAGGTCGGCGCGCGTCTTGTGCAGCGCCTCCACCGAGGTTTCAAACCAGGGTTGTCCATGCACCGGCGCGAAAAACGCCCCCGACAGGTCACGCGGAGTCTGCGGGCCGACCTCGGCCAGCAGATATTCGGTGTGAGGATGATGGGCAAAACTGTTCTGCTTGCCGCGTGGCGTGGCCAGCGCGAGGGCCTGCGTCAGCGCCTCGCCGCCCTTGGCGGCCAGTTCCTTGTCGCCGGCAAGATTTTCGATCAGCAGATCGGCGTTCACGCAGACATATTGATAATAGATACCCGAGCCAAACCCGGTTTCGCCCAGATGGCCAGCGCCGGTTTCTTCCTTCTTGTTGAGGTCGTCGACCGCAGAATACCAGTCTTCCTGGATCTGTGCGGCATGCGTGGTAAAGGCATGGGCGACCTGTACCGCGGCTTCGCGGTTATAGTCGGCATTGTCCGCCAGCATCCGCCCGAACATGGCGATATCCACCGCGCCATCGGCCCGGCGCAGGATCAGCTTGGTCAGCGCCTTCTTGTCGGGAAGCGCCTCGCCTGCCGCGGCCTTGTCGGCAAGCTCTTCGGCAAAGGCCCACTCCTCGGGCGAGATGAAGGCCAGCGTTGTGGCATGGCGACGCCGTTCCCCTTTGGCCGGAGCGTCAAGCTTGCCAAAGACACCCGCGACCTGCTCGGCAATCTCGGCGGCCGTTGCCTCTGCCTGACCCGCAGCGATCAGGCGGTCCAGCAGATGATCGTGCAGCCGCTTGGTGCGGATGCCCCTGTTGCCGCCCAGGTCTAGCGCAAAAAAGGCGCTTTCCCGCAACGCGCGCTTGACCGATTGCGAAGACATGCGCAACCGCGGGCTGCCGCCGATCATCGCCTGCTTTGGGCGACCCTGATCGTCGCGGTTGGGATTGGACAGACCATAACGGGTCAGGCTGTGAAACTGGATGAATGTGGTCATTTCTGGCTCTCTTTGAAATTGTTTGCGGGCGCCTCGGCGCCGAAATATTCGAAACACCATCGCTGGCGGACAGGTGCGTCCCAAAACAGCAGGTCCGCCCCCAGCGACGCGACATTGCATTTGCGGTCGGGCACCATGCGGATCGCGCGTCGCATCAGGCCTTCGAACTCGTCGCCCTCGGCCCGCAAGAGCCGCTGAAACCGCAATTCGGACACCAGCGGATCGCCACCGCCGATACGACGCGCCAGCGTTCTGCCCCCATGGGCGCGCACCTCGGACAAAAGGCGAACAGTTGCAACAAAGCGTTGCAGCCGTTCGCTGCCGGCACCAATGCCCAGTTGTCCGGCGAAATCGATAACCGCGCGCTCGGCCAGCACTTCGACGCGGCCGGCTCTGCGCAACCTGGCCGCCAGCGCCCTGTTCCCGGCAATGTCGCGATTGCCGATCCTGCTGGACCACCAGCCCAGAACAATGCCGCCGACACTCTGCTTTTCTTCGCTCATGCCGCTTTTCCCTTCTTGCCGGTCGGACGATCGAAACCCAGGGCATCGAACATCTGACCGCCGAATTTTCCGTAGCCCCGAAAACTGGATTGAAGATTGCGATGCGCGTTGACGATTGCGCCAATTTCGCGCGTCGGCCGGCGGTCCAACCCGTCAAATGCCAGCGCCCCGAAACGCCGCAAGGCCACGTCACGAAGATGATCAAGCCATTCCGCGCGTTGGTCGCCTTTCGCCGCAAGCGACTGCACCTGGCGCAGAAAGGCGGGCTCGGCATCAAGGTAAAAGGCTTCGCGCTCGGCCTCGCGGCTTTCACCTTCGGCCAGCACCGGAGCCAGCGCCGCGCGCAGGGCGACCCCCGCAGCCTCGGCTGCCTCGATCATTCCGATCACCCGCAATTCAGCGTCGAGGGACAGATCGACCAGCGGCTGTTCAGACCAGATGAAATCGCGCGGCTTCATGTTGTCCATGGACCACCCTGCGACCAGCACCGCCTGGCCGCCCCGCTGCTGACCGTCCCTCAGACAACGCGCCAATTCGGTCAAGGTGTCCTTTTCGCCATTGACGATCACGCCGACCCAGTTGCGAAAGCCGAAATGCCCGGCGCGCGGATGTTTCGGCAGCCAGCTCTGTCCGGCCTTCTGCCGGTAATGTGGACTGAGCGGGTGCTTCCAAAGCGCATAATTCGTGCCCCAGGGTTTCTGGATTACCCCTGTGATCGCGCCCTCCTTTTCGATCAGCCGCAACCGGCGCGGCATGCCAAGGAAAGCTTCGGTCGAAAAGACACGCCCCTCTGGCGGGTGCACCTCCTGTTTCTTGTCGGAAACGCAAGTGGGGCGCATCCATGGCAGTTCCTCGATCCTGCCAGGTTTTCCCTCGGGCACGTTGGCCCAGACCAGCGACCAGAGGTCCTGCTGCGGATCGGCAAGCGTCACCATCGGTCCGCCGCCGCGCATCGAGGTGCGGTTGCCTGCGCCACCCGACGGCGCATGGGCCTGAAAGGTGAACAGCGCCATGGCAGCGGTGGCAACGTCGAGCGACGGATAGCGTCCGCGATGCACCATTAGGTCGGCATTGTTCCGCGCGGTATTGCCGCCGGCACTGTCAACGAACAACATGTCCACGGGGGCGGGTGTTCCGTCCAGCGGCTCCAGGTCCTGCAAGAAACGCGGACCATCGCCCAGCAGATCAAAGGCCGGTGCAAAAGGCCCAAGCTTTTCGCGCAACCGCACCGGATCGCCGTCGCGGCGGGCATCCCAATCCTCGATATCGACGGGCGGATCGGCCAGATAGACCAGCCCGATCAGCAATTCGAGACAGCCCAGGTTGAGATCGGCGCGTGGCCAGTCGGGGCGCAGGATATCGGCCTCGGCCATCTGCCACGGCGCGATAATCCGACGCGATCCATCATTGCAAAGCACTGGAATCCATGCGGATTCGATGAGATTTAGGGGCATGAAAAGCCTTAATTCAATAATTCATGCCATGTGACAAGCAAACGCAATAATTGTAAACGGCAAAAATTTGCAATTTGACGGTTATTGCCGCCTGAATTGAAGGCCCCGCCGCTGGCCGTAATGCAACCCGTCACAAATCCGCCCGTCCCGTTCCACCGGGCACAGACGCATCTCGCGGCGTTTCCAGTCGGGCCAGTCCGCCGTGACGCTCTGGATCTCTGGCGCCTGCTGATCCGGCAGCGGCAAAGCGTCAAGCAGGGATCGCCGGGCGGAGACCTCCGAAAGCGCCCATTCTTCAAGACTATTGCCGCGCGACCAGGGGTGCAGTTTCCCGCCCTCAGAACGGGCCAGGACCAGTATCCGCTGTGGCTCGCCCAGCCGGGTCGGATAATCGGTGTCGTCATCGCCGCGCCCCGCAACCCGATAACCGGATGCAAAATCGACGATATTTTGCGCGGCGTGCCCCCTTTCCGCGGCCCGCTTGCCGAAATCTTCAAACTCGGCGGTCTGCAATGTTTCGGGCAGGTCTATTGCTTCTGCCCCATGCACAGCCTCGATCAACGCCCGCAGTCCCGACGGTGCAACGATCCGGTTGGCGTCAAACAGCACGCGCGCGGTGCGCCAAGTCTCGCTGACGGGATAGACATAGGCGCCGCGATCCAGCGTGCCGTGCAGCCAACGCGCATCTTCGACGTGCCCGGGGTCCGGAGACAACACATAAAGCACGGGAGCCTTGACGGGTCGCACCGCGGCGGGCCGGTGATCCATATGCCGCCAGAGCCGCCCTGCCCGCTGGATCAGCGAAGCCATCGGTGCGAGGTCGCTGACCATCACGTCAAAATCCAGATCCAGCGAGGATTCCAGTACTTGCGTGCCGACCAGGATCCGACCCGCACGATCGCCACCGTCCTTGCCAAACCGCATGCGCATCTCGGCTTCGACGTGCTTGCGGTCGCACAGCGCCATGCGGGCATGCAACAGATCCGCATCGATCCCGGCATCGCGCAGAGCCTCAACCGCGGCAATCGCATCATCCACGGCGTTGCGCACCCAGACACATGCCGCCCCAGCGCGGGCTGCCTCTGCTAGCAGCCGTACCGCCTCTTTCTGCTGTGCAAGGCGCACGACCTCGACCGCGCCACGCGCGCCAGTCTGCTGCGGCAGATCGACGGCTGTGGCTCCACCGGCGATGGTGAGTGCCGGATAGGCCGGGTCATCGGCTGTGCCGTCATAGGTGTCCAACAGTCGCGCGCGCTGGTCCAGCGGCAGGGTGGCCGTGAGCAGAATGGCCGATCCCCCCTGCGCCCGATGCAGTTTCAGCAGGGCCTCAAGCTCGGCGGCCATGTAGGGCACGCCCATCTGGTGGACCTCGTCAATAATCAAAATCTTCGAAGACAGCCCCCAGACGCGCAAGGCCTGAAACCGGACCGGTAGCGTCGCCAGCAGCGCCTGATCCACGGTTCCCACACCGACATCCGCCAACAGGGCCCGGCGTGGAGAACTGCGCAACCAGTCCGAACAGGTCGCGGCATCGGGGCTGGACGCGCCATGCGGCCGAAGATCTGCGAAGTCCGGCAGGGACGCAAAATCCTGCGAAAGCCGCGCCCGTCCATGCGCCAGCGTCAATGTCGGGTTCTCCTGAAACAATCGTCCCATGACTTCGACCGAGCGCGCGAACATCGCATCCGCCGTGGCCATGGTCGGCAGCGCGAAGTAAAGTCCGCGCCCCTTGCCGGCAAGCAGCATTCGCTGCGCAAGCAACAGCGCGGCTTCGGTCTTGCCAGAGCCCGTTTCATCCTCGATCACCGCCAGCATCGGACCGTCGGTCAGGGGCATGTCCATGGCTTTTTTCTGCATCGGCCGCAGGGAAAAATCGTAGAGGTCCACATCCCGGGTCAGGACCCCGCCCAACCCGGCCTCGGCCACCGCCCGTTCGGCCCGGTCCCGTGCAAGGTCGCGGTAGCCAGCGAGCGAAAGATCCGGAAAACGCGGCGGGAACCAATCGATATTCGAGCCAATCCAGTCCGCTACGGTGCAAAGTCCCGACAGCCACCAACTCAACTGCTGCGCTTCTGCCAGCGATATCTCGCCAAGCGAGGCGTCCGGCCAAAGTGCGCAAAACGCTTTGACATGGCGCCTTGCGTCGTCTTGCCCACCGCCTATGTCACAAATCGCCCTGTGCAAGTCCGGTGCCGGGCGGCGGCCGGTCGGCAGAGGGCCAAGGGCCAACTCGGAAGGTGTTCCGTGATGCCCCGCGACTGCAGCATACAGCACTTGGCGTGGTCGCGGCGTACTGCCCAATTGCGCACCAAGCAGATCGTCATTCAGGTAATACAGCGCTTCGCTCAGTTTCCAGTGTCGGGACTTCTGCCGAGTTCCGTGTTCGAGCATGTTGCGGAAATCGTCGCTGACCTTTCCCAGATCATGGAGCGCGACCAACAGAACAAGGGCGTCGCGAAAGGCTGCAAGGCCCGCATGGGGCCGCAGCAGAACCTCTGCAACCGCAGCCACATCCAGCATATGATACGCACAGCAGGTGGCGATACCGTCAGTATTCTGCGGGCTTTTGGCTGGCCAGCTGCCGAATTCATTTATGTCCATCCGACGCCACTCCCCGTCCGTTCAACCCCAATGCTCTGGTCCGCTGGTCGCGCAATTTCGCGCGCCCGAACTAAATAGCAGCACGCGGACAAGAATGTCGGGATCAATCTGCCAGGCTCTGCCCCTTTGGAGTGAATTGTTTGAAGCCGAAGTTTTCCGCGAAGCTTCCAGGGTTGGGCGAGAAACGGAGCCGCATGAATGCACCGAAACCCACGGAAACACTGAGGGCTTCATCCTGAAACAGGGCGCGCAAGGGACACCGGCTGCGGAGGTCTGTCGCAAGACCGAAATCAATAGGGCGACCGTTTTTTACTGGAGAAAGAGAGTTGTGGCGGTGTTCTGCCTGATGAGATGCATTGTCTGCCGGTAGGCTCAATCGCATCGAGGCCGAATTCCGCGGTTGCATGTGCCGGCTCGCGTTATGGCATTTTCGGTGCCGTTGGGTGGGGGTATCCACCGCGCCAGTTCACTTTCTTTGTGGTACACTTTCATCGTAACCCATTGATCACTTGGCGTCTCATGTGACTGACTATGGGGCACCATCAATCATATTTCATTGCGGTTTCGGCGGTTTCCGCGAATCCCCTACCTCGATTGCGAGCGGGCGCCTCGGACCGTGGTGCGAACCGCGGCCGGGACTGCGACGGTGCACGACGGCGAGTCCCTACCGGCGCCCTGCATGCTTTGAGCTTGGCGGCGCAGTCCGCGCGGTGGAAGTTGCGGGATGGCTGATGTCCTGTGGATGTTTCTTGCCGCTCAGGACCGGACGTCTGACTGGGCCTGCCAGCCCGGCAAGAAAACCCGGTAGAAACAGCCCCCATCCGGCGCACCAGATGACTCCGGCAAGGCCGGTCAGCGCGGCGGAGTGATCCGCAAACAGCGGCACGGCCAGACGAACCCAGGTGGCCGACCACAGCAGCAGAAAACCGGCGCGAAACCCCGAGCGGGCGCGCAGATCGCCCCCGCCGCGATGCGCCGCCGCGCGGGCGGCAAAGGCCATGATCAGGCCGGACATGGCCCCGATGGTGATGGCGTGAACCGCATCGGCCGCCGGGTAACTGCCGGGAAACAGCCGGGCCCATCCCGACAGCGCCAGCCCCGCAGGCAGCCAGCAAAACCCCAGATGCAGCGCCGCCAGCAACGGGTTGGTCATGGTCCGACGGATCGGCCAGCGGCGCATCTGCCAAACCAGCAGGATCGCGGCACATCCCTCGGCGATGCCCGCTGCAGCCTGCCACCCGGCAAAGGCAAAACCGGCCGCAAGCGACACTGCCGCGATTGCCGGTTGCCCGGACGCCGGACCCGGGGCGTTCGACCCCGTCGCTTGGCCGGTGCGCAACAGCCAGTTTCGCGCAAAGGCCGGGATGGCACGGCTGCCGACGAGCACCATCAGGATCACCGGGATCATCGGAGCCACCGCCAACAGGCGCGCACCGATCGCCGGTTCCCGATTAGCCAGATTGCCCAGGATCAGCCCATCCAGCGCGCCCATCAATAAGAGGATCAGGCAGAACCCCAGTTTCCGACAGGCCCCCGCCGCAACGAGCTGATACCCGATGATCCCACCGAGGCCGAAAAAATACCCCGCATTCGCCGCAATCAGCAGCACCTGTGGCAGATGCTCGGCCAGGGCCGTTGTTGCCCTGGCCAGAACCCAGATCGCGGTCAGGGCCATCAACGGCGCGTGGTTCAGCGGTGGAGCCCCGGTCCAGCTGGGCAAGGCCGTCAGCAGGTAGCCGCCGACAGCAGCACCGCCAAAGCCGAATATAAGTTCATGCGCGTGCCACAGGGACAAGGGATCAAGGGCCGGTGCAGGGACGCCCAGCCGCACCCCCAGGGGCCACCATGCGACCGCCATCAGGGCGCACAGGACCGACGCCAGAAACAGAGGTTTGTGCGGTGCGTCCCAACAGAATGCCAGGACGCGGAGGCGTGGAGGTTGTCTCATTCCGCTGACTTTGTTGGTATCGCACTGCGACGGGGCGTGCCGCCGGAATACTGGAAACAGCCCGCGTACAGATTGACAAAAGTCAAACCGGCCCCGTGTCCGACCATCCGGCCTTGCGGCCACTGCGAGCAGAGCTCGTCTCACCTGCCCCAATCCAAAGCAACAGCTTACGGCGCCGGATCCGCTGCAGCGCCGGGCTGATCAGACCGTCTCTCGGACAACGTGCTGACGCCCAGATCGTCCAGAATGGCATAGACCGCGGGCAGCACGAACAGCACGACCAGGCTCGCGGTCAACAGACCAAAGACCAGGCTGGTCACCAGCGGGATCAGGATTTGCGCCTGCAGGTTGGTTTCCGTCAGGATCGGCAGCAGCCCGGCGGTGGTCGTCGTCGTGGTCAGAAAGATCGCCCGGAAACGCGCCCGCGCCGCCAGCGCCGCCGCGGCGGCGACGTTGGGCATCGCCTGATGTTCGCGTTTGACGAAATCCACCAGCAGGATCGAGTTGTTGACCACCACGCCGGCCAGCGCGACAAATCCCAGCATGCTGGGCATCGAGAAATCCAGACCCATGGCCATATGGCCAAAGATCGCCCCGGCCAGCGCAAACGGAATGACCAGCATGACGACGATCGGTTCGACATAGGACCGAAACAGAAAGCTGAGCAGCAGGAACACGCCGATCAGCCCGATCGCAAAGCCCTTCATCATCGATTTCTGGGTCTTGCCGGCCTCGGCGCGCTGGCCTTCGATATCCAGAGACAGGCCCGGATGCCGCGTCAGCAGGTCGGGCACGAACCGGGCCAGCGTGTCGCCGACAATGGCGTTGGCATTGGCGACCCGGGTGTCGATCGTGCCCTGAACCGTAACCGTGCGCCGGCCGTCTTCGCGGTTGATGCGGCTGACGCCACGCCCCACGCGGATATCGGCGATCATGTCGATGGGCACATGGGCGCCGTCTGCCCGGGTGATGCGGAAATCGTCAAAGCCGGCAAACCCTGTGCGATCCGGGCCGGCCACCTGCGCGGTGACCTCGACGGTACGCCCGTCCACCTGCAATTCGCTGATCGTGGCGCCAAAATAGGCGGCGCGCAGCTGGTCGGCCACCATGGCCGCGGTGATGCCCATCGGTCCGGCGGCATCCGTCAGGGTGATCTGCAGTTCGCGCTTTCCGGGGCGCAGGTCATCCAGAACCGAAGTCACCCCCTGATAGCGCCAGATCCAGTCCTGCAGTTCCATCGCGGCGGATTTCAGTTGTTGCAGATCGTCCCCCCGCAGGCGCATGTCGATCGCGACACCGGCGGGGCCGATCCGGCTTTCGGCGAATTTCAGGCTGATCACGTCCGGCACCCGGCCGACATTGTTGCGCCAGTCCTGCATGATCGCATCCGGGCGCAGGGTCCGCCGATCCGAGGCCAGAAGATCGACGCTGACGGTCGCCACATGCGCGCCGTTCTCAAATGCATCGCTGTTGACCCCGTAAAACACCGTGACATGGCGCACCAGCGCCGCCCCGCCGGGTTGTTGCGGCGACAGCGATGCGTTGGTGCGGTCCAGCCCGTCCACCAGCCGGTCCACGACCTGCTGCGTGCGCGCCAGCGGCGTTCCCTGCGGCAACAGCACCCGCGCCACGATGGTGTCGCCGTCCAGTTCGGGAAAAGCGGTGAACTTGAGAAAACCGCCGGCGATCATGCTGACCGAGATCAGAAGCCCGGCGAGGCTCAGTCCCGCCACGCCATAGCGCCAGCGGATGCTGCGATCGACCAGCGGGCCGACCAGCCGGTCGCGCGCAGCGGCCAGGCCGGTCTCGACCCGGGCGCGCAGCCCGGTCTCGGAGCGCGGCGCCTGCAGACTGTGGATCAGGTGATGCGGCAGGATCAGAAACGCCTCGATCAGCGATACGGACAGCACGAACAGCATGACCACCGGCACTACCCGCAGAACCGCCCCCAGATCGCCGGACAGAACGGCCAGCGAGCCGAAGATCATCGCCGTGGTACCGAACGAGGCCAGCACGTTGGGAAAGACCTGCCGCGCGCCGCGGACGGCGGCCTCGATCGCGCTGTGACCCTTTTCGCGCAGCCGGGCGATGTTCTCGGCGATGACGATGGCATCGTCCATCAGCAATCCGATCACGATCAGCAGACCCAGGGTGGTCATGAGGTTCAGCGAATAGCCCACCAGCCCCATCAGCGCCACGCCGCCCATGAACGAGACCGGCAACCCCATTGCCACCCAAAAGGAAAAGCGGAATCCGAAGAACAGCCACAGCACCAGAAAGACCAGCGCCAGCCCTTGGGCGCCGTTGCTGACCACCAGGCTGAGACGGTCGCGCACCACCGAGGCACCGTCCGCCGTCAGGGTCATCGTCACCCCCGGCGGTGCCTGCGCCCGTTCGGCGGCCAGAAAGGCGGTCAGCGCGTCGATGATCCGCAGGCTGTCCTCGGCCCGGGTCTTTGAGATGTCCAGCATCGCCGCCAACCGGCCGTCAAACCAGATGCTGTCCTCTTCCAGATCGAACCGCCGGGTGATGTCGGCGATGTCGCCCAGCCGGACCTGTCCGCCCTCTGGCGAGGCACGCACGATCAGCCCGGCCAGTTCGCGCGGGCTGCGGCGTTCCTCGACGATCCGGATCAGCAGGCTTTCGGTGGTCGAATCCAGAGTGCCCGCCGGCAGATCCAGGCTGGCCTGTCCGACCACGCGCGCCACATCGGCGACGGACACCCCGAATTGCCGCAAGGCCGCCGGGCGCAGTTCGATCTGCAGTTCCAGCGTTGAAAAGCCCCGGATGTCGACCTTTGGAATGCCGCCCCAGTGCAGCATCCGGGTACGGACAATGTCGGCATAGGCTTCAAGATCGGGGCGCGATTGCGGCCCGGTGATCGCCACCGAAGCGACGAATTCGGTCAGGCCCAGCGGTTTCACCCGGGCCATCTCGGCCCGGTCGGGAAAGTCGTCAATGGCGTCGATCTCGGATTTCACTTCGGCAACAAAGGCCTGAAAATCGCTGCCCTCGCGCATCCGCACGACCGAGCGCGCCGATCCTTCGCGCGCTTCGCAACTGTGCCGCTCCAGATCCGTGACCGCATCCAGCGCGTTTTCGATACGCAGGCAGATCGTGCTTTCCACATCCTCGGGACGCGCGCCCGGATAGGGCACCGTGATTTCCAGCTCGTTGGGGGCGGCGCGTGGAAAGGTCTCGCGCAACAGCGACGGGCCGACGAACAGCCCGGACAGCAGAAACAGCACCATCAACAGGTTGGCGACGGTGGGATGGCCGGCGAAATAGCGGATCATGGCGCCGGTTCCCCGGCGATCAGACGGTCGATCAGCCCCGGGTCGGGGGTCGTCTGCAACAGCATGCCCGGCAGGATCGGTCCGGGATCGCTGACCACGACCTGCCGGCCCTGCAGGTCGGGTGCCGGGATCACCGCGATGCCGTCCTGCACCAGCAGCGGCGTCACCGGCACCAGTTCCAGCCGGCTATCGGCGCCGACCACCAGCGCCTGGCCATCGCGCAGCGCGCTGCGCGGGATGACGGTGCCGGACACGGCGCCAGTCGTCAGCACCACCTCGACGAACATGCCCTTGGCCAGCGGCGGACGGTCGCCGGGCCGGGCGATAGCATAGGCATCGTCAACCTGCACGATCACCCCCAGCGTGCCGGTCCTGGGGTCCAGCGTATCGCTGATCCGGTCGACCCTGGCGGGCCAGCGCACGGTTTCCGGCCCCAGCGACAGGCGCACCTCGGCCGACAGGTTCGATTGCCGCAGCACCCGCGTCAGCATCGACGGATCCGGCAGGATCCCCGCCGTATCGGACCGGGTCAGGTGCATCAGGGTGCGAAAGGCCGGCAGCGGCACCTGGGCTGCGATCTCGGCGGTCTCGACCCCGTCCAGCACCGCGGCCGTATAGCCGGCGCGCACATATTCCCCGGTCTCGACCGGGGCGGCCGCAACCCGCGCCGCAAAGGGCAGCGTCAGTTCGGTGCGGGCCAGATTCAACGCCGCGGTTTCCAGATTGGCGCGGTAGACGGCGATCTGCTCGCGCTGGACCTGACGCTGTGTCGGGATCAGCGAGAGCGAACTTTTGATGGTCAGAACCTTTTGCCGCTGCGCCAGGGTCGCGCTCTGGACCGTGTCCAGCGTGCTCTGCGAAGCGGTGCCGCCCTGAAACAGCGACTCGACCCGTTCGCGTTCCTTTTCCTTCAGCGCCAGCGCCTCGGTTTCGATGGCGAGTGCCGCGCGCTGGTTTTCTTCGGACACCGCCAATTCCGCCAGTTTCGCCTCGGCAGCCCGGATATTGGCGCGAGCCTGGGCGATCGCCAGGTTGAAATCGGCCGGCGACAGCCGCATCAGCACCGACCCGGCGGGCAGGATCGCGCCCTTGCGCAGATCGGGATTGACATAGTCCACGGTGCCGCCGACCTGCGCGATGGCCTCGTAGACATGCGCCGGCTCGACCAGACCGAAACCGGTGACACGCGGCGCCACCGCCCGGGATTGCGCCTCGATCACCCGCACCGCGGTGGCGCGTTCGCTCGGGGGCGTCTGCACCGGCGGCGGGCGCGACGCGATGACATAGGCCAGAAAACCCGCCCCCATGGTCGCCAGCGGCAAGGTCACCAGCGCCAGTTTGAATCCAATCTTCATGGGCGCTCTCCATGGCGGGTGAAAGTCGACAATTGCAGGTCCAGCAAACGGTCGGCATCCTTAAGCAGCACCTCGGGATTGCGCGATATCAGCAGCCGCAGCACCAGGCTCTGCACCACCCCCATAACCAGCAGGGCGATGTCGCGGGCATCGATTTCGGCGCGAAACCAGCCCTCGGACTGGGCCGCGCGCACCGCCGCCAGCAGCGCGTCGAAAAAGCCCTCCATCCGGTTGCGGATGCCCGAGCGCACCAGGCTCTGCGCGCCATCCCCGGGGGGCGCGACCATAATCGCCGGCATGGCCGGGGTGGCATGCACCAGGCGCAGATGCCCCAAAACCAGCCCGCGCAGGCGCGCGACCGGACAGGCATGGCGGGTCTCGCGGGCGATATTGCCGGTAATCTCCGCGCAGAGATGCTCGGTGATCGACAGCCACAGATCCTCTTTGCGCGGAAAATGCTTGTAGATCGCCGGCTGGGTCAGACCCAGGCGGTCCGCGACCATACCGGTCGTCACCCGGTCGGGACCAACCTCGAAGGCCAGCGCCAGCGTGGCGGCCCGTATGTCGTCCTTGCGGTCTGCGGCGGGTTTTCGCTGGCTCATGAGCGGCGGTACCCCAGCGCCAGCGCGATGGCAGCCCAGAACCCGGTCCGCAGGATCAAAGCGCCGACGGTGCGCATCTCAAAGGCCGCCCCGCGCAGCACCTGAACGGCAAAGATCAGCGCCACTCCGGCCGTCAACAGCGCGATCCACCGGCTCAGCGGCAAGGTCCATCCGCGACCCAACCACAGACCCAGAGCGGCGGCCAGATACAGCGTCCCCGCCAGGAAATTGAACCAGACGACAAAGGGCATATAGTTGCCCGCCCGCGCCTGCACCGCCTCGGGGCCGAAAAGAACCCCGCCGCCCGAGACCAGCGTAGCCAGCCCAAACACCGCCGCCAGTACCGCCACCGGCCGCGCCCAGCGCCGCCGGGGTGGATCTGGGCGCGTAATGGAATGCGACGTTCGGGTTTCGGACTGTGACGGCATCGCTGGCTCGCAGAGGGGCTGAGAGAGGATTTAGGTTATAGCCTTATAACTACCGATCCCTCGCGCGATTTCAAGCCACAAAGTGCCGCGGGACCGATGGGCCGGCACGATCCGGCCCCGTCATGTTCAGCCGTCCCCGCGTCAGCGCGCTCCGGCGACCTCGGCAAACACGGTCTGATCGGCAGGCTGGTCGCTGCCGATGTCCAAACCGCCGATCCGGGCGATCAGCGCCACGATTTCCGCGACCCCCTGCCGGTTTTTCAGCGAAGCGAACACAAAGGGACGATCGCCGCGCATTGCGCCCGCGTCATGTTGCATGACCTCAAGGCGGGCACCGACATGAGGCGCCAGATCGGTCTTGTTGATCACCAGAATATCGGACCGGGTCAGCGCCGGCCCGCCCTTGCGCGGAATGTCCTCGCCCGCCGCCACGTCGATCACATAGATCGTCAGGTCGGCCAGTTCGGGACTGAACGTCGCCGAGAGGTTGTCGCCGCCGCTTTCGATCAGCACGATCTCGACGTCGGGATGACGGGTCACCATCTCGTGGACCGCGCCCAGGTTGATCGAGGCATCCTCGCGGATCGCCGTGTGCGGACAGCCGCCGGTTTCGACCCCGATGATCCTGTCCCCGGGCAGGATCTGCAGCCGCATCAGGGCCTCGGCGTCTTCGCGGGTATAGATGTCATTGGTGATCACCCCGATGGAATGGGTGTCACGCATCGCCAGGCACAAGGCCGCCGTCAGCGTGGTCTTGCCCGCGCCCACCGGGCCGCCAATGCCCACCCGCAGCGGGCCGTTCATCTGTGTCATGTGCGAAATATCCTTGATTGCTGGGTCTCGTGTCTCATCGCGGCGATATCCGCCAGAAAGACCGTGCTGCCGATATCCTGCAGCCCGGATTGCAGCGCCCGCCCGGCAATCTGGCGGCACAGCGGCGCCAGATCGCGGATCATCGCCTGCCCCTCGGTCTGGCCCAGCGGCACCAGACGCATCGCCGCACCGGCCAGGTTGGCGCCAAAGCTCTGCAGATACATCTGCACCGTCAGTTCCAGCGGCAGGTTCAACTGCCGCGCGGCGCGTCCCACCGCCACCGGATAGGTCAGATCGTGCAGCCCGCCGCCCCAGATGTCGCTGGTGATGCGGCAAAAGGCCTGACCCTGCAGGCAGGTTTCCTGCAGTCGCTCGCGCGAGGCGGCCGTGGCGCGGCACAGCGCCTCTGCCTTGGCCACCATGGCGGGCGATCCGGCCCGGTACGCGGCGATCAGAAACAGGCTGTCATTCCACCCTGCCCCGTGGCGCAGGACATCGCACACCCAGTTGCCGGCACGTTCGGCATCGGTGACCGCACCGCTGTCGATCGCCCATTCCAGACCATGTGAATAGGCAAAGCCCCCCACCGGATAGGCCGGCGAGAACCACTGGGACAGGGTCAGGACATCGGCGTCAGTGGGCGTGGCCATGGGTCCGTCCATGCCCATAGGCACCGCCCTCGGGCGCAAAAGGCGCAGTCACGTCGGTGACCGTCGCGCCAATCCGTTCGAGCATGTCGCGGATCACGTGGTTGCGCTGTACCAGCAGACGCCCGGCCTCGATCTGACAGGGCGTGTGACGGTTGCCGATATGCCAGGCATAGCGCAGCAGATCGTCGCCGGTGATCTGCATCAGGTCCTCATCCGCGGCGATCACCTGGACCAGACGGCCGTCTTCCAGTTCAAAGGCATCGCCGTGATCCAGCGAGGTCGTCTTGGCCAGATCGACCAGAAACCGCTGCTTGTGCGCGGTCTCCAGCACCATGCGGCGCAGAAACCGCTGCTCATAGTTCAGCATGACCCGGCTGCTGTCGCCGGTCCAATGCCCGTTCCGGTGGATCTGCCGGCAGATGGGATGTTGCATTTGTGGGAAGGCCTTTTCTCAGAACAGGAAATAGCGTTGCGCCATCGGCAGCGTTTCCGCCGGCTGACAGGTCAGCAGAACACCGTCGGCGCGCACCTCATAGGTCTCGGGATTCACTTCGATCTCGGGCATAGCGTCGTTCAGGACCAGATCGCGCTTGCCGATGCTGCGCGTCTCGGCCACCGACAGCGTGCTCTTGGCCAGCCCCAGACGCGCGCCGATGCCGGCATCCTGCGCCGCCGCGCTGACAAAGCTGACCGAGGATTGTTCGACGGACCGGCCAAAGGCCGCGAACATCGGTCGCGAATAGACCGGTTGCGGCGTCGGAATAGAGGCATTCGGATCGCCCATCTGAGCCATGGCGATACTGCCGCCCAGCAGCACCATCTCGGGCTTGACGCCGAAAAACGCCGGGTCCCACAGCACCAGATCGGCGCGTTTGCCCGCCTCGACCGAGCCGATATGGCCGGAAATCCCGTGCGCGATGGCCGGGTTGATCGTGTATTTCGCGATATAGCGGCGCACCCGCAGATTGTCGTTGTCGCCGGTTTCCTCGGGCAGCCGCCCGCGCTGTTTCTTCATCTTGTCGGCGGTCTGCCAGGTGCGGATCAGCACCTCGCCGACCCGCCCCATGGCCTGACTGTCCGAGGCGATGATCGCAAACGCCCCCATGTCGTGCAGGATATCCTCGGCCGCGATCGTCTCGCGGCGGATGCGGCTTTCGGCAAAGGCCACATCCTCGGGGATGGACTTGTCCAGGTGATGGCACACCATCAGCATGTCCAGATGTTCCTCAAGCGTGTTTACCGTGAATGGACGCGTCGGGTTGGTGGACGAGGGCAGAACGTTCGGCGCGCCGCAGATGCGGATGATATCAGGCGCATGCCCTCCACCGGCCCCTTCGGTGTGAAAGGCGTGGATGGTGCGGCCCTTCATGGCGGCGACGGTGTCCTCGACAAAGCCCGACTCGTTCAGGGTGTCTGTGTGGATCATCACCTGCACGTCCAGATCATCGGCCACTGACAGGCAGCAATCGATGGCTGCCGGTGTGGTGCCCCAATCTTCGTGCAGTTTCAGCGCGCAAGCGCCCCCCAGGACCTGTTCGGCAAGTGCTGCGGGCAGGCTGGCATTACCCTTGCCGGCAAAGGCCAGGTTCATCGGAAAGGCATCGGCGGCTTGCAGCATGCGCCCGATATGCCAGGGCCCGGGCGTGCAGGTCGTGGCCAGCGTGCCATGCGCCGGACCGGTGCCGCCGCCCAGCATCGTCGTCAGCCCGGAATGCAGCGCCTCTTCGATCTGTTGCGGGCAGATGAAATGAATATGGCTGTCAAACCCGCCCGCCGTCAGTATCCGCCCCTCGCCCGCGATCGCCTCGGTGCCCGGCCCGATGACGATATCGACCCCGGGTTGCGTGTCCGGGTTGCCGGCCTTGCCGATGCCTGCAATCCGTCCATCCCTGAGGCCGACATCCGCCTTGTATATCCCGGTGTGATCGACAATCAGCGCATTGGTGATGACCGTGTCCACCGCCCCCTCTTTTCGCGTGGTCTGGGCCTGTCCCATGCCATCTCGGATCACCTTGCCGCCGCCGAACTTGACCTCGTCGCCATAGCTGGTCAGATCGCGTTCGACCTCGATGATCAGATCGGTATCGGCCAGACGCACGCGATCGCCAGTGGTGGGACCGAACATGGCGGCATAATCGGCTCGGGAAATGGTTGCGGGCATTCTCGGCTCCTTGCTGTTTTTGGGTGATCGGATGCGGGCGTCCGAAGCGCGAATGGACTAGGTGGCGTCCAGCGCCCCCATCACCCGGTTGTTGAACCCGAACACCCGGCGCGCACCGGCCAGCGGGATCAGTGCGATTTCACGGCGTTGTCCGGGTTCGAATCGCACGGCCGTGCCCGCAGCGATGTCCAGCCGCTGTCCCAGGGCTGCGGCGCGGTCGAAGTCCAGCGCCGGGTTGGTTTCGGCAAAGTGATAGTGGCTGCCGACCTGCACCGGCCGGTCGCCGGTATTGGCGACCATCAGAACGGTCACCGCGCGACCGGCATTCAGCGTCAGACTGCCCGCGGCGGGCAGGATCTGCCCCGGGATCACGACCGGCGCCTCCGGGCCAGCCCGGCTGCCGCAATGATCGCGAGCCCCGCCAGGATCAGCGGAAGCCAGCCATTTGATGCGGTATGCGGATGCAGATGCGCGCCATCATGGGCCAGTGCGGGGCCTGCGGCGCAGGCGGCGATCAGGGTCAGAACGGGTTTCATGGCAAAGCTCCTGTTTTGCGTCTAGCGGATCGGGTTGTGAACGGTCACCAGCTTGGTGCCGTCGGGAAAGGTCGCCTCGACCTGGACATCGTGGATCATCTCGGAAATGCCCGGCATGCACTGATCGACCGCGACGACATTTGCGCCGGCCTCCATCAGGTCGGCCACCGAGCGGCCGTCGCGCGCGCCTTCGACCACCGCTTCGGTGATCAGCGCGATGGCCTCGGGGTGGTTCAGCTTGACGCCGCGTGCCAGGCGTTTGCGGGCAATTTCGGCGGCCATCGCCACCAACAGCTTGTCTTTTTCTCGTGGGGTCAGGTTCATGTCATATCATCCAGCATCTGGGGAGGTCGCCGCCGAGCAGGCGCTGCAGCACCGGCAGCAGCACTTGGCGCAATTCGAAACTGTCTGCGGCCAGCAGGCGCAGCACCATCACATCGTCGCGGATCAGGCTGGCACCGCCGGTAGCGGGCAGCGCGGCGCGCACCGCATCCAGATGCGCAGCGGCCGCCGCCGCGACAAAAACCAGCGCGACCATCGCGCCGGCGCTATCGGCGATCACCGGCCGGCGCAGATGTGCAGCGGCGTCGCCCTGCAGCCGTTGTGCATCAAGATAGAGCGGTTGACCGGCGCGGCGGATTTCGATCCGGTCGTCCAGCCGGATATCGGTCAGCGTCTCGCCCATCGCCGCGCGGCCAAAGACCATGGGTTCGACCAACAGCAGCGACGCATCGGTGGCCATGTCGACCGTCAGGCTGCGCCGCAGCGCGCCGCCGTCATATAACAGGGTCTCTTGCGGCAGCCAGTTGACCCGCGCCCCATCGGCGATGCGCACCCGGTTGCGCACATGTCCGGTCTGGCCCGGCTGCGCCCGATAGATCCGTTCGCAGGCCTGTGTGGTCACGGTCAATGTGGTACCCGGGGCGGCGCGCATCGCGACGGAAAGGCGGTCGCCACCGGTAATGCCGCCTGCGGTGTTCAGCGTCACCGCCTGAAGCGCGCCGCCGGCACCGCGCGGAAACAGCCCCTTGAGCGCCCCCGCCTGGCGCAGCCCGTCCAGCACCGTGCTATTGCCCGACAGCTTGGTGCTGAGCCGCAGCGTACCCCGCGCCCGCGGCTGGCAGGCCGGTGTCGCAGCGTTGGCAATCGCGGTGTGGCAGGTCATCGGGCCCCTCGTCGGTGTGAACTTGCCCTTGGTTTTGCCGCCACACGGTCACAGCGCTATCGGAATCGGTATCCACGCCCTTCAGACCCCGCCGAAATGTCTAATTTCTAATCGCCGCCGCAAAACATCGGTGAAAATACAGGCAGCCCGCAGCGGCCCGGGGCAATTGCGACCCCGCGGATTTGCCATTGGCGCTGCGATGCAGAATCAGTTGGGGCGCCCGCCGGAGGGATCGGTTCTGCGATCGGACTTGAAACCGGGGGTGTGTGGCGACCTTGCGAATTGGACCTCGAGACGGCCGCCACACGGATTGCAACACGAAGTTGCGGAAACAGCTAAGGGAAGTCCGCGCAGGCGCGCAAGGCCCCACCGGCGTTTCCGCCAGGAGAAAAGCATGAACATTCTGAAATCCACGCTCGCCGGATCGCTGGTCTTTGCCGCGCTGTCCACCGCAGCCCTGGCCTCTGAAGACACGATCAAGGTCGGCGTCCTGCATTCTCTGTCCGGCACGATGGCCATTTCCGAAACCACGCTCAAGGACACGGTTCTGATGCTGATCGAGCAGCAGAACGCAAAGGGCGGCCTGCTGGGCAAGCAACTCGAAGCCGTGGTCGTCGACCCGGCCTCGGATTGGCCGCTCTTTGCCGAAAAGGCCCGCGAATTGCTGACCGTGCACGAGGTCGACGTGATCTTTGGCAACTGGACCTCAGTCAGCCGCAAATCGGTGCTGCCGGTGATCGAGGAACTGAACGGGCTGTTGTTCTATCCGGTGCAATACGAGGGCGAAGAATCCTCGAAAAACGTGTTCTATACCGGCGCCGCCCCCAACCAGCAGGCGATTCCGGCGACCGACTATTTCCTCGAAGAACTGGGCGTCGAAAAATTCGCGCTGCTGGGCACCGACTATGTCTATCCGCGCACGACCAACAACATCCTGCAGAGCTATCTGACCTCCAAAGGCATCGCCGAGTCCGACATTTTTGTGAACTACACGCCCTTTGGCCATTCCGACTGGTCCAAGATCGTCGCCGACGTGGTCGCGCTGGGGGCGGACGGCAAAAAGGTGGGAGTAATCTCGACCATCAATGGCGACGCCAATATCGGGTTCTACAAGGAACTGGCCGCCGCCGGCGTGTCGGCGGATGACATTCCGGTCGTGGCCTTTTCGGTTGGCGAAGAAGAGTTGTCGGGTCTGGATACCGCCAACCTGGTCGGGCACCTGGCCGCCTGGAACTATTTCCAGTCGGCCGATACCGAGGTCAACGCCGAATTCGTGCAGACCTGGCAGGCGCGCATGGGCGAGGATCGCGTCACCAACGACCCGATGGAGGCGCATTACATCGGGTTCAACATGTGGGTGAATGCCGCCACCGCGGCCGGCAGCACCGAGATCGACGCGGTGCGCGCGGCGATGTACGGACAGGAATTCCCGAACCTGACCGGTGGCACTGCGGTGATGCTGCCCAACCATCACCTGGCCAAGCCGGTGCTGATCGGCGAAATCCAGGACGATGGCCAGTTCGACATCATCAGCCAGACCGAAGAGGTTCCGGGCGATGCCTGGACCGATTATCTGCCGGAATCGGCGGTGCTGAAATCGGATTGGAAGGATCTGGGTTGCGGCATGTACAACACCCAGACCGAGATCTGCGTACAGACCCTGTCCAACTACTGATCCCCGACCAAGGAAAGGGGGCCGTGGCGCCCCCTTTCGCGACACACGGACCCCGTTGACATGAAACATCTCTCTTCCGCGCTTTTTGCGCTGCTGTTCCTGTGCCTGCCCGCTGCGGCCCAAGAGGGTGGCATTCAGGTCATATTACAGGATAATCAGACCACTATCGCCAAAAGCTCACGCAAGACGATTGGCCCCGCCATCACTGCGATCGCCGAAAGCGGTCTGCCACAGGCCCAGGCGGTTCTAGAGGCCTGGGCGGCCAAGGACTTGTGGATGCGCCGGGCGGACGGCCTGTTTTTTCGCGCCGAAAAATCCGGGGACAAGACCTATCGACTTTATGATTTCGACAGCGGCCAGGCGGTCGGTCAGGCCGCCAGATCCGAGTTGAAACAGCTCAAGCCCAACAGCGGCGTGCGGGCGCTGATCGCAACCGCGCTGGTGCGTTTCCAACTGACCGACCCGGACCCGGAAAAGCGCGCCGCGGCCCTTGTCGCCATCCAGCGCGCACCGGATGCCGGCCTGATCGCGCCCCTGCGCGCCGCGCTGGCCACCGAGACGGATGCCCCGCTAAAGGCGCAAAAGGAACGGCAGTTGCGGCTGTTGATCATCGGTCACGGCGCCGACACCGACGCCCGCGTTGCCGCGATCGGCGAAATGTCGGGCGATCTGGGCGTCGATCTGCGCTCGGCCCTGAACCCGCTGGTTGCCACCCGGCGCGATGCGGCACCGGGTGCGGTGCCGCCCGGGGTGAACCCGGCGGCGGTGCTGCAGCCCGGAGACCCCGGATTTTCGCGCGATCAGGCCTATGACCTGCTGGTCGCCAAAGGGTTGGCCTCGGCCCGCGTGGACCGCGCCGAGATGCGTCAGGCCCTGGCCCAGCACATCGTTGCCGGGCGCGTCGCAGGATTTGCCGTGGCCGGGCTGGACACGGATGCCGCCCGCCTGCGCGCCTATCGGGCCCTGGCCGAAACCGGACAGGTGGCCGCCCCTGTCACGGAGGCGCAGATCGACGCCAGCCTGCAGGCCCATGTGTTTTACGATGCCTATGCCGAACCTTCGGCGGCGGTAACGGCGGCGGCCGTGCAGGCCCTGCGTGACATCGACCTGCGCGTCGGGTTGAACCAGACGCTGGATCTGACGCTGGACGCGCTGTCGCTGGCCTCGATCTATTTCCTGGCGGCCATCGGTCTGGCCATCACCTTTGGCGTTATGGGGGTGATCAATATGGCGCATGGCGAGTTTATCATGATGGGCGCCTATACCGGCTATGTCGTGCAGCAGATCGTTCCCGATCACACGCTGTCGATCATCCTGGCGATCCCGCTGGCCTTTGCCGTCACCTTTGCCGCCGGTGTGGCGATGGAACGGCTGGTGATCCGCTGGCTCTATGCCCGCCCGCTGGAAACCCTGCTGGCAACCTTCGGCATCTCGATCGCGCTGCAACAGCTGGCCAAGAACATCTTTGGCACCCAGGCGCGGCCGCTGACGTCGCCGGCCTGGCTGGACGGCGCGCTGGTGCTGAACGATGTGGTGGCGATCAGCTATATCCGCATCGCGATCTTTGTCCTGGCCTTTGTCTTCCTGGGTCTGTTCCTGTTCATCATGAAACGCACCCGGCTGGGCCTGGAAACCCGCGCCGTGACGCAGAACCCGCGCATGGCGGCGGCGATGGGGATCAATCCGGGCCGGGTCAACATGCTGACCTTTGGGCTGGGATCGGGCATTGCCGGGGTTGCCGGCGTCGCCATCGGATTGTTTGCCAAGGTCACCTCGGAACTGGGTTCGGATTATATCGTGCAAAGCTTTATGACCGTGGTGGTCGGCGGTGTCGGCAATATCTGGGGCACGCTGGCCGGGGCCGCGATGATCGGGTTTCTGCAAAAAGGCATCGAGTGGCTGAACCCATCCAACACGCTGGCCGCCCAGACCTACATGATCGTCTTCATCATCATTTTCATCCAGTTCCGTCCCAGGGGCATCATCGCCCTCAAGGGCCGCGCAGCGGGGGATTGAACCATGCAACGTTCCTTTATCGCCAAAAACCCGTCCGTGCTGGTCTTTCTGGCCCTGCTGGCCCTGTTCACCCTGAGTGTCACGGTGCTGTCAGAAGGCTTTGGCATCGGCGTGATCTCGACCAGTTTCGTCAAGGCCCTGGGCAAGACGCTGTGCCTGTGCCTGATTGCCATCGCGATGGATCTGATCTGGGGCTTTGCGGGCATTCTCAGCCTCGGACATTTCGCGTTTTTCGGACTGGGCGGCTATATGATCGGCATGTGGCTGATGTACGAGCGCACGCGCCTGATCGTCGCCGGCGCATTGGCGCAATCCGAGATACCGCCGACGGAAACCGAGATCGTCGACGCCATCGGCAACCAGATTTTCGGTGTCGTCGGTTCCAGCGACTTTCCCCTAATCTGGGGATTTGCCGACAGTCTGGGGCTGCAACTGGCAATGGTTTTGCTGGTGCCCGGCCTCCTGGCGCTGGTCTTTGGCTGGCTGGCCTTTCGCAGCCGCGTCACCGGGGTCTATCTGTCGATCCTGATGCAGGCGATGACCCTGGCACTGGCGCTGTACCTGTTTCAGAACGACAGCGGGTTGCGTGGCAATAACGGCTTGTCGGGCCTGCAGAACCTGCCCGGGGTGACCGCCTCGCAGGCCGTCGTGTCCCTGTGGTTCCTGTGGGGATCGGCGCTGGCGCTGGCGGCGGGATATGTGCTGGCCGCGTGGATCGTATCGGGCAAGTTCGGCTCGGTGGTTCGCGGCATCCGCGACAACGAGGCCCGCGTGCGGTTTCTGGGCTATTCCGTCGAGACCTATAAGCTGGTGGTGTTCACGCTGACCGCTTGTATCTCGGCCATCGCCGGCGCGCTTTACTATCCGCAGGCGGGCATCATCAACCCGGCCGAGATCGCCCCGATCGCCTCGATCTATCTGGCGGTCTGGGTCGCCATCGGCGGGCGGGGCCGGCTTTATGGCGCGGTGATCGGCGCGGCCTCGGTCAGCCTGTTGTCGACCTGGTTCACCGGCGGACAGGCGCCCGACATCCCGCTGGGTTTCTATACCCTCAAATGGGTCGACTGGTGGCTTGTTCTGCTGGGGCTGGCCTTTGTCGCCGTGACCCTGTTTGCCCCCAAGGGCATGGGCGGGCTGGTCGATCTGTGGACCCAGCGCCGCACGCCCGACCGCCATGGCGCCGATCTGGGGCCGGATGATGGCGCATTGCGCGAAAAGGAGGCCAGCCAATGAGCACCCTGCTGGAAGTGTCCGGCGTGTCCGTCACCTTTGACGGGTTCCGCGCCATCAACAACCTGTCCTTTCAGATCGCCGAGGCCGAATTGCGCGCGGTAATCGGCCCCAATGGTGCTGGCAAGACCACCTTCATGGACATCGTGACCGGCAAGACCAAACCCGACGAGGGCCGCATCCTGTGGGGCGAGAAATCGGTATCCCTGCTCAAGATGAACGAAGCGCAGATCGCACAGGCCGGCATTGGCCGCAAGTTCCAGAAACCTACCGTTTTCGAGGATCAGACGGTGCAGGAAAACCTGCTGATGGCCCTGAAGAAACCGCGCGGCTGGCTGTCGGTCCTGGCGTTTCGGCCCAGTTCGGGCGATCTGGACAAGGTCGCCGAACTGGCCGACCGGATCGGGCTGGCCGCAGCCCTGCTGCGCCGCTCGGGCGAACTGAGCCACGGGCAGAAACAATGGCTGGAGATCGGCATGCTGCTGGCGCAGGAACCACGGCTGTTGCTGGTGGATGAGCCCGCCGCGGGAATGACCCCGGCCGAGCGCGAACAGACGACCGATATTCTGCTGCAGGCTGCCGAGACCCGCGCCGTGGTGGTGGTGGAACATGACATGGAGTTCGTCCGCCGCCTGGATTGCCGGGTCACGGTTCTGCACGAGGGCGCGGTGCTGGCCGAGGGCAGCCTGGACCACGTGACCGCAAATCAGAACGTAATCGATGTCTATCTGGGGCGCTGAACCATGTTGAAACTGCAAGACCTGACACTGCATTACGGCCATTCGCAAATCCTGAACGGCATCTCGATGCAGGCCCGGATGGGCGAGGTCACCTGCGTGATGGGCACCAACGGTGTCGGCAAGACCAGCCTGATCAAGGCAATCTCGGGCAATCACCCGCGCTCCGCGGGTCAGGTCTGGCTGGATGGCGAGGAATTGGGCGTGCTGCCCGCGCATGTCCTGGCCCGTAAAGGGGTGGCCTGTGTGCCCCAGGGACGCGAGATCTTTCCGCTGCTGACCGTGCGCGAAAACCTGGAAACCGGGTTCGCCTGCCTGCCGCGCGACCGTCACCGGGTGCCCGAAGAGATGTTCGAGCTGTTTCCGGTTCTGAAACGGATGCAGGCCCGGCGCGGCGGCGATCTGTCGGGGGGGCAACAGCAGCAACTGGCCATCGCCCGTGCCCTGATCACCCGGCCCAGATTGCTGTTGCTGGACGAGCCGACCGAGGGCATCCAGCCCAATGTCATTCAGGAAATCGGTGCGGTCATCCGGCACCTGCGCGATCAGGGCGACATGGCGATTGTGCTGGTCGAGCAGTATTTCGAGTTTGCCTATGAACTGGCCGACCAGTTCTTTGTTCTGCGCCGCGGCGACGTGTTGCTGCACGGTCCCAAGGCCGATATCGACAAGGCGGATCTGCTGGGTGCCGTTTCCGTATGACACGGGGCGCAGCACGGCAGGCAGACGACGCTCCAGGCACCGGGTGATCGCCACATATAGTCAAGGGGATATCTCTGCGATACAGTTTTTCCGAACAGCGCGGCCACCTGAATTACGCATTCTTTTTGAATGACTTAGCGGGCCGCCAACCCGGAGAACCGACATGCTGGGGCGCCACCGATTCGACCCGTGGAAGGCTCGGCGCCGCGCCCTGGGCGCCGGATCGAACGGGTATGCCCTGCCCGGTTTTCTGCAAGTCCAGCCCCAGTGAACACAGGAGAGCCCGATGCCCGACATTCAGACGGATACGCAAGGCGGCGGCAAGGCTCTTCCGTCTCATGCCAAGGTGGTGGTGATCGGCGGTGGCGTCGTTGGCTGCTCGATCCTGTTTCACCTGGCCAAGCTCGGCTGGAAGGATGCGGTCCTGCTGGAGCGGGACGAACTGACCAGCGGCAGTTCGTGGCATGCGGCGGGGCAGATTCATACGATCAGTTCGGACCCCAATATCAGCCGCCTGCAGAGCTATACGATCGACCTTTACAAGGAGATCGAAGAAACCTCGGGGCATTCTGTCGGGCTGCATATCACCGGCGGATTCTATGCCGCATCGACCCGGGAATGGTACGACTATCTCAAGCGCGAAAGGTCCAAGGCGCGCTATATGGGGTTGCATCAGGAATTCATCAGCCCGGCCGAGCTGGCCGAGCGGCACCCGCTGATCGACCCCAAGCACTATTATGCCGCGCTCTGGGACGAACAGGACGGCGATCTCGACCCCTCGGGCGCGACCTATGCCTTTGCCAAATCGGCGCGTGCGCATGGTGCCCGGTATTTTACCCATTGCGGTGTCACCAATATGCGCCAGCGCCCTGATGGCAGTTGGGACCTGACCACGCCCAAAGGCATGATCAATGCCGAGCAGGTGGTCAATTGCGGCGGTCTCTGGGCGCGCGAGGTCGGGCATATGTCGGGCCTCCACCTGCCGGTTCAGCCGATGGAGCACCATTATCTGATCACCGAAAAGATCCCGATGATCGCCGAGCGCATGGCAGCGATGGGCGAGGCCGGGCGGCTGCCGGCGGGGATCGACTATGAGGCCAATATCTATTTCCGGCAGGAACGGCACGGCATGCTTTTGGGCACTTACGAGCCCAATTCGACACCGTGGAAGGTGGAGGGCACGCCTTGGGATTTCGGACACGAACTGTTGCAGCCCGATCTGGACCGCATTGCCGACCGGCTGGAGATGTCGTTCGAGCGCATCCCGGCCATCGGCGCGGCTGGCATCAAGGACATGATCAACGGCCCCTTCACCTTTGGCCCCGATGGCAACCCGATGATCGGCCCGGTGCCGGGGATGCGGAATTACTGGGTCGCGGTGGGCGTCATGGCCGGGTTCTGCCAGGGCGGCGGCGTCGGGCTGACAATGGCCGAATGGATGATCGACGGCGAACCCTCGATCGACGTCTGGGCCATGGACGTGGCGCGGTTCGGCGAGTTTGCAACGCCCGACTGGGGCACGGTGAAATCGTCGGAAAACTACGAACGTCGCTTTGTCATGACCTTTCCCAATGAAACCCTGCCCAAAGGACGGAGGCAAAAGACCACCGCGCTTTTTGACCGCCTGCGGGCCAAGGGGGCCGTGATGGATCAGAGCTTCGGCCTGGAAAACGCGTTGTGGTTCGCAGACGGGCCCGATGACGCCCATGAAGAGCCGAGCTTTCAGCGCAATCGCAGCCATGACTATGTCGCGCGCGAGGTCAAAGCCGTGCAGCAGGCGGTCGGCGGCATCGAGATCGCGAATTTCGCCAAACACGCGTTCACCGGCCCCGGCGCGCGCGCCTATCTCGACCGGGTGCTGGCGGGCCACGTGCCGAAACCGGGCCGGCTGACCCTGACCCCGATGCTGACACCCGGGGGCCGCCTTTACGGCGATCTGACCGTGGGCTGCCTGGCCGAGGATCATTTCATGCTGTTCGGCTCGGGCGCCATGCAGAACGCCCACCGGCGCTGGTTTGAACGCGACCTGCCAGCGGATGTGGCCTATGCCAATCTCAGCGATGACTGGCACGGTATTGCGCTTTCGGGGCCGAATTCGCGGGACCTGCTGGCGCGGATCACCCGCGACGATGTTCGTGCCGAGGCTTTCAGGTTCCGTGATCTGCGCCAAACATTCGTCGCCGGCGTGCCGGTGATCCTGAACCGAATCTCTTTCAGCGGCGAATTGGGGTACGAGATCTATTGCAAGCCGCAATATCTGTTGCGCCTGGCCGAGGCCATCGAAGAGGCCGGTACCGATCTGGGCTATCGCTGGTATGGCGCGCGGGCGTTGATGTCGATGCGGCTGGAAAAGGGCTGGGGTGTCTGGACGCAGGAATACCGCCCCGACTTCAACGCGGTCGAATGCGGCATGGATGCGTTTATCAACTGGAACAAGGATTTCGTCGGCAGGGCGGCGACGCTGCAGGCCCGCCAAAACGGCCCGGCGCGCAAATTGGTGACCATGACCATCGACGTCACCGGCATCGACGTATCTGGCGACGAAGCGATTCTAAGGGATGGCACGGCGGTCGGCTATGTTTCGTCCGGCGGCTATGGGCACCGTGTCGGAAAATCCATGGCGATGGGCTATGTGACCACCGACCATGCCGAACCGGGCACTGCGCTGCAGGTGGAAATCTTGGGCAAGTTCCGCGAGGCAACCGTTCTGGACGGCCCGATCTATGATGCGGGCGGCAGCAAAATGCGCAGCTGACGCGCCAAAGGCCGCACCACCCTGGCAGGAACAGCAAACAGGCCGGGCGTCTGCCGGCCGCGCGGGATCACCCCGCCGAATGTAACACGCCGCGAACGAAAAACGCCCCGTCCAAAAATCTCTGCAGGAGCCCATTGGGGGGATCTACTGGAGACGTCTGAACAGGGGCGCAAGATTGCCCGATGTATCAAGGATACACCGGACAATCTTTTCCGGGGTTTAGGCCTCGGTTTGCAGGCAGTAGTAGTCTGTCACCTCGGGGCATTTCGGGCAGTACAGATCGTTTTCTGCATCCCAGGAGCCGACAGCGGTGTACCCGCCCGAGTCCAGACCGTTTGCGGTGGCATTGATGCCCACGCCGCCCTGCGGGTTGGCGTCCTGACCCAGCGAAGTGAACGTGGTCGCCGGGAAGTCGAAGTCCACAACGTCCTGCCAGTTGATGTCCTGCAGGATCAGCTTGTGCCCACCGATCTCGATGGTGGTATCAGCAGCCGAGGTGCCAACACCCGCGTCACCTTCGGTGACCGTCGCCGCATCGTCCAGCAACTCGAAGATCTTGGTGCGGATCTGGGCCATGGTGTCGCCCAGCAGACCATCGGCGCTCGGATCGACATGAACACGGAAGCCAAGCACATCCTGATCTTCGTTGAAGTCGAAGTCGCGGATGATGTCGGTGCCGTCATTCGAGCTGAACGCGAACTTCTCGCCATCCCAGGACAGTTTCAGGTCGGAGAAGAACACATCCTTGCCGTTGCCGCCGGTCAGATCATCATCGCCTTCGCCGCCGGTGATGAAGTCATCGCCGTTGTCGCCGTTGATGGTGTCGTTTCCGGTACCGCCCGAGATGCAGTCATCGCCGGTGCCACCGTTCATGGTGTCGTCGCCGGCCTGACCGAACATGACATCATCGTCGGCGCCGCCGTCCATGCTGTCATTGCCAACACCCCCGAACATGACATCTTCGCCGGCATCGCCGCGCATGGTGTCATCGCCGGCCTGACCGAACATAAAGTCGTTGCCGTTGCCACCGGACATGTCATCGGCACGATCCAGTTCGGGCAATGCCGAAACGTCCTTGCCGCCAACGCAGTCATAAGGCTTGAACAGCTCCGGACGCGGTGCGTAGTTTTCGCAGACGCCATCCTGGTTCAGATCGAGCACGCCGTTATAGCCGGTGCCACCGAACATGATGTCGTTGCCGTCACCACCGCTCAGCATGTCACGGTCGCCGTTGCCCTGCAGGACATCGTCACCGTTCTCACCATAGATGCGGTCCCAATCGTTACCGCCCTCGGCCCAGTCGTTGCCTTCACCGCCTTTGATGTAGTCACGGCCATCATTGCCCTTCAGCGTGTCGTCGCCGTCGTTGCCCATGATTCTGTCGTTGCCGGAACCGCCATACGCGATGTCGTTACCCGCGTTGCCGTAGATACGGTCATTGCCCTGGTCGCCGTGGACAAAGTCGTCACCATTGCCACCTTTGATCAGGTCATCGCCGGTGCCGCCCGAGATGCAGTCGTCGCCACCCTGACCGTACAGACGGTCATCGGCGCCTTCGCCAAAGATCTGGTCGTCGCCGCCACCACCGTGGATGTTGTCGCAACCTTCGTTCTCGGTGTCACCTTCCGGCGGGCAGTAGGTCGGGCAGTCGCCATCATGCTTGCTGGACTGCGGACCAAAGGCGATCGGCGGGCAGGACCAATCGGCGTCGCAGTCATAGCCACGGATGCCATAGATGTTGCCGCTGTCGCCAAAGATGATGTCCTTGCCGGCTGCACCGTCGATGATGTCGGCATCGCCGCCACCACGCATCAGGTCGTGACCCTGGTCACCATTCATGGTGTCTTTGCCTTCGCCACCGCTCATGGTGTCGCGGCCACGGCCACCGAACATCAGGTCGCGGCCAATGCCACCAAACATGGTGTCATTGCCACCCTGGCCGTCCATCTCGTCGTCACCGCCTTCACCATACATGCAGTCGTTGCCGTCTTTGGTGGTGTCGGTGCCATAGTTCAGGTTCGGTCCCAGTCCGACGCGCACGTCGCCGTACATCTCGTCGTTTTCGGAACCACCACGCATCAGGTCGTCGCCCAGGCCACCGGCCATCTTGTCGGCGCCGCTCTGGCCGTCCATGCGGTCGTTGCCGGTGCCGCCATACATGAGGTCGTAGCCCGAGCCACCCCACATGCAGTCGTCGCCGCCTTCGCCGTCCATGCAGTCGTTGCCTGCGCCGCCGTCCATCCAGTCGTTGCCGTCACGGGCGTTTTCGACGTCGATGGTGGCGTCATCACCGGCCATGATGTCATCGCCATCGCCGCCCCACATGACGTCATTCTCGGTACCACCGATCATGCGGTCGTTGCCCTGCTCGCCCCACAGGCAGTCGTCGCCTGCTTCGCCGTTCAGGTAATCGTCATCCGACAGCGGGAACGGGGTCAGCCAGTTGTAGTCGCCATCATAGCCGTACAGATAGTCGTCATCGTCACCGCCATAGATGCAGTCGTCGCCGGCCATGCCCCAGAGCTTGTCCTGGCCTTCCTGGCCGTTGATGTAGTTGAAATTCTCGTTGCCGAAAATCGCGTCGTTTCCTTTGCCGGCTTCGACATGGTCCGCGTCGAAATCGGAGGTCAGCGTGCCGATGTCATCATCGTCCTTGAGCTGCAGCACCGCATCCTTGAGGTCGGGAAAAGGCTTGTTCGGATCGCATTCGCCCCAATAGTCATACGGGGTCGGGTTCTTACCTGACATATTATCAATCTCCGTTTTTGCAGGTCGGCCGATTGGAAATGCGGCGTTGGACCTGCGGTTCAAAAAAAGACCGGTTACCGGCTTAGTCACGCGAGCGAAAAACCGCTCATGACGCCATTAAGCGCCGAACCGCTTCTTCGAACTGCCCCCATTCAGGGACAAAGACGCTATTTTTCAAAACTTTTACAAGATATCGCGGCGTTTCGGGTCGACCCGAAACGACAAGGCGGGCCGTGCTTAAAACACGGCCCGCCCTACACATGTTCAGGAAAGTCTTGACAGGCTTCAGTCGCTTTCGCGCAGCGCTGTCTCGAATCCTCCGATAACCGGGTTCAGCAGGTAATCCGCTACAGTCTGTTCGCCGGTGGCGATCATGATCTGCGCCGGCATCCCGGGCAGAACATCCACATTGGGAAGCGTGGCCAGCATTTCGTCGGGGATCTCGATGTTGACCTCGTAATAGGTCAACCCGGTGGACTTGTCGGTCAGACTGTCCGCCGAGACATGGGTGACCACGCCCTCGACCGCCGGCGTCGTACGGAAATTGTACGCCGTCAGGCGCACGCGAGCGGCGTTGCCCTCGGCCACCTGGTCCACGTCTTCGGGCCGCACGCGGCCCTCAACGACATAGACCGCGTCATCCGGAACGATCTGCAGGATCTTTTCGCCATCCTGAATCACCTCGCCCGGCGAGGTGAATTGCAGATCGATGATCCGGCCGGCCAGCGGCGCCCGAATCAGCCGGCGTTCCTTGATGTCGTCGTTGGCGACAATGCGCTGACGCAACTCAAAGATTTGCTGCTTAACATTCTGACGTTCCTCGGAAATCCGCATTATTCTGTCACGACGGATTTGCAGGATCCGCTCTTCGGTCTCGGCGACCCGCTGGCGCACGCCGTCGATCTGGCTGGCGACGTAATCGGCATCGCCCATGATCGAAACCTCGGCCTCGCGGCGGGCGGTATAGCGGCTCTTGGTGATCAGCCCGCGGTCGTAGAGCTGCTTGAGATCCGCCAGTTCGTCCTGGATAAAGGCCAGCCGGCTGCCCAACGCGGCACGCCGCGCCGCCAGACCCGCCAGTTGTTCCTTTTGCTCGGCCATGCGTTCGCGCAGGATCGCCGCCTGACCACGCCACATCTCGTCATTCGAGTGGAACAGTTCCTGCTGTGTGGCCACCAGTTCCTCGAATTCCGGATTTCCGGTGACCATCGCCTGCAGGTCTGCAGGCAGGACAAATTCATCGTCATTGGCGTATTCCGCCTGAAGACGCAGTTCCATCGCCAGCAACCCGATCATCTGATTGGCCAGAATCCGTTCCTGAGCGCTGGAAACCGTGTCGGCCAGCACCACCAGGATCTGTCCCTTATCCACATGATCGCCTTCGCGGACGCGAATTTCGCGTATCAGACCACCCTCCAGATGCTGAACCTCGGGCAGATCGCCCCAAACCTTGAAGCTGCCCATCGCAACCACCGCGCTCTGGATCGGGGCCAGAGCGGCCCACGAGCCGAGCCCGCCCCAGAAACCGGCGATCAGCAACACCAGGATCAGAACGAGACGACCTATGCGGGTCGGCGGCTGCGCCAGCGGGCGATCCGAATTCGGCATCTGATCGCGCAGGGCCACGTCCGATTTCTTTGTCATGGAAATAATCTGGCTCATGATGCGCCCTCCTCGACCAACCGGGCTTTGTCCGCAGGTTTGCGTTTCAGCACAAAGACCTTGGATTTCTCGTCGTTGCCAGAGACTTTTGCCGCCATCGGCTGGGCTTCGGCGCCCAGAACGGCGTTGGACTTGCCGAACCGGACCAACCGGCCGCGATCCATCAGCCCGGCATGGTTCAGTGCCTTGAGCACGCTCATGCGATGCGTGACCACGACAACCGCGGCGCCCTGCTCGGCCATGGATTGAATACCGGCGGCCAGCGCCTCTTCGCCCGCCGGATCCAGATTGGCGTTCGGCTCATCCAGCACGATCAGTTTCGGATTGCCGTAGAACGCCCGCGCCAGTCCGATGCGCTGGCGCTGTCCGGCGGACAGGAAATCGCCATGCGGACCAACCTGCGCGTTATAGCCGCCTGGCAGGCTCAGGATCAGTTCATGCACCTGGGCCCGCTTGGCCGCCTCGACAACCTTGGAGGGCTGGGCGTCCTGATCCATCAGCGCGATATTTTCAGCGACGGTGCCGTTGAACAATTCGACCCGCTGCGGCAGATAGCCGATATTGCGGCCGATCTGCTCTGGGGGCCAGTCGGTCAGCGCGGCGTCATCCATGCGGATATATCCGCGGGTCAGTGGCTGCAGCCCGACCAGAGCGCGCACCAGCGTTGTCTTGCCGGCGCCGGATGGGCCGATCAGACCCAGTGTGTCGCCGGGTTTGAGTTGAAAGCTGACATCCAGAACCAGCGGATCCTGGCGCGACGGCGACACCACGGTGACATTCTCGACCGACAGGTGTCCCTCGGGTTCCGGCAGTTCCATCTGAGCCTGCTCGACCTCTGTCAAGGCCAGCAACTCGTTCAGCCGCTGGTGCGACAGACGCACCTGCAACAACGTCCGCCAACCGGCGATCGATTGTTCCACCGGCGCCGCCGCGCGGCCCAGCAGAATAGAGGCGGCGATCATCATGCCCGGCCCCATCTCGCCGCGCAGCACCAGGATCACACCCGTGGCCATGACGGCAATCTGCAGGAACATGCGGATCATCTTGGCCATGGACGACATCGCAGCCACCCGGTCGGTGGCCCGGGTGCCGGACACGATCGAGGCAAAGGACAATTGCTGCCAACGGCGCACCAGCGTAGGCGTCTTGCCCATCGAACGCACGATATCTGCGTTCCGCAGCACTTCGTCTGCGGTTGAATTGGCCTTTCGCACGGTTTCAGAGGCCTGTTTGGCCGAATCCCGGCCGGAAAGCTCGCTGATCACGCCCAGCAGAAACAGAATGCCGATGCCAACGGTGGCCACGATGCCCAGCAACGGGTGGAACGCATAGATCAGCAGGACGAACATCACCGACCAGGGCGCATCCAGCAGCGCGGTGAAGATCGGCGAAATCACGAAACTTCGGATCTCATGCAGATCGCGCACCGGCTGGGTGTCGGAAATCCCGCCAGTGCCCTTGACCACGGCGCCCAGAATGGCGGGCCCGATATTCGCCTCGAGCCGGTTACTGAGCCGTGAGATCAGCTTTTGACGCAGCCCGTCAAACAGCATGAAGAACACCAGGGCGATGCCGGCGCCGATGGTCAACGCGACCAATGTCGACATGCTGCCCGAGGACAGCACCCGCGAAAACAGCTGCAGCATGTAAATTGGTGCCGTTAGGACCAGAAGGTTGATGCAAAGGCTGGCCACGAACACGGCTATGATCAAACCGCGCTGGCCATCGAATACTCGCCTATTGCGCATAATGTGCCCCTTGATAACAAACTAACAATAACGAAGGACGGGCGCGGCGGGCAGGCCGCGCGCCCGGTACGGGTGGAAACGTCAGGCGCCGCCGACCGCCAGCAACAGGCTGCCAGCTTGAGACAACAGCCCGAGAATCGTTTCCTGGAACGCCACGCCAATCCCGGTGCCGGCAACCAGCGCCAGAATGACCCAGAACAGGGTTTTCCGGGCACTGCCACGGGCCGGATCCGCGTTCTGCAGGGTTTCGGTGATCGCCTGCTGCAACATCGGCGCCAGTTCGATGCGCAACGCGCCCTCGAGACTGTTCAGCGATGCCTGCAACTCTTCGAATTCGGCCTGGCGATCGTCGCCGGCTGTGTCATTCAGCGCCTGCAACTCTCCTGGGAGCCTTTCGAATTTCTCGCCGATCCGCTTGTGCAGCTCGACGATGTCCCCCTGCCGGGCGAACCCGCCCAGCCCCTGACTGAGATAGGCCCGCATGCGTTCCAGATCGTCCTCGTGGACCGTCGCGGATATGTTCTTTCCGTCGCCGTCCGGCATCTTCAGATTCAACCTCTGCTTTTCGTCCTGTGTCGTTGCGATATTCATAGCGAACGCTCCACCGCCGACTGCCAGGTCAGCATTTGCGCCATTTCCGCCCTGCAGGTCACGTTCATCTTGGACAGGACGCGCTTGGCGTATGTGTTAAAAGTCTCGATCTTGAGACCGGCAATCTCGGCCGCCTTGCGGTTGGAATGTCCGGCCCGCATCAAGGCCGCGACGCGCGCCTCGGATGGTGTCAGACCCAGACGTATGGCCAGTTTCTCGATCCGCTTCTGTTCGGGCGGCATCGGCAGCATCGCCAGAAACAGCTGACGGCCGCTCTTGGGTTCGAAATAGCGCGACAGGGACAGCGGGACATGTGCCGCCTTGGTGGGCCCGCGCAGGATCAGGACATATTCCGACGTGCCGTGGCCACCGTCGGCGCTGCTTTCGGCGATCGCCTTGCGCAACAGCCGCGACTCGTCTTCTCGGCCGCAGGCCAGGCCATGCGGCGTGTTGCGCACCAGAACGCCTTCGGACATCAGATCGCGCCCGGCGGCGTTGGCCTTGAGAACCTTGCAGTCCTGATCCAGAACCAGAATCGACGCGTTGACTTTCTGGCTGACCATCCACAGCATCGCATCGTCGGACAGATCTGACAGCGACTGACAGGTTTCCTGGATGCACATGCGCCGCAATCCCGGCCAGATCATCGCCAGAAATTCGGCGTTGATCTCAGGCGTTTCGGAACTGATGACCGCGAACATATCGACGGCGCCGCTTTCGAACTCACAGCGATACGCCTGCCAATGGCGCGTGGCTTCATAGGCATCCTGTAAGGATGACAAGTTGATCAACAGAGACGAGTCCTCGATGGACATGTCCATCAATTCGACCGAGCGCAGCGCGCCCGTCTCCGGCTCGACGTCGAAATTCGTGGCCGGGCAATCGCCCGTAGCTGCCGAAGTCAGCCCGACGCGCGCGCCCGTGACGTCCAGACAAACCGCGGACATCGCGAACTTCTGACCAATAAAGTTCTTCAATACTTCACAATGATACATTTGACCTGCCGAAAAAACAGATCGACCCAATACACTCATGCTACCCCCCAAAAGGCTCAGACAATAACTAGATAAACCTCCAATCGAAATTCAAAATCTTCGAACATACTATGAGTAAAATTTCCTCAGTGAAAGTGCCCCCAAGGTACTACGCCCTAGGCTCAGGCAGCCTTAACCATGAATTCCACATGCTTTGAAACGAATTGTCCTCAACGCAGCAAGCGGATTAATCCATTAGCTTCCGAACGGGTGATACGGGCCATTTCGTGACCTCTGATCCGTTCTCTGCGTGCAGATGGCGCGATATAATACTTAAGTACTAAGCCTGCCGCATTTTTGTCTTTTTTCTTTATTTTCAATGTCGTGCCGGTCGTGATGCACAAACCTTCACCACTGTTAGCGCCAACAATAGATTAGTCCATTTCACGCATTTTTTCGATTCGGATTTCCCCCTTAAGGATACCCACTATGTTCCAAATCACCCATCGGTTGCTACGGGAAACCATTATCCCTTTTCTTTCAGGAAGTTGGCTTTTTTTAGATGAATTTTCAACAAAAGTATGATGATAATGATGCATGGGGATGCGCACGCTCGAACTTGACCCTCAATTCGGGCAAATCCCTGGTTTTTATTTTTTGGTTTTTGATTTGCGGGATAATTACGCATGTCGTTTATTATTGTTTCCCAAAGACGGCTCTTTGCCGAAACGTTGACAGCGGTTCTTTCACAGAATGGGCTGACAGTATGTGGGGCCTACCCGACACTTGCAGACGTTCCCGAACATTCAGAGGTTCCGACCACCATTCTGCATGTCGTGACCGGAAATCTGCCCACGTTCGAAGAAATCGAGGCCTTCCGCCGGCGGTTCGGAAAATCCAACATGGTCATTCTGGGCTCGGCCCCCGTTGTCGGAGAGATTTCGCACGAGATCAGTTCCTCGGTCGAGGCGGTCATTACCGACGATCTGTCGGCAGTATCGTTGATCGGGCTGCTTTCCGCAGTGCGCGAAGGCTTTCGCATCAGCCTGCCCGAGGAAAGCCGCCTGCTGAGAGAACGCAGCAGTGCCGAGTCCGGCTTTGCTGCCCAGTCCACCGGCGGCCTGCATTTGCTGCGCATGGAAAACGGTACGGCCAGCGGTCTGGAAAACGTCTGCGAACTGCCAGCGGCCGAAAACCCCGCTGACGCGACTGCGCCTCGGATGGCCACGCTGGAGGAAATTGCCCGCGAAACCAAACTGAGCGCCCGCGAAATGGCGGTGATTCAAAAGCTGCGGGATGGCGCTTCGAACAAGGACATCGCGAAAAAGCTCAATATCGTCGAAAATACCGTCAAGGTACATCTGCGCTCGTGTTATCGTAAAATTGGGGTCAAGAACCGCACCCAGGCGGCAGTCTGGGCAGCCAAATACCTACCCAGATAGGCAAGCCGACCCGGCGGCGCTGCTCGGTCAGGTCCCGGCGATACCTTCGATGGAAGTAGGTCATCTGACACGGAACAGGGGCGGCGCGGCGGTGTGAAGTACCGCATATGCGCTTCTATCGCATTTTCCGGTGGCGGTGATGGCAGGACCGGTACCATCGCCGCAACGCCGTTCAAAATGTTCAGGACATCGGTACACGCCGCCGTTTGGCAGGATGGTGCGGTCGTGACCCGACGTTGCCAAGGCACTGTATCACGAGATGCGGCGGCGCGGCTCGTCATTGCCGCCAGACATGCAACGCGCAGCATTTTGGAGGTTCAAACGTAAGCGTCCGGTCTGACCG
>NZ_JBHUQE010000019.1:0-61519 GCF_042687825.1 Sedimentitalea sediminis | reverse complement strand
AGACCTATGAATCCGATTTTCATTTTCTACTCCTCTTCGAACCGCAACGCCTGGTCGCCCAGCGGCGCCAGCATGAAATCGATATCCGCCTGGGTCAGCGCGTCATGCTGCTGCCGCCAGGTCGGGTTCCGGTCCTTGTCGATGATCGCTGCGCGGATGCCTTCGAGGAAATCGCCATGTTCCATCGTGCGAAAGACATAGCGGAATTCCAGTTCCAGCGCGCCGCGCAGGGTCGGCCCCTGTTGCCGCAGCCGGTCGATGATCGACAGGGTGGCGCCCATGGACAAGGGCGAGTTGCGCATCACCAGTTTCAGCGCGTCGGTCGCGAATTCACCGTCATCTCCGCGCAGGCTGGCCAGTATTCCGGCCAGATCGGGGGCGGCGAAATGATGGTCGATCTGCTGGCGCACCGCGATGATCCGCCCCGGGGGCGGGGGCATGGCCGCCGCCTGCAGGGCATCGGGGCTGCCGCTGTCGATCAACTCGGACACCAGGTCCGGCCACTGGGCCTGGGGCACGTAATGGGTGGCGAATTGCGACAGGATCGCCCCATCCGGCCCCATGCGGGCACCGGTGAGGCCGAGATATTCACCCAGCCGCCCCGGGGCCCGGGCCAGCAGATAGGCACCGCCGACATCGGGCACCAGACCGATGCCGCATTCCGGCATGGCGATCTGGCTGTTCTCGCAGACCACACGGTGGCTGCCGTGACAGCCGATGCCGACGCCGCCGCCCATGACGAAGCCATGCAGGAAACTGATCACCGGCTTGGGATAGCGGGCGATCTTGTCGTTCATGCGGTATTCGTCGCGCCAGAACTGGCGGCCATAGCCATAGCTGCCGGCCGTGCCGGTCTTGTAGAGCTGCGCGATGTCGCCGCCGGCGCAAAAGGCGCGTTCGCCAGCGCCGTCAATCAGCACCAGCGCCACGCGATCATCGTCGCGCCAGGTATCCAGCGCCGCCTCGACGGCGCTGATCATGTCATAGGTCAGGGCGTTCAGCGCCTTGGGCCGGGTCAGGGTGATGCGTCCGGCCCGCCCCTGAATGCGGATATTGATATCGGACACTTGAACCTAGCGTTCTGCCATCAGGTGACGGGCGACGATCACCCGCATGATCTCGTTGGTGCCTTCGAGGATCTGGTGCACCCGCAGGTCACGGACCAGTTTCTCGATGCCGTAATCGGACAGATAGCCATAGCCGCCATGCAGTTGCAGACACTGATCGACCACCTTGCTGCCGGTCTCGGTGACAAAGGCCTTGGCCATGGCGCAGAACTTGGTCGCATCCGGTGCGCCCTGGTCCAGTTTCCAGGCCGCCTGCCGCAGGAAGGTGCGCGCGGCCTGCAATTCGATTTCCATGTCGGCCAGACGGAACTGCAAGCCCTGGAACTGGTCGATGGATTTGCCGAACGCCTTGCGCTCGCTCATGTATTGCAGGGTCAGGTCCAGTGCCGACTGGGCCGCGCCCAGCGAGCAGGCCGAGATGTTCAGACGACCGCCATCCAGCCCCTTCATCGCGTATTTGAACCCGCTGCCTTCTTCGCCGACCAGGTTGTTGGCGGCGACCTTGCAATCGTCGAACTGAACCTGCGCGGTGGGCTGGCTCTTCCATCCCATCTTTTCCTCGAGCGCGCCAAAGGACAGCCCGGACGAGCCGTCCTCGACATAGACCGTGGAGATGCCCTTTGGCCCATCCTCGCCGGTGCGCACCATGCAGACATAGGCGTCCGAATAGCTGCCGCCGGAAATGAATGCCTTGCTGCCGTTCAGCACATAGCCGTCATCGGTCTTTTCCGCGCGGGTGCGCAGCGCCCCGGCGTCGCTGCCGGCGCCCGGTTCGGTCAGGCAATAGCTGAGCAGGGTGTTCAGGCTGGTCACCCCGGGCATCACACGGGCCTTGAATTCGTCGCTGCCAAAGCTGTCCAGCATCTTGGCGCACATGTTGTGGATCGACAGCAGCGCGGCGACCGAGGGACAGGCCATCGACAGCGCCTCGAACACCAGCGTCGCGTCCAGGCGGCCGAGACCGGCGCCGCCGCTCTCTTCGGAGCAGTACAGACCGCCAAAGCCCAGCTCGCCGATCTGCGGCCACAGGTCCTTGGGAATCGTGCCGTCGCGTTCCCACTGGCGCGCATGCGGTGCGATCTGATCCTGCCCAAACGCGTGGGCCATGTCGAAGATGGCAGATTGTTCCTCGGTCAGTGCAAAATCCATGAAAGGCTCCTTGGGCGCAACAATTGAAGGTCTGGGTATTTCGCAATCCTTACAGGAGTTTTGCAACGGGCCACAATGTGTTCGCTGTTTTCGGCGCATCCGGGGATTGGTGACAAAAGAGCGCCGTGTCGCCGGCCGCATGAAAAAGGGGCGCCGAACAAGGGCGCCCCTGTATTCATGCGGACAATCGGTGATTCAGCCAACCAGCACGCTGTCGCCGTAGACGGTTTCATAGCCCATGTCCTGCAGGGCAGCGATCGACATGTCCGAGATGTAATTGCCAGAGCCGTAGATCGACGGTGTCATGACCTCGTGGGTAAAGGTCGCGTGATCCCAGTGCGATCCGTCGCCCGAGATCTTTACGCCCTGAGAGGCGTAGGGGTCGTTCGCCGCGATGTCGGCAAAATCGTCATTATAGGCCTGAATCGCATTCGCCCCGGTAAATCGCATGGATCCGCCGATGGACTGGACCAGCCCCAGTTCGCTCCAGATGGTGCCAAAGCCCAGGGAATGCATGACCTCGTGGAGTACGACGTCCTGCAGCGTGCCCTGCTGCAATTGCCCGGCCGCGTCCGCCTGGTCTATGCGCAGGAAACCGTTGCTTGGCAGATAGCTGCCCGGTCGTTCGGTCATGGTGCCGCCAACGCCCAGAATGCCACCGGCGCCGTCAACATCGTTCATAATGGCCAGCAGTTTGAAATCGTCGACACCGTTGTAGCTGGCGATGTCGCCGGTGATGATGTCGCTGAAATGTTCGGCGGCGTCCTTGACGATCTGCTTATACGTGTCGGTCCAACTGCCGGTGAATTCGATCTCGATGTTGAACCCGTTCGGTGTGTCCAGACCGCTGACATAGACGTTTGGATCGCTGCCACCCGTATCGCCACCGCCTGTGTCGCCGCCGCCGGAATCGGTCCCGCCGCTGTCTGTCCCGCCGCTGTCTGTCCCGTCGTTGTTTTTGTCCTTGCCGCGGCCATTGCCGCCCTTGGTCGCGGGTTTTGCGAACGCATAATCGAAATCGTCGATGCCAGCGTCGGACAAGTCGGCTTCCTGTTCATCGCTTTGGTTGCCGATACCCGCGAACAGATCTTTCAGCCAATTCGCATCGGTCGGAACGGCCCGATCGGCCAGGTCCGCCGCGGCTTTCTTGTCGGCCGCAGCCAGTGCTACCGGTGCCCGGTCAGTGCCGGCGGGCAGGTTCAAAAAGAACGCGTCCTGTTCCGAACCGAAAACGTCCGAAATCTTGTGAGAGTCCGCGCCCGCACGCGCAATTCCGCCCCAACCCGCAAAGGCGGGGTCGCCAAAGTTCCAGTCTTTTGCCAATTTTCTGTCTCGCTTGCCTGTTCCGTGCCCCACCGGGCCATTTCCCTAGCAAGCGAATAGGGCGAAAAAAAGGCGCCCAGCAAGGGCGCCTCTGTAAAACCTCACGGGTCGGCAGATTTATGCCAGTTTACGCCGTCTGCGGTTGATCAGAACGCCGACACCCAGTGCCGAGATCATCAAAGGCAGGCTGGCGGGCACAGGAATCTGGCTGACCGGCGGTCCGCAAATCTGAGTGATCGGGTCGCAGTCACCGCTGCCGATCTTTTCGCTGCCACCATTTGCGCCGACTTCCTGGAACCGCACGAGACCGTTCAGGAACACCAATTGCGACGGGCTGATAAAGGAAAGCTGGAAGCTATCCGATTCACCTTCTCCCAACGCGTTTGACGGGTTGTTGCCGGTGCAGTTGTTGTTGTTGTCCACCTCATAGCAGAACTCGAAGCTGCCGAGTCCCTGGCCGACATTGCCGCTGCCGCCTGCGAAGGAAAAGATGCTGCTGGTGTTGATCGAGCCGATCTGGACATTGTCAGGATCGACGTTAAAGGCAAAGGCCACCAGGCTGTTGTCACCGGCTTGCGGCAACGTGGTGTTGGCCACGGTGACGTCATACAGATATTCGCCCGAAACGATCGAATTGAATGTCAGTGTCACCTGCGCCGACAGGTTGATGCCGGAAGAGGTCTCGGAAAAATTCATCACGGCGGCTTTTGCCGATCCGAACATCCCAAATGTGGCCACGGTTGCGGCAGCCACAAGGCCGCCAATTTTGGATATCATGAGTTCGTCCCCCATACCCGAAACGTTTGTGTACTAGTCAAACCGTCGCCGCTGTTGGCTGCAGACGATTGCGAAACCGGGTGTCTCCGGTTCCGACTTCTGCCGCCCATTAACGCAAACTGTACGATTTATGTAAAGTGGACATGATTTAATACAATTTCAGGTTGCTAAGATTGGTGGCATGATCGCGATTATAGTGTGTTCCCCTCCGGCAAAACCGGACAGTCTGCCAGAAAAACGGGCATTGTTTGTCGGATCAGGGATGTGATGCCCGGACCGGGGCGGGCGATTCGTCCAGAATCGCGCCTGTTTTTCTAGGGGCAGGCTACAAATCCTGGTGGAATTCCTCGATCAGATGTTTCACGACGGCCGGTCCTGTCGGCTGGTTTTCGGTTTCCGCCCGAGCCCGGGCGCGGCGCTGGCGGGCGGCGCTGGTGCCGTCTTTGACGATCGTGCGCAGCATGGCCAGTTCGTGGGTGGTGCCCAGGGCTTCGGCATCCTCGGCCAGCATGCCGATCAGTTCATCCACCAACAGGGACATCGGCTTGATCGACCGGTCGCCGAAATCGATCAGGCCTTCGGTCGTGCCATAGCGCTGGGCGCGCCAGCGGTTCTCGGCGATCAGAAACCGGTCGTAAATGCGCCAGCGCTGGTTGCGCGCGCGCAGTCGGCACAGCATCCGGGTGATCGCCTGGATCACCGCCGCCAGCGCCAGCGTGTGTTCCAGCCGGGGCTGCACATCCATGATCCGGGTTTCCAGCGTCGGGAAATTATGCGACGGGCGCAGGTCCCACCAGATCTTGGTGGTGTCCTCGATCACGCCCAGCTCGATCAGGGTGCCGGTGGTGCGCTGGAAATCGGTCCAACTGTCGAAATGCGGCGGCAGACCGGTGCGGGGCAGGTTGTCGAACACCGTCAGCCGATAGCTGGCCAGCCCGGTATCGTCGCCCTGCCAGAAGGGCGACGAGGTGGACAGGGCCAGAAGATGCGGCAGGAAATAGCTGAGCTGCGGCATGAGATCGATGCGCAGCGCCTCTTCTTCGAGCCCCACATGCACATGCATGCCGCAGATCAGCATGCGCCGGGCCACCCCGCCCAGGGCGCGCTGCAGCGCGTTATAGCGGTCCTTTTCCGTGTGCTGCTGGCTTTTCCAGTCGGCGAACGGGTGGCAGGACACAGCGATCGGGGCCAGGTTGTGATCCGCCGCATGGCGCGCGACGCAGCTGCGCAGGCGTTTCAGATCCTCGCGGGCCTCGTCGATCGAGGCGCAGACGCGGGTGCCGACCTCGATCTGGCATTGCAGGAATTCCGGGCTGATCTGGCCTTGCAGATCGGATTGGCAGGCCGTCATCAATGCTTCGGGGGCCTCGGCCAGATTAAGGCTGTCGCGGTCTACCAGCAGGTATTCCTCTTCGATGCCAAGGGTAAACTCCTGCTGCATGTGCCCGCTCCTTTCGGTTTCCGGGACAGTCAAGACGCTTGCCGTGCGATTGCCAAGAAAAAACCACACCAACGGCTGCCGGATCGGGGGCTTGCGGCGCTGCCCGGAACAGGGCAATTCGGCGGGGCGGGCAGCGAGGCCCGCCGGAAACGGGGCGAGATGCGATATGGGTAACGGTGCAAAAATCAGGCAGATCAATGAATTGATTGCCGGCCTTGATGTCCGGATCAGCGACGGAACGGAACACGCGGCCGAGCAGCAGCGCTTGCGTGCCTTTGATGCGCGCGGTGGTCTGCAACGGCCCGCCTATGCTTTTTCGCCGGGGATGCGGGATTTCGACATTGCGCCGCTGGTGGCGGATTTCGCGCAGCATCGCGATGAACTGGCGCGGCTGATGCAGGCGGGCCAGACCCAGACCGGCTATGCGCCGGGCAACGGATATTTCGACAGTCCCGATGCCGAGGCGCTGTATCTGATGGTGCGCCGTGCCGCGCCCGCCCGGGTGATCGAGGTGGGCTGCGGCAACTCGACCCGGGTAACGCGGCAGGCGGTTCTGGACGGGGGGCTGTCCACGGTGCTGACGGCGATCGATCCGGCGCCGCGCGCCGACATCGCCGCGGTGGTGGACCGCTTCGAGCAGGCGCCGCTGGAGGCCGTCGACCCTGAGTTGTTCGCCGACCTGGCCGCCGGCGACATCCTGTTCATCGACAGCAGCCACCAGGTCCGCATGAGCAACGATGTGGCGCATTTGTTCTGCCGGATCATACCGGCCCTGGCGCCGGGCGTGCTGATCCATGTGCATGACGTGTTCCTGCCCTATGAATACCCCAAGCGGTTCTTTTACGACTGTCCGTCCTGGGCCGAGCAATACATGTTGCACGCGCTGTTGCAGGGCGGGGGATATGACATTCTGTGGCCGGGCTATCACCTGCAACAGGACCGGCCCGACGCCGTTGCCGCCCTGCCGTTCCTGCAGAACGGTCGGGCGCATTCCTTCTGGATCCGCAAACGCTGACCGGATCCGCAAGTTCAGGTGACACACGTGCGAGAATAACCCTCCAGCGCGGGAAGGTTTGATTTGCATCAACTTGAATATATTAAAAATGGAATATGAGAAGTCATCTGAAATTCAAGGAGATTCTCATGAGACATGCCCTGATCGCCCTGGCGCTGACGGTGTTGTCGGCCCTGCCGGTCGCAGCTGCCGGAACCTCGGCCAATGCCGGGACGGAACCGCGCGGATTGTTCGTCAACCTGACCACGGACGACACTTGGTCGGCTGCCAAGGCCATCATGTTCGCGCACCATAAATCGCTGAAAAACGGCCATGACACCGCGATCTGGCTGAACGTGCGCGCGGTCTATCTGGCCGAGAGCAAGCGGCCAAGCAACGTGCCGGGACTGATGGCCGAAAGCGGCACCACGATTCAGGACATGCTGCGCGCCTTTATGGCCGATGGCGGCACGGTGATCATGTGCGGGGCCTGTTCCAAGGCGGCCGGTCTGACCAAGGCCGACTATATCGACGGGGTCGAGATGGGCAATTTCCCCCTGGTCGAAAGCTGGCTGTTCCGGGACGGCATGCAGACCCTGGCCTGGTAAAACGGCCCGAACAGCGCCTTCCCCGGCCCAACCGGTCGGGGCGGGCGTGGGCGTTCCATCGCCGGCCCTGTCGGCTACAGCAGGCGGACCTGGGTGCCGATTTGAACCAGCGGATAGAGTTGCTCGACATGCTGGTTGTACAGGCCGATGCAACCGGACGAGCTTTGGCGGCCGATCTTTCGGGTGTCGTGGGTGCCATGCACCAGATAGGCCGGCCAGGACAGGTACATCGCCCGGGTGCCCAGCGGGTTGCCGGGACCGCCCGGCATGAATTCGGGCAGGGAGGGATCGCGCTCGCGCATGTTGGCGGTGGGCGTCCAGCGCGGGTTTTCCGCCTTGCGCACGACTTCGGTGTACCCGCGTTTGGTCAGTTCTTCGGACATCGGCACCGACGAGGGGAACAACAGATAGGTCTCGCCGTCCGGCCCCCAGTAATGCACGGCGCGGCTGGTGATGTCGGCCAACAGGCAGCCCTTGCCCAGCGTGCCGAAATGGTCCTGCCATTTCTGCCGGGCAAAGGACGAGACGTTGCGCCGGACCGGCTGCTGGTCGCGGATCGGCGCCTCCTGGGTCGGAAAGGCATCACCCGAATTCTGCGCGCGCGCCAGGGTCGGGACGGCCAGGGTAGAGGCTACACCCAACAGGGCACTGCGGCGGGTCATGCGAACTTTGCTCACGGCTCTTCCTCGATCTACGCTGCTCTTTGGCCCTAGATAGGCACGTCCCAAGGCGCCGGCCAGAGGCAAAGCGCCGAAAAGGAACGCCTCACGTCGATGTGAGACCCAGATTGGGCGCAGGCTGTTCCGGCGCGCATTCGGGATCGGCCAACAGGCTGGAAAAGCTGGCCTCGGGCTGGTTCAGCATGGCCAGGGCCTCGGCCTCGTCACGGGCGATTTCCACGACATGATCACCGGTCGTGGCCACCAGCTGCTGATACATCCGCGCCATGCCGAAATTTGTGTCGCTGGGGGCGTGGATCACGCACAGGACCGGGTTCGGTGTGCGGGTGTAATAGTCGCGCTCGCGCAGCCGCAGGGTGCGCATGTCGTTATAACTGAGGTCGAGGTCGGACAGGCCTGCGAAATCGATCAGCTCGGCGCTGCCGGGCCGGAACGCCTTGTCGCGTTCGAGCACCGAATAAAGGCGGAAGATATCTGCCAGACCGACCGGACCGGTCAGGCGGACATAGATCAGACGGCGGGTCTGAAAAAGGTGATAGGAAAGTCCCATTTGGCCCAGTCCAAGAGTATTGCGCAGATACAAGCACATCTTGGATAGGCAATGTAGTGAAATTAAACAACTATTGGTTGTGGTCGTGCTGGTGTGGCATTTCGGCTTCCCCCGGGGCCGCAGCCCCGGGGGACCCGATCCGGCGGATCAGTCCATCGGCTTGAAGTGGAACTCGCCGCCATCCTTGAGGCCCGAGGGCCAGCGCGAGGTCACGGTCTTGGTGCGGGTGTAGAACTTGAACGCATCCGGACCGTGCTGGTTCAGGTCGCCGAAAACGGATTTCTTCCAGCCGCCAAAGGTGTGATAGGCCAGCGGCACCGGGATCGGCACGTTGATACCGATCATCCCGACATTGACGCGGCTGGCGAAATCGCGTGCCGAGTCGCCGTCGCGGGTAAAGATCGCGGTGCCGTTGCCATATTCGTGATCCATGGCCAGTTTCAGCGCCTCTTCATAGCTCTGGGCGCGCACGGTCGTCAGAACCGGGCCGAAGATCTCGGTCTTGTAGATGTCCATGTCCGGTGTCGCATGGTCAAAAAGGTGCGGTCCGACGAAATATCCGTCCTCATATCCCTGCAGCTTGAAGCCGCGGCCATCGACCAGCAGTTTCGCGCCCTGATCGATGCCGGTCTGCACCAGCCGTTCGATATTGGCCTTGGCGGCCGCCGTCACCACCGGGCCGTAATCGACCTCGTCGCCGCCGGTATAGGGGCCGACCTTCAGCGCCTCGACCCGCGGCACCAGCTTTTCCATCAGCCGGTCGGCGGTCTCGTCGCCCACCGGAACCGCGACCGAGATCGCCATGCAGCGTTCGCCCGCGGCACCGTACCCGGCGCCCAGCAGCGCATCGGCGGCCTGATCCAAATCCGCGTCCGGCATGATGATCATGTGGTTCTTGGCGCCGCCGAAACACTGGACGCGCTTGCCCTGCGAACAGCCGGTACCGTAGATGTATTCGGCGATTGGCGTCGAGCCGACAAAGCCGATCGACTGGATGTCGGGGTGATACAGGATCGCATCCACGGCTTCCTTGTCGCCGTTTACCACCTGCAGGATACCCTTGGGCAGACCGGCCTCTTCCAGCAACTCGGCCAGCATCAGCGGCACCGAGGGGTCGCGTTCACTGGGTTTCAGGATAAAGGCGTTGCCGCAGGCGATGGCCGGGGCGAACATCCACATCGGGATCATGGCCGGAAAGTTGAACGGTGTGATGCCGGCGGTGACGCCCAGCGGCTGGCGCATCGAATACATGTCGATGCCCGGACCGGCGGCGTCGGTAAACTCGCCCTTCAGCATCTGCGGCGCGCCGATGCAGTATTCCACAACTTCCAGGCCGCGCTGCACATCCCCGGCGGCGTCGGGCAAGGTCTTGCCATGCTCGCGGCTAAGCGCTTCGGCCAGCTTGTCCATGTCGCGGTTCAAGAGATCGACGAATTTCATCAGCACCCGGGCGCGGCGCTGCGGGTTGGTGGCGCCCCAGCCGGGCTGGGCATCCTTGGCGACATCGACGGCAAAAGCCATTTCCTCGGCATTGGCCAAGGGAACCTTCGCCTGAACTTCGCCGGTGGCGGGGTTCATGACATCGGCAAACCGGCCGGACTGGCCTTTGACATGGGTGCCGTTGATATAGTGTGTCAGTTCCTTCATCGTATTCCTCCTGGGGTTTTATTCGCGGGACTTGCGGCAGAATAGGCTTGCAAAAATCCATTTAACAGAGGCAAGTTTTCAAAAAGGTCTTGCATTTTTGCAAGACGATCAACGGCTGCACAGAACGGGGACAGGCAGAATGCAGGCACATTGGGACGATCTGCGCATCTTTCTGGCGGTGGCGCGCGCCGAAAGCCTGTCGGGCGCCGGGCGCGTTCTCAAGATCGACCCGGCGACGGTGGGGCGCCGGGTGGCCCGGCTGGAAACGGATATGGGGGCGCCGCTGTTCGTAAAATCGCCGCAGGGCTATGCCCTGAGTGCCGCAGGCGAACGGCTGCTGGTGCATGCCGAACAGGCCGAACAGGCGATGCGCGCCGCCGTGGACTCGGTGGCCGGATCGTCTGGCGGGCTGGTCGGACAGATTCGCATCGGGGCGCCGGACGGCTGCGCGAACTACCTGTTGCCGCAGGTCTGCGCGCGCATCGCCGGCGAAAACCCGGAACTGGACATCCAGATCGTCGCTCTGCCCCGTATCGTTAACCTGTCGCGGCGCGAGGCCGACATGGCCATCGCGGTCAGTGCGCCGTCCGCCGGCCAGCTGCTGGTGCAGAAGATCACCGATTACAAGCTGCATCTGGTCGCGGGGCAGGGCTATCTGCGCGATCATCCCGCGGTGAACAGTCTTGAGGATCTGCGCGGGCGGCGGATGATCGGCTATATTCCGGACATGATCTTTGATGCCGAACTGGACTATCTCGGTCAACTGGGGGTCGAACGGGTGCCGCTGGCCTCGAATTCGGTTGCGGTTCAGCTGAATTTTTTGGCACAGGACGCCGGATTGGGCATGGCGCATGACTTTTCGCTGCCCAGCCACAGCCAGTTGCGCAAGGTCCTGACCGACCGGATCAGCCTGACCCGCAGCTTTTATTTGGTGCGCCACAAGGGGGATCGGCGCAGCGCCCGTCAGAACCGCTTTGCCGCCGCCTTGGTGCAGGGCGTGCGCGATGAAGTGGCGCGGTTGGAAAGCCTCACTTGACTTGCCGATTTATTGTGTCAAGCCTTTTGATATTGAAAGAATATTGCGGAGGTCTCCCGAATGCTTGTCCACCAGATTCTCAAATCAAAAGCCAAGTCGGGGGTGTTGACGGTCTCGCCATCGACAAAGGTCGCCGCCGCCGCCGCGATCCTGGCGGAGAACAAGATCGGTTCGGTGGTCGTGTCCGGCGATGGTGGAAAGTCCGCTGTCGGCATCCTGTCCGAACGGGATATCGTGCGCGAACTGGCGGCATCCGGTGGCGCCTGTCTGGAAAAGCCGGTCAGCGCCTATATGACAACCGAACTGGTGACCTGCACCAGCGAGAACAGCGCCCAGGACCTGCTGACCATGATGACCGAAGGCCGTTTTCGCCACATGCCCGTGGTCGAAGATGGCGCGATGGTCGGTCTGGTCACGCTGGGCGACGTGGTCAAGGCGCAACTGTCGGAACTGGCGATGGAAAAAGAGGCGCTGCAGGGCATGATTATGGGGCACTGACCCGGACTTCACCGCGGGATCGCTCGGGTCGGTATCTGCTGCGTTCGGTCGGCGGCGGCGCGGGCGAGACGCATCCGGCTGTGGGGCCGTTAGTAGGTCTGGATCGTGGCGCGCAGCGACCATGCTGGTATTTGCATGTGCGCGCGTGTTGGCATGTGCGACGTGTCGTACACTTGCCGGAAACAGCGCAGAATGTCAGGTTGTTACCTTGCGGGTCCTGTGGACCTGCCGGTGCAGCCGTTGACTCGCAGCGGTTCGTTACGACCGGATCCCGGCCTGTCGGGATCGGGTCGGTGAAGATGCAACAGGGACGGCGATGAACCAAACAAGACCTTTCTTCGTCCTGTCCCGTCCGTCAGGCAGGAGACCGCAATGCGCATAGCTTTGTATCCCGGAACCTTTGATCCGATCACGCTGGGTCATCTGGATATCATCGAACGGGCCTCGGCACTGGTCGACAGGCTGGTGATCGGAGTGGCGATCAATCGCGACAAGGGGCCGCTTTTCTCGCTTGAGGAAAGAGTGGCGATGATCAAGACCGAATGTTCCCGGCTGAGCGATCAGATCGGCGCGGAAGTCGTCGTGCATCCGTTTGAGAATCTATTGATCGATTGCGCCAACGACGTCGGGGCGCAGATCATCGTGCGCGGGTTGCGTGCCGTTACCGATTTCGAATACGAATACCAGATGGTCGGGATGAACCGGGCGATGGATGCTTCGGTCGAGACCGTGTTTCTGATGGCGGACGCCAAGCGCCAGGCCATTGCCAGCAAGCTGGTCAAGGAAATCGCGCGTCTGAACGGCGATGTGTCGAAATTCGTCACGCCGCTGGTGCGTCAGGAATTGCTGGTGCGGCTGGGAAAGATCCCCGCTGATTCCGTTGAATCCGACAAGAACCCGGTTCCGGCGCAGCACAGCGCCTGATCCGGTCCCCTAGCGCCAAAAGGCCAGCCATTCGATCAGCTCGAACAGTTTCTTGCTGGCAAACACCAGGTTCTCGGCCCCGTTGATCAGAAAGTCGGCGGTGATCGCGGCCAGGATCAGAGCGGCCAGAACAAGGGCTAGACGGTTGGTCATGCGGTCCTCGGGGCTGAAAAAAGCCCGGTCAGAATTGCCTGACCGAGCGTTTGCCTTTGGGGGATGCGGTTACCGGTGTAACCGATCCGCGGGGATCAGCCGTTCAGCCGGGCCATCGCCACGGCCACGTCGGCCATGCGGACCGAAAAGCCCCATTCGTTGTCATACCAGGCCAGCACCCGCACCATGCGGCCATCGACCACCCGGGTCTGGTCCGGGGCAAAGATGCTGCTTTCTTCGGTGTGGTTGAAGTCGATCGATACTTTCTGCTCAGGATCATAGGCCAGAACCCGGCCCATCGGCCCTTTGACGGCTTCGGCGACGGCGGCGTTGACTTCTTCGGCGGTGACATCGCGCCCGGCGCGGAAGGTGAGGTCGACCGCGGACACGTTCGGCGTGGGCACGCGGATCGCCGATCCGTCCAGCTTGCCCTTGAGACCGGGCAGAACCTCGCCCAGAGCCTTGGCCGCGCCGGTCGAGGTCGGGATCATCGCCATCGCGGCGGCGCGGGCGCGATACAGATCCTTGTGCCGCCGGTCCAGCGTCGGCTGGTCGCCGGTATAGGAATGGATCGTGGTCATGATGCCATGTTCGATGCCCACGGTCTCGTCCAGCACCTTGGCCAGCGGTGCCAGACAGTTGGTGGTGCAGGACCCGTTGCTGACCATGGTGTCGCCCTTGGCCAGAATCTCGTCATTGACGCCGAACACGACGGTCTTTTCAACGTTCTTGGCGGGGGCCGAGATCAGCACCGACTTGGCGCCGCGCTCGAGATGCACGGCGGCCTTTTCGCCATCGTTGAACTTGCCGGTGCATTCCAGCACCACGTCGCAGCCGGACCAGTCCAGTTCGTTCGGGTCATAGGTGGAAAACATCTCGATTTCGCCGCGGCCCAGATCCAGGCTGCGGTCACCGACGCGGATGTCGTTGCCGAACCGGCCATGTACGCTGTCATAGCGCAGCAGATGCGCGGCGGTTTCCAGCGGCCCGGTGGCGTTGGCCTTGACCACCTTGATGTCGTTTCTTCCGCTGGCGGCGATATGGGACAGGGTACAGCGGCCGATGCGGCCAAATCCGTTAATTCCGACGTTGATGGTCATGGGTGTCGCTCCACAAGTTGCGCGTTGAGGGGCGTATAGACCCGCGCTGGCCCCAGAAAAAGTGAAAAAGCGTCGCATTCACAACGTGTTAGCGCAAACTGTGTCCGATTGCGCTAACGCTTGTTCTGTGGAATGGATGCGTTAGGGTGAGCCGGACTTAATCACGGACTGGGTGTGGGGGCAAGGCATGAGCGGTCTTCTGGCATTGCTGGATGATGTGGCGGCGATCGCCAAGGTGGCGGCGGCTTCGGTGGATGACATCGCGGCGGCGGCCGGCAAGGCCGGGGCAAAAACCGCCGGTGTGATCATCGATGACGCGGCGGTGACGCCGAAATACGTGCAGGGATTCGCCCCGGCGCGGGAATTGCCGATCATCTGGCGGATCGCCCGCGGCTCGCTGTTCAACAAGATCGTGCTGTTGCTGCCGGTGGCGATGCTGCTGGCCAATTTCGCGCCGTGGCTGATCACGCCGCTGCTGATGCTGGGCGGGGCCTATCTGTGTTTCGAAGGCGCGGAGAAAATCTTTCACGTGCTGTTTCCCCATGGCGACGCGCATATCGAGGCGGACATGTCGGTACAGGATCCGGGCCATTTGGAGGAACAGAAGGTCAAGGGGGCGATCAAAACCGATTTCATCCTGTCCGCCGAGATCATGACCATCGCGCTGGCCGCCATCGAGGCCCCCAATGTCTGGATGCAGGCGGCGACCCTGGCCGTGGTCGGCATTGGCGTGACATTGGCGGTCTACGGATCTGTCGGCCTGATCGTCAAGATGGACGATGTCGGCCTGTTCCTAGCGCAGAACGGGCGCACCGCGCCGGGGCGCGCTGTCGGGCGCTGGCTTGTGCGGGCGATGCCGGGTCTGCTGAAGCTGCTGTCGGTGGTTGGAACCGCGGCGATGCTGTGGGTCGGTGGCTCGATCATCATCCACGGGCTCGAAGTTCTGGGCTTTGGCTGGCTGGGTCACCACATCCACGACTGGGCCTATGCGGTGGGGCACGCGGTGCCGGCGGCCTGGACCGGGGCGGTGGAATGGACCGCCAAGGCGGCGATGGACGGTGTGTTCGGGCTGGGGCTGGGCTTGCTGCTGATCCCGCTGGCGACCCGGGTGATCGCGCCGTTGCTGCGGCGCCGGTCGGGGGCCGCGGGCGACAGTCACTGAGACGCCGGGTTCAGCCGGCGATGGCGCGGGCGATTGCGCGGGCCTCGATCCCGCATTGCCGCAACTGGCCGGTGGCGACGCCACGGTAGTTGACGAAATACAGGCCGGGCCGGGTCTGGGCACCGGAAACCTGCGGTCGCCCGGCGGCCTCCAGCAAGTCGTCCATGCCGGGCAGCAGATCGCGCAGATCGCTGCGATAGCCGGTGGCCAGGATCACTGCATCATAGGCCGCGCGGCCGCCATCGGCAAAGGTGACGCCGGTCGCGTCAAAGCTGTGAATGCCCGGACGCAGACCGATGCGGCCGTCGCGCAGCGCCGCCAGCGTACCGATGTCCAGCAGCGGCACGCGCCCGTCCTCGATCACTTGTGCCATCGGTCCCTTTCCGGCCGGGGTCAGCCCCAGAGCGGCGATGTCGCCGGTGGCCAGCCGCAGGATCGGGCGGTTCAGCAGATCGGCCAGCCGGTAGGGCAGCCATCGCATGGCGATGGTCAGGGTCAGGATCGGAATGCCCAGGATATCGCGCGGCACCACATTCACCGGTCCGCGCACCGACAGGTCCACCGAAATCCCGGCTTCGGCCAGATCCAGCGCAATCTCGCCGCCGGAATTGCCGAACCCGACCACCAGCAGCCGCTTGCCGGCAAAGGGGGCGGGACAGTCATAGTCGGCGGAATGCAGCAGAGAACCGGCAAACCGGTCGTCCCCGGGCCAGCGTGGCCGGTGTGGCCGCTGCGCGAAACCGGTGCACATCACCACGTTTTCCGCCTGCAGGGTCTGGTCGTCGGTCTCGACCTGCCAGGCCGCGCCCGGGGTCAGGCGCCTGAGCCGCGTGCCAAAGGATATCCGCAGCCGGAAATGCGCTGCGTAATCCTCGAGATAGTCGATGACCTGCTGGCGCGACGGGTACGTGCCAGCGCTGGCCGGTATCGGCAGGCCGGGCAGGGCGGAATGCCTCCTGTCGGTATGCAGATGCAGCCGCTGGTAATGGCCGCGCCAAGCGGCGCCCACATGCGGTGCCTGTTCCAGCACCAGCGGATCGACACCCTTGCCGCGCAAACAGGCCGCCGCCGCCAGCCCGGCCGGGCCGGCACCGATCACGATCACCGGATGAATCATGTCGCCTCCGTCACGCCGCCAGTGTTGCATAACGCAGTCGATGACCAAACCCGCCCCGCCCGGAAAAACGGCCGCGCCCGGATTGGGGCGCGGCCGTCGATGTTCAGTCTTTTCTGTCCGGGCGGTGGCGGATCAGCCCAGCAGCGCTTTGACCTTGGCCACCAAGGCTTGGGCGGTGATGCCGAATTTCTCATAGAGCTCGTCCGCCGGTGCCGAAGCCCCGAAGCTGTCCATGCCGACAAAGGCGGCCTTGGACTCGCGGCCGCGCTCGCCCAGCAGCCAGCGATCCCAGCCCTGCCGCATCGCCGCCTCGATCCCGACGCGCACCGGGCCACCGGGCAGAACCCGCTTGCGATAGGCGTCGTCCTGTTCGGCGAACAGCTCCATGCAGGGCATCGAGACGACCCGGGTGCCGATGCCGGCCTCTTCCAGCGTCGCGCGGGCCTGCAAGGCGATCGAGACCTCGGAGCCGGTGGCGATCAGGATCGCCTGCCGTTTGCCGGTGGCTTCGGCCAGAACATAGGCGCCCTGTGCGGACAGGTTCTTTTGCTTGTGTTCGGTGCGCACGGTGGGCAGCCCCTGACGGGTCAGCGACAGGACCGAGGGGCGGTCCTTGCTGGCCAACGCCAGTTCCCAGGCCTCGGCGGTCTCGACCGTGTCGGCCGGGCGGAACACCATCGTGTTGGGGGTGGCGCGCGACATGGCCAGATGTTCGACCGGCTGGTGGGTCGGGCCGTCTTCGCCCAGACCGATGCTGTCATGGGTCATTACGAAGACGCTGGGAATTTTCATCAGCGCGGCCAGCCGCATCGCCGGGCGGGCATAGTCGGTAAAGCACATGAAGGTGCCGCCATAGGGGCGGATGCCGCCATGCAGGGCCATGCCGTTCATGGCCGCCGCCATGCCGTGTTCGCGAATGCCGTAATAGATATAGCGGCCTTTGCGGTCCTCGGGCGAGAAAATCCCCAGATCGCTGGTCCTGGTGTTGTTCGAGCCGGTCAGGTCGGCCGAGCCGCCAACGGTCTCCGGCATCACCGGGTTTATCACCTCCAGCACCATTTCGCTGGATTTGCGGGTGGCGACTTTGGGCGCGGCCTCGGAGGTCTGTTTTTTGAGCGCACGGATGGTGGCAGAGAACCGTTTTGGCAATTCGCGTGCATAGGCGCGTTCAAAGTCGCTGCGCCGGCGGGCGGACAGGCCGGCCAGCCGGGCCTCCCATGCGCTGCGCTCGGCGGCGCCTCGGCTGCCGATGGTTTCCCACGCGGCCTTGATGTCCTCGGGCACGACAAAGGGGCCGGTGGTCCAGCCATAGGCCTCCTTGGCGGCGCGCAGCTGGTCGGGATCGGTCAGCGCACCGTGGCCCTTGCTGGTGTCCTGGGCGGCATGACCGAGCGCAATATGGGTCTTGCAGGCGATCATGGTCGGCTTGCGGCCCTTCTTGGCCTGGGTCAGGGCGGCATCGATGGCCTGAGGGTCATGACCGTCGATCTCGATCACCTGCCAGCCCGCCGCCTTGAACCGTTGCACCTGGTTGGTGCGGTCCGACAGTTCGACGGTGCCGTCGATGGTGATGTTGTTGTTGTCCCAGAGCACGATCAGCTTGCCCAGCTGGTGACGTCCGGCCAGGCCGATCGCCTCGTGGCTGATACCCTCCATCAGGCAGCCGTCGCCAGCGATCACATAGGTATAGTGATCGACAACCTTTTTGCCATAGCGGGCGCGCTGGATTTCCTCGGCGATGGCAAAGCCGACCGCGTTCGAGATGCCCTGGCCCAGCGGGCCGGTCGTGGTCTCGATACCGGCGGCATGGCCATATTCCGGGTGGCCCGCGGTGCGCGCGCCCCATTGCCGGAAATTGCGGATCTCATCCAGCGTCATGTCCGAATAGCCGGTCAGATAGAGCAGCGAATACAGCAGCATCGAGCCGTGCCCGGCCGACAGGATGAACCGGTCCCGGTCCGGCCAGTGCGGGGCGCTGGCGTCGAATTTCAGGTGTTTTTCAAACAGCACGGTGGCGACATCGGCCATGCCCATGGGCATGCCGGAATGACCGGAATTGGCGGCGTGCACGGCATCAAGGGTCAGGGCCCGGATGGCCGAGGCCTTGGCCCAGTGATCGGGGTTGGCGGTGCGCAGGGCGTTGAGATCCACGGGGCAGGTCCTTTGACTGGTCTGGGGCAACAGGCGGCGGTTTTTGTTGCTCAATATCAGCCGAGTCCCAAAGATCAAGCGTCAGCGGTACAGGTCGGGCGCATCACATAAGGTCAGCCGTTCAAGCTGTTGAAACCAAAGGGGGGGAAATTTGCACTGGCAGGCGATAGACTGATACCTATTGGGGTGTCTGAGCGATTCGCTCACGCAACCCGCGTATCTGCGCGTTTCGGGAAAAGGTGAAAAAGCGTGAATATACAGCCGCACGGAAAGGTGAGGGGGGCATGAGCCAGATCGAGGAATTGCACAGCCGTATCACGGCCGCGATGGAGCGGATCGGCGCCGGGGTCACCACCCTGACCGAACGCGAGGCCGAGCCGGTGCAGGATCCGGCGTTGATCCAGGCACTTGAGGCGGAGAAACTGGCGAATGCGCAGCTGGAAGAACGGTTGCGCGCGCTCAAGGCGCAGCATGACGACGACATGGCCGCCTTGCGGGCCGAACTGGACGCTTCGGCCGAATTGCAGAGCCTGCGCGACGAGCTGGAGGCGCAGAACGCCGCCATGGGACGTCTGGACATGGATGTTCAGCGGCTGCGTGCGGCCAACGACCAGCTACGCCAGAGCAACGCGGCGCTGCGGTCCGCCAACGAGAACGGCGTCGGCGAGCCGGACCTGATCAACAAGGCGATGCAGGCCGAACTGGAAGGGCTGCGCGCAGCGCGGGCCACCGACGCGGCCGAGATCGGGGCGGTCCTGGCCAAGCTGGAACCGCTGCTGGCGGGAACCGCGACCCTGCCCATGGGAGAGGACGTCTGATGCCGGAAGTGACGATCAAGATTGGCGGGCGCGCGTTTGAAGTGTCCTGTCAGGAGGGTGAGGAAAGCTATCTGCAGGCGGCGGCCCAAATGCTGGACGACGAGGCGCAAATCCTGTCAGACCAGATCGGGCGCATGCCCGAGGCGCGGATGCTGTTGATGGCCGGGCTGATGCTGGCCGACAAGACCGCCGCCTGCGAGGATCGCATCAAGGAGATCGAAACGGCGCTGGCCGAGCGACAGGCCGAACTGGAGCAGCTGCGCGATGCGCCGCGCCCGGAACCGGACCGGATCGAGGTGCCGGTGGTGCCGCCGGCGATCACCGATACACTGGCCGAACTGGCGGCGCGCGCCGAGGCGTTGGCTGCCGAGATCGAGGAACAGACAGCGGCCGGATAACCCCGTCGTGCCAGGCTTGGTCTGCTCGTCGCAACCGACGCGCGATGGTCCGGCAAGGGTTCCGGCAGCCCGGCGCACAACCGGGGCCGCTTGAACGTGTGACAACCTTCGTGTCAGACTTGCGTATTCGCATCTGCATTTCACAAGGAATTTGTCATGACCCATCTGCCGCTTTCGCTCGCCCCGGCCATTGGCAAGACCGGGGACACGAAATGGGTCATCGCGGCCTGGTCCTCGCTGGGATTCGGCCTGGTCATTGTGCTGGTGCTGGGGATCGCGAATGCCGAGGCCGACGCCTTTTCGGCCTCTATGGCGGGCGTTCTTCTGGCCGGGGCGGCAACGCTGATCGGTGGTTTCATCGGTTTTCTGTTCGGCATTCCCCGCTCCAAGCAGGGGCAGGCGCCAGCACCGGCGGTCGCGGGCGGCTCTGGGCAGCGGGAATATCTGGAAAACACCAATCTGGAACAGATCTCGGACTGGCTGACCAAGATCATCGTCGGGCTGACCCTGGTGCAATACGACAAGATTCAGGCGGCGGTCGTGCTGGCGGGCACCTATTTTGCCCCCGCGCTGTGGGCTGGGGACGCCAATCTGGGCACCGCGATCGGGGTCGCGGTGATCGTTTATTTCGCGATTGTCGGCTTCCTGTTCGCCTATCTCTGGACGCGGATCCACATGGAAAGCGTGCTGCGCTGGCAGAGCCTGCAACTGTCGGTCGAGATCGCCGGCGCGCTGGAACAGCAAAAGCAGGACGAGAACGACGCCGACGCCGCGGCCTTTGAACTGACCGACGCCTATCTTGAGGTCCAGACCGATCCGGCGGCGCCGGCATTCCGCAACATCGAGGCCAAGGTGGCAGCGTCCTCGCTGATCGCGCGCACCCTGATTTTCGAGCGTGCCCGCAAGGTGCGGCGCGACAGCTGGCGGGCCCCGGTGGGGGATCCGGTGCGGCAGTTGGTGGACCGGACGATCCCGATCTTTCGCGGCCTTGTGGCGGCTTCGCCCAATCGGCACCACCGGAACTACGGTCAGCTTGGCTATGCGCTGATCAAGGCGGTGAACCCGGACTGGGCGGCGGCCAAGAACGCGCTGGAAACCGCGATCCGGCTGCGCAGCGACGAGGATGACAGCGGTCGGGGCTATTACGAACTGTGCCTGGCCATCGCGTTGGTCAATCTGGATGCGGGGTTCGGGGCGGGCAAAAAATCAGACGCCTCGACCCGAAACCGGATCGAGGCGCTGTTGAAAAATCTGCCCGAGGATATCGACCTGCGGGACGAAAAAGTGCTGATCGACTGGGCGGCGTTGAACGAGGTCAGCCTGTTCTGATTCGCTCAGGCGTTGGCTTCGCGGATCTTTTCGGCGGCGTCCTTGTCATATGCGACGCCCTTGTCTTCGAACAACGTGTCCAGCTCGCCGGACAGGGTCATCTCGGTAACGATGTCGCAGCCGCCGACGAATTCGCCTTTGACATAAAGCTGTGGCACCGTCGGCCAATCGGAAAAATCCTTGATGCCCTGGCGGATCGCTTCGTCGGCCAGCACGTTCACGTCGGCAAAATCGACGCCCATATAGTTCAGGACCCCGGCAACCCGGCTGGAAAACCCGCATTGCGGCATTTCCTTGGTGCCTTTCATGTAAAGCACGACATCGTTCTTGCTGATCGTGTCCTTGATCTGTGTGGCTGTATCGCTCATGGCGCGGTTCCTTTTGGTGTCTGGTCCTAGTCCGGGGCCTTGGTGGTCAGGGCCAGCGCGTGCAATTCACCCTGGCTGCCATCCATCTTGCCCTTGAGCGCGGCATAGACCGCGCGTTGCTGCTGTACCCTGTTCTGGCCGCGAAAACTGTCGTCGATCACCTCGGCGGCATAGTGGTTGCCGTCCCCCGCCAGATCGGTGATCGTGATCTTGGCATCCGGAAAGCTGGCGCGGATCAAGGCTTCGATTTCGTGGGCTTGCATGGCCATGGCGGGCCTTTCTTTCACTGTGTTGCGTCAGATGTAGGACGATGCTGCGGCACGCGCAAGAGAGCGGTCGTCGCAAAGCCGTGCGTTGGGGCGATCTAGCTGACGGTTTCCTGAAAGGCGCTGCGATACGCGTGCGACAGATCCCCCAGCGACGCCGAAGACCCGCCGATCTGGACCGTGTCACCGGCAAAGCGGCCGACCGAGGCGATCGGAACGCCAGCCTGCCCGGCGGCGATCATCAGCGCCTCGGCCTGATCGAAATTGCAGGCGACCAGATACCGTGCCTGATCTTCGCCGAACAGGAATTCGGTGGGCGCACCGTCCAGATGCACACCGACGCCAGCCCGTTCGGCCATTTCGAAGGCCGCCAGAGCCAACCCGCCATCGGACAGATCGGTGCAGGCCTTGATCAGGGCGCGGTTGGCGCGGATGAAATCGCCATTGCGCTTTTCTGCGGCCAGATCGACCGGCGGCGCATCGCCTTCCTCGCGGTTGAACACTTCGGCCAGCAGGGCCGACTGGCCGAGATGGCCGTCGGTTTCGCCGATCAGCAGCGCCATATGGCCCTCGCGCACATCGCAGCCGATGATGTCGTCGCCATGCGCCAGCAGCCCGACCGCGCCGATTGTCGGGGTCGGCAGGATCGCCGCGCCGTCGGTTTCGTTGTACAGCGACACGTTGCCCGACACGATGGGCATGTCCAGCGCCGAACAGGCAGCGCCGATGCCTTTTATGGCGCCGACGAACTGACCCATGATCTCGGGCTTTTCCGGATTGCCGAAATTTAGGTTGTCAGTGCTGGCCAGCGGGCGCGCGCCGACCGCGGTCAGGTTGCGATAGGCCTCGGCCACCGCCTGTTTACCGCCTTCTTCGGGGTTGGCGCGCACATAGCGCGGGGTCACGTCGCTGGTAAAGGCCAGCGCCTTGTCGGTGCCATGCACGCGCACGATGCCGGCGCCCAGACCGGGGGTGCGGGCGGTGTCGGCCATGACCATGGTGTCGTATTGTTCGTAGACCCATTGCTTGGCGGCGTAATTGGGCGAGGCCAGCAGGGCGCGCAGCCCGTCGATGGGATCGATCTGCGGCACATCCGCCAGCGGTTCGGCAGCCGGGGTCGGCACCCAGGGGCGATCATATTCGGGTGCCGAGCCGGACAGGGTGGCCAGCGGCAGATCGGCCACGACCTTACCCTGATGTTCGATGACGAAACGGTCTTCGGGAATGGTTTCGCCGACGATCGCGAAATCGAGATCCCATTTCTCGAAAACGGCCCGGGCCTCGGCTTCGAGCTCGGGTTTCAGCACCATCAGCATCCGTTCCTGGGATTCCGACAGCATCATTTCATAGGCTGTCATGTTGTCTTCGCGCTGGGGTACCGCGTCCAGGTTGAGGCGCACGCCCAGCCCGCCCTTGTCGCCCATCTCGACGGCGGAACAAGTCAGACCGGCGGCCCCCATGTCCTGAATCGAGATCACCGCGCCGGTCTGCATCAGTTCGAGCGTTGCCTCCATCAGGCGTTTTTCCGTGAACGGGTCGCCGACCTGCACGGTGGGGCGCTTTTCCTCGATGGTGTCGTCAAATTCGGCGCTGGCCATGGTGGCGCCGCCAACGCCGTCGCGGCCGGTCTTGGCGCCCAGATAGACGACCGGCATGCCGACACCGGACGCCGCCGAATAAAAGATGCCGTCGGTGCGCGCCAGACCGGCAGCAAAGGCGTTGACCAGACAATTGCCGTTATAGGCCGGGTGAAAGCGCACCTCGCCGCCCACGGTGGGCACGCCGAAACAGTTGCCATAGCCGCCGATGCCTTCGACCACGCCATTGACCAGGCGCCGGGTTTTCGGGTGGTCGGGGGCACCAAAGGACAGCGCGTTCATCGCCGCGATCGGGCGGGCACCCATGGTGAAAACGTCGCGCAGAATGCCGCCGACGCCGGTGGCCGCGCCCTGGTAGGGTTCGATATAGCTGGGGTGGTTATGGCTTTCCATCTTGAAGACCACGCATTGACCGTCGCCGATATCGACGATGCCGGCGTTTTCGCCGGGGCCGCAGATCACCTGCGGGCCTTCGGTAGGCAGGGTGCGCAGCCATTTCTTTGAGGACTTGTAGGAACAATGCTCGTTCCACATCGCCGAAAAGATTCCCAGTTCGGTAAAGCTCGGCTCGCGTCCGATGATTTCGAGGATGCGGTCATATTCGTCGGGTTTCAGCCCGTGGCTTTCGATCAGATCGGGCGTGATGGCAGGCTCTTGCATGGCGCGTGATATTCCCCGGTGGCAGCAATCGAGCCGCTTTTAGGCCATGGGCGCGGTGGGGAAAAGGCCAAAGCGAAGGGCAATGCCGGCAGAGTTGAAAGCGCCAAACGGCCGGGGCAAGGTTCGCGCTGGCAGTTCCAGGTCGCGGGCGACGGGCCAATTGATCGCCGGCCTTGAACCCGAAGCCGTTTCGGGTTCAAGAACGGGATCGGCCGGTCTGCGCCACGCCGCATGATGGAACCGGCAACGATCAGGCGGAAAAAGCCCGGGCAGTGAAAAGCGGTGGTGCCGGGGCGGGGCCGCCGTCGGAACTCGGTCGCCCCGGCGGGCGATGTCCGGCGGGGGGCGCCGGGCATCGTGGATCATGGCTGGGTCTGTTCCTTTTCGATCTGCGCCTGAACGACGCCGGTGGCGGCGGCGCCGATGGCGGCCTTTTCGTCATCGTTCAGATCCTCGGCATGTTCCAGACCCGGGATGGCCACACGCACCTCGCGGCGCGCGAACTCGATTCCAGCCTCGGCGAATTCCTTTTTCACACGGTTGTAGATTTCCTTGCGAATGGTGAACTGCGCCCCGGGCTTGGCCATGAATTTGCCGCGGATCACCATGCCGACATCGTCGATGTCGAACACGCCCTGGCTTTTGAACGGTTCGAGAAAGCCATCGCCGTGGATCGGGTCCGCCAGCATCTCGGCACCGATCTTCTTGAAGATTTTCTTGACCTTGTTGGGGTCGGTATCGAACGGCACGGTGAATTTCAGCTTCATGATCACCCAGTCGCGGCTGAAATTGGTCAGCTTGGGAATCTCGCCATAGGGGATGGTGTGGACGAGTCCGCGGTGATGCCGCAGTTGCATCGACCGGATCGAGATTTTCTCGACCGTTCCCATGGTGCCGTCAACCTCGACATACTCGCCGACTCGAAAGGCGTCGTCGACCAGGAAGAAGATGCCCGACACCACGTCACTGACCAGTTTCTGGGCGCCGAAACCGATGGCCAGGCCCATGATCCCGGCGCCGGCCAGCAATGGGGTGATGTCGATGCCCAGCGTGCCGATGGCCAGCAGGACAAAGATCGTGGCAATCGCCACCTGTGCGGTGACCCGCAACAGGGGCAGAACCGTCGCCAGCCGCGATCCGCCGGCACCGCCGCCTTCGCCGCCGGCTGCTTCGCCTTCGTCGGGCGCGGCATTGGTCTGTTCGCGGGCCAACTGGCGATTGATCCACAGCGACACCACCTCGTAGACGACATAGCCGACCGCGAGCGTCATCAGGAATTCGATCAGGCTGGCGCCGATTCCCTGCCGGCTGGCGGTGAAGTCGGCGATGTTCATGTCCCAGGTGTTGGCGATCAGCACCAGAACGAACCCGGCCAAAAGCACCCGGCCGATGCGGATATAGCTGCGCTTGGTCGAGCGGTACGCCACCTCGGCGATCTGGCCGCCACCGGACATCGGCGGCACCAGATGCCGGACAAGGCCGCGGATGGCCGTGTCCAGCGCGGGCGCCAGGATCAGCCAGAACATGGTGACGTAGTGGGCGCCCTTCAGCAATTGTTCGATAATCCCCAGACCTGTGAGGGTGGTCACGAACACCCAGGTAACGGCGGCCACACCCATGATGTAGTAGGGATAGTTGCGGGCCATCCATTCGTCATATTCGGTTCGGTCGGGATCGACCCCGCGCATCATCTGGGTCAGGCCGGACTGGGCCCGCCAGGCGATGAAGATGATATAGATATAGACCGACGTATCCAGCCAGAAACCGATACGGGTTTCCGCCAGAGCAACGCCGTTGGTCCTGTTGAAAAAGACGGCAAAGATCGTAAAGCCTGCCAGCAGGATCAGCCCGATCATGTGGCGATGCAGAAAGGTCGCCCAGCGATCATCGATGCTGACCATCCGCAATTTCGGTTTGTGCGGGGCCAGAACAAATCTGGAGACGGCGGCCCCCAGACGCGGAAGCCATATCAGATAGGTCACCATCGGTCCGGCAAATGCCAGCTGTTCCGGCGACAGCAGAAAGCGACCGACAGTACGGATCGTGAAATAGAAAACGATCAGCCCGAAAATCTCGCGCATGAAACGGCTGAAAAGAAACGAGAGCGAATCCTTGAGCGTCGCGCCGTCGGTCGCCACGTTCGGACCTTTCCACCGCCGGACCAGTCGACCGGCAAGAAACTCGGCGGCAAAACCGGCCGCCAGGGCGATTGCGGTCAGACCCAGCATCGCCATCACCCCGCCAAAGCCACCGAACGATGCGGTGAACCCTCCGATCGCTTCGGCCTCTTTGGTGAACAGGGTCGGGAGTTTCCGGAAGGCGTCCAGCGGGTTCGAGTAAAACGCGGTCCACAGCGTACCCAGTTGACCGAAGAACGAGGTCTGGGACGCCGCGGGCTGTTGTTCAGCCTGTGCAACGGCATCCAGCCGGTCAAGCAACATGCCACGGACCTGATCGTCGGACATGCGCGCCACCATTTCGCGCACGGCCTCTTGTGTCAGCGGTTCTGGCAGTTCCACAGTCGCGCCGGTGCCGGCGTCCTGGGTGTGAGTGATGGCCCCGACCTGTGCAGATGCCGGGCCGCTCAGGTGCAGAAACACCAGTGCAAACAGCGCAGCGAAATAGACACGAAATCTCATGAAACAACTCCCGGCAGTATTATCTGCCAGCATTTTCAGGATTATTTGCCGGGATGCACGCGGTTTATTGGCGAAGGACCCCATCCTGTGACGGGCGTTGTATTACTGCTTCGACTTGAGAGGGCAAAAAAAGGCCGAGCACTAAGCTCGGCCAAAGTCCAACAGGGAGGTATGAAGTGATGAGCAAGTAAATGTCACCGCCTTCGAGTACTGAATTAGGCAAAGGTCTCGCGCGGATCAAGGATCATTATGCCGCACTTGCAGCATTTCCGGTATGCGCCTGGCGCATATCTTATAAATTATCAATGACTTTCAGGTTCTTACGGTACAAAATGATCTCTTCTTGAACAAAGTCGCGAAAGGCCGCGATGCGCTTGGATTGCCGCAGTTCCTCGGGATAGGCCAGAAATACCGGCACATCGGCCGACTCGATTTCCGGCAGAATGCGCACCAGATCGGGAAAATCGTGGGTGACATAATTCGGCATCACCCCGATGCCCAGATTGTTCAGAACCCCCTGCAGCACCCCGAAGTAATTGTTCACCGTCAACAGCGAGTGCGGGTTGCTTGTCAGCAACTGCTGCACCAGCAGGGCACCGGCATTGACCTGCGCCGCGTCGATGTTCTGGCAGATCAACCGGTGGTCGGCGATGTCCTCGAGCCGGGTTGGCGTGCCATGCTTGTCCAGATAGGCGCGCGAAGCATAAAGCAGCATCTGCACCTTCATCAGGCGTTTTCGGATCAGGTCGGCCTGGCTGGGTTCCTTCATGCGGATCGCCACGTCGGCCTCGCGCATCGGCAGGTCCAGGACACGTTCCTCAAGCATCAGATCGACCTTGAGATCGGGGTATTTCTCGAACAGCTTGGGCAGACGCGGGGCCATCCACAGCAGCCCGAAACCAAATGTCGTGGTCACGCGCAATTCGCCGAACACCTCTTCGGCGCTGTCTTTGATACGGGCGGCGGCGGTTTCCAGCCGCTTGGACATGGCGCAGGTGGCGTCAAACAGCAACTCGCCCTGTTCCGTCAGAATCAGTCCGCGCGCGTGGCGGTGGAACAGGGTTGCGCCCAGGCTGTCTTCGAGCGCGCGCACCTGCCGGCTGACCGCGGATTGCGACAGGTTCAGCCGGTCCCCGGCATGGGTCAGGCTGCCGGCATCTGCCACGGCGTGAAATATTCTGAGCTTGTCCCAATCCATCCCGGTAACTTTCGATCTGCCACGGCTGCCCTATATGAAAGGAAGGATCGTCCGGCATGCAACCGCCGTTTCGCTGAGATATCAATGTTTTTTTGCTATTCAGGTCATAAAGTATGACCTATTATGCGGGCGACATATGCACACTAGTCTGACGTTGGGGAGGCGAATGATGAGCACGCAGAAGATATCCTTGAATGATCGGTTCGATTTGACCAAAAGCCCGGTTCTGATGAACGGTACCCAGGCGCTTGTGCGTCTGATGCTGATGCAAAAGGCGCGGGACCGGGCCGCCGGACTGAACACCGCCGGGCTGGTCACGGGCTATCGCGGCTCGCCTCTGGGGGCGGTCGATCTGCAGATGGAACGCGCGGCCAAACTGCTGACGGAACATGACGTGACCTTTCAGTGGGGGCTGAACGAGGATCTGGCGGCCACGGCGCTGTGGGGCAGCCAGCAGGCCGAGCTGCGCGGCGAGGGCCGGTATGACGGGGTCTTTGGCCTGTGGTATGGCAAAGGGCCGGGGGTCGACCGATCGGGCGACGTGATGAAACACGCCAACATGGCCGGGACCAGCCCGATGGGCGGGGTGCTGATGGCGCTGGGCGACGACCATACGGGCGAGTCCAGTACCGTGCTGCACCAGAGCGAATGGGCGCTGGTCGATGCCTATATGCCGGTGGTCAGCCCGGCGGGTGTCCAGGAAATTCTGGATTATGGCGTCTACGGCTATGCGCTGAGCCGGTTTTCCGGTCTGTGGGTCGGTCTCAAGACCATGAAGGACACGATCGAGGTAACTTCGGTCGTGGATGGCGATCCGATGCGGATGCAGTTGGTGACGCCCGAGTTTGAGATGCCCAAGGGGGGGCTGAACATCCGGCTGGGCGACACGCCCGTGGCGCAGGAAGCGCGGGTGATCGACTATAAACGCTTTGCTGCCGAGGCCTTTGCCCGGGCGAACCGGATCGACAAGCGGGTCTGGGGCAAGCCGGGGGCCAAAATCGGCTTTGTCGCGGCGGGCAAGAACTGGCTGGATCTGGCACATGCCATGGCGCTGCTGAACATCGACGAAAACGAGGCCGAGCGGCTGGGCATCACCACCTACAAGGTGGGACAGACCTTTCCGCTGGACATGGACAGCTTTCACGAATGGGCCGAAGGGCTGGATCTGATCGTGGTGGTCGAGGAAAAGCGCAAGTTGATCGAGGTGCAGGTCAAGGAAGCGATCTTTGACGACCGCAGCGGGCGCCGGGTCTATGGCTGGCACAAGGGCGATACATGGGAACATGGCCGCCGGCTGGAATTGTTCCCGACCCGCGGCGCGCTGGATCCGATCATGATCGCCACCAAGATCGGCGAAATCCTGATCGAAGAGGACCGCGAGACCGACGGCATCCGCGCCGGTATGGCGGCGCTGGACGAAGCGCGGCGCAACGATAATGCCGAGGATCTGGCCGCGCGCCTGCCGTTCTATTGTTCGGGGTGCCCGCACAACACCTCGACCAAGGTCCCCGACGGCAGCCGGGCTTATGCCGGGATCGGCTGCCACTATATGGTGCAGTGGATGGACCGCTCGACGCAGGGCTTTACCCATATGGGCGGCGAGGGGGTGAACTGGATCGGCGAGGCGCCGTTCAGCAAGACCAAGCATGTTTTTCAGAATCTGGGAGACGGTACCTATAACCATTCCGGGGTACAGGCCATTCGGGCCGCCCTGGCGGCCAAGACCAACATCACCTACAAAATCCTCTACAACGATGCCGTGGCGATGACCGGCGGTCAGAAGGCTGAGGGCGATCTGAACGCGCCGCGGATCGTGGCCGAGCTGAAGGCCATGGGCGTACCGACCATCGCTGTGGTCTATGATGAAAAGGAGGAACCCGCGCGCAAGGACTTCCCTGGCGGCATCGAATGGTACGAGCGCGCCGAGATGGAGAATGTGCAAAAGAAGTTCCGCGAGATCGAAGGTGTCAGCGCCATCGTCTATATCCAGACCTGTGCCGCGGAAAAGCGCCGACGCCGCAAGCGCGGCACGTTCCCGGATATCGACAAGCGCGTTTTCATCAACACCGATATCTGCGAGGGCTGCGGCGATTGCGGCGTGCAGTCCAACTGTGTCTCGATCGTACCGGTCGAGACCGAACTGGGGCGCAAGCGCGCGATTGATCAATCTTCGTGCAACAAGGATTTTTCCTGTCTGAACGGGTTCTGCCCATCCTTTGTAACGCTGCAGGGTGCCAAGCTGCGCAAGGAGCCGACCAGCGCACTGGACCTGCCGGATCTGCCACTGCCGGACCTGCCGGCAATCGACGGCACCCACAATATCGTGGTCACCGGCGTCGGCGGAACCGGGGTCGTCACCATCGGCGCGGTCATGGCGCAGGCGGCGCAACTGGATGGCAAGGGGGCCGGCATGATGGAAATGGCGGGTCTGGCGCAAAAGGGCGGTGCGGTGCATATCCATTGCCGGCTGGCCAATTCGCCCGAAGATATCAACGCCATCCGTGTGGCCACGGCCGAGGCGCATGCGCTGATCGGCGGCGATCTGGTGGTCAGTGCGGCGGCCAAGACGCTGGGCCTGACCCGCACCGGTCAGACCGGTGCGGTGGTCAACAGTCACGAGATCATCACCGGCGAGTTCACCCGCGACAGGAACTTTGCCCTGCCGGCGGATCGGCTGCAGCTGGCCTTGCAGGCCCGCCTCAGGGAACGTCTGGACCTGTTTGACGCCTCTGAATTGGCAAAGGCGACGCTGGGGGATTCGATCTATTCCAACATGATGGTATTCGGCGGCGCCTGGCAGCGCGGACTGGTGCCTCTGAGTCTGGAGGCGATTCAGGAGGCGATCCGCATGAACGGTGCTGCGGTCGAGCGCAATCTGCGTGCTTTTGACATCGGGCGCTGGGCGGTTCTGTTCCCGGAGCAGGCGGCCAAGCTGTCAGAGCCAAAGGTAGTTGCCATGCCCAAGACGCCGGAGGACAGGATCGCCTATCGCGCCGATCATCTGGCCGACTATCAGAGCCAGCGGCTGGCCAAGCGCTATCGCCGGATGGTGGATGCGATCGAGAATCCGAGGCTGCAGGAGGCTGTCGCCAAGGGCTATCACAAGCTGCTGGCCTACAAGGACGAATACGAGGTCGCGCGGCTGTTGCTGACCAGTCAGGAAAAGGCGGCGGCCGAGTTTGACGGTGATTTCCGCATGACCTTTCATCTGGCCCCGCCGATTCTGGGCGGCAAGGCCCCCGATGGACGCCCGAAAAAGCGCGAATTCGGCCCCTGGATGCTGAAGCCGCTGAAAATGCTGGCATCGCTGAAGATGCTCCGCGGCACGCCGCTGGACATTTTCGGCTATAGCGCCGAGCGGCGGATGGAGCGCGCTTTGATCCGGCAATACGAGGCGGATATGAAGATGGTCCTGGCAGACGTTACACCGGAAACCATGGACATAGCGGTGGCGCTGGCCAGCCTGCCGATGGACATCCGCGGCTTTGGTCCGGTCAAATCCGCAAGCGAGGTCAAGGCGGCCAAGCGGCGCGAGGAACTGCTGGCAGCCTTTCGGACAGGCGGCAGCGATTACAGCCAGGCGGCCGAATAAGCCTGCCTCATTGCGGCCCCGGGATCGAGTGTCCCGGGGGCCGTTTTGAGCGGTGGGTCGACCGGGCGGCGGCCTCTGTGGCGCGACATTCTGGTCCAGTCTCCGGCGCAAGGCAAAGCGACGATGGATTTCCCGTCAAAATCCTCTTATGTGCTGGTTGCGACACCGTTGCAGTTCCGCGACGTCGGTCGTGCAGATGAGGGCAAGCAGCGCGCTTGAGGTAGATGGCAGTAGGCATTTTTGATTCCGGTCTGGGCGGCCTGACCGTTCTGAACGCCGCGCAAAAGCGGTTGCCCGAGGTGGATTTCCTGTATCTGGGCGACAATGCTCACGCGCCTTATGGCGTGCGGGATGCGGACGATGTGTATGGTCTGACCGTCAAGGCGGTGCAGCGTTTGTGGGATGGCGGTTGCGATCTGGTGATTCTGGCCTGCAACACCGCCAGCGCCGCGGCCCTGCGGCGGATGCAGGAGGGCGGCCTGCCCAAGGGCAAACGGGTTCTGGGGGTTTTCGTGCCCCTGATCGAGGCTTTGACCGAACGGCGTTGGGGCGACAACAGCCCGCCGCGTGAGGTCGCGGTCAAGCATGTGGCGCTGTTTGCCACCCCGGCCACGGTGGCCAGCCGGGCGTTTCAGCGCGAGCTGGCCTTTCGGGCCATTGGCGTTGATGTCGAGGCGCAGGCCTGCGGCGGTCTGGTCGATGCTATCGAAGAGGGTGATATGATCCTGGCCGAGGCTCTGGTGCGCAGCCATGTCGACGCCCTGAGGCGCAAGATGCCGGATCCGCAGGCGGCCATCCTGGGCTGTACCCATTACCCGTTGATGGAACAGGTATTTCAGGATGCGCTGGGCCCGGATGTGCAGGTGTTCAGCCAGGGCGATCTGGTGGCCGAGAGCCTGGCCGACTATCTGGTGCGCCATCCGGATATGCAGGGGGGCGGGCAATCGGGTTTTCTGACCACGGGTGACCCCCGCAAGGTCAGTGATCAGGCGACGCAATTCTTGCGACGACAGATCACGTTTTGCGCGGCCTGATCCAGGTCAAGGCGTGGGCGATTGGTCTGCGCCATGTGCGTCGCGGGCATCTGCGGCATTATTTGACGGCAGCATGAAAGAGGTCTGACATGACCCACAAGATCGCAATTCTGGGCGCCAGTGGATATACCGGCGCCGAACTGATCCGGCTGATCGCCGGTCATCCCGAGATGGACATCGTTGCGCTGTCCGGCGAACGCAAGGCCGGGATGGACATGGCCCAGGTGTTCCCGCATCTGCGCCACATGGCACTGCCGGCGCTGTGTCGCATCGACGAGATCGATTTCTCGGGGGTCGATCTGTGTTTCTGCGCCCTGCCGCACAAGACCAGCCAGGAAGTGATCCGCGACCTGCCGGACAACCTGAAGATCGTCGATCTCAGCGCCGACTTCCGCCTGCGCGATCCGGCCGAGTACGAGAAATGGTACGGCAACCCGCATGCGGCGTTGGCCCAGCAGGACGAGGCGGTTTACGGGCTGACCGAGTTCTATCGCGACGACATTCGCGCGGCCCGGCTGGTTGCCGGCACGGGGTGCAACGCCGCCACCGGCCAGTTCGCGCTGCGCCCGCTGATCTCGGCCGGTGTGATCGATCTGGACGACATCATTCTCGACCTGAAATGCGGGGTTTCCGGGGCAGGGCGCTCGCTGAAGGAAAACCTGCTGCATGCCGAACTGAGCGAAGGTTATAACGCCTATGCGGTCGGTGGCACGCACCGGCATCTGGGTGAATTCGATCAGGAGTTCAGCGCCCTGGCCGGGCGTCCCGTCAGGGTGCAGTTCACGCCGCATCTGATCCCGGCCAATCGCGGTATTCTGGCGACGGTCTATGTCAAGGGCGTGGCGCAGGCGGTGCATGACGCCTTTGCGGCGGCCTATGCGGACGAGCCGTTCGTCCAGGTATTGCCTTTTGGCGAAACGCCCAGCACACACCACGTGCGCGGGTCGAATTTCGTGCATGTCGGCGTGACCGGCGACCGCATCGACGGGCGGGCGATCGTGGTGGTCGCGCTGGACAACCTGACCAAGGGCAGCAGCGGGCAGGCGTTGCAAAACGCCAATCTGATGCTAGGTGAGGATGAAACGCAGGGCCTGATGATGGCCCCTCTGTTCCCGTGAGGTAGACCATGAAAAGCCTGAAAAAGCAGCGCAGGATCCAGGTAATTGTGGTGGCGGCGGTGGCGCTGGCCGTGGCCACCGGGCTGATCGGCTATGCCATGCGCGACGGAATCAACTTTTTTCGTGCGCCCAGCCAGATCATTGCCGAACCGCCGGGTCCCGAAGAGATTTTTCGTATCGGCGGTCTGGTCGAGACCGGCAGCATCGTGCGTGGACAGGGCGAAATCATCCGCTTTTCGGTCACTGACGGTGGCGCTTCGGTACCGGTATCCTTTTCCGGCGTCCTGCCCGATCTCTTTGCCGAGAATCAGGGCATGGTCGGCACCGGTCGTTACGTGAACGGTGTCTTTGAAGCCTCTGAAATTCTGGCAAAACATGACGAGACCTACATGCCCTCCGAAGTGGTGGACGCCCTGAAAGAGCAAGGCGTGTATCAGGATCCGAACGACAGCTGACCGCCGCGAACGTGCCAGCCTAAGGCAGATGAAACACGACCGGTCTGTTCCGGCCGGGCAGGCATGCGCGCGGTCCGGTACCCGTCTTTAAGACTTTGCGCGCAGCCTTCCGGACGAGTTTTTCGGAGGCCGCAATGCAGACAGTGCGTGAAATTGCAGAACAGATCGTCGCCCGCGAGGGCGGTTATGTGAACGATCCCGACGATCCTGGCGGGGCGACCAAATACGGCGTCACGATCCATACCTTGCGCCGTCTGGGGTTGGACCTGACCGGCGACGGAACCATCGGAGTCTCGGATGTCCGGGCGCTGAGTCGCAGCCAGGCCGTCGATATCTTTGTCCGTCACTATTTCGAGCGTCCGCGTATCAACGAGATGCCCGTGGCGCTGCAGGCCAGCCTGTTTGACATGTATGTCAACGCCGGCGGCAACGCGGTCAAGATCCTGCAGCGGATGCTGCGCGAGATGGGCTATGCGGTGACCGTGGACGGAGCGATCGGACCGCAGACGCTGAAAGCCGCCCGCGATGCGGCGGCGCCGGATGCGCAGGCGCTGCGCGACGCCTATGGGGTGGCCCGGCGCAACTATTATTTCCGGATTGCCGATGGCCGCGTGGCCAGCCGAAAATACGCCCGCAGCCGTCGCGGTGGCAAGGGCGGCTGGATCAGGCGGGCCGAGGAATTCCTGTCGCCGAGATATCACATGACACAGGCACAATTTGACAAGAGGGTGGCGGCATGGGGCTGATCCAGGGATTTCTGACGCTGATGTTCGGCAGCGGGCGCAATGTGATTCGAGAAACGGCCGAAGTCTTTACCCAGAACGCCGAATCCGGTGCCCAGCGGGCGCACGAGACGCAGGCGCAGGCCGTGCAGCAGTTCGGCACCGAATTCACGGGACCGCGCCAGGGGCTGTTCGATCAGGTCATGGACGGGGTCAACCGGCTGCCGCGCCCGGCGCTGGCGCTGGGAACGCTGGGCCTGTTCGTGTCGGCAATGGTCGACCCGCTGTGGTTCGCCGCGCGGATGCAGGGCGTTGCACTGGTGCCCGAACCGTTGTGGTGGTTGCTCGGGGTGATCGTGTCGTTCTATTTCGGCGCGCGCCACCAGCTCAAGGCACAGAGCTTTCAGCGCGAGATCGCCAGCACCATGGCGCGGGTGCCCCAGGCGGTCGAAAACATCGTGCAACTGGAAAAGCTGCGGGCCGATAGCCCCGGCATCGCCGATACCGGCCCGGACGCCCAGCTTGGCGCTGCGGTGCTGCGCCCCGAAGACAATCCGGCGCTGCAGGATTGGAAGGCGGCCCGCCGTGCCTAGACCATCGGGCCCGGGTATTTCGACATTGTGAAGCGGCGAAGCGGACGAAACCCATTGGCCGCACCGCTTGCCGGGCGTATACCGGGCGCATGATTACAGAGCTCGGACATTTCGCCCTCATCCTCGCCTTCATGGTCGCCATCGTGCAGATGGTGGTGCCGCTGATCGGCGCCCAGAAACGCTGGTCCGGATGGATGGCCGTGGCGGACCCGGCCGCCAGCGCGCAGTTCCTGCTGACCGCCTTTGCCTTTGGCGCCTTGACCTGGGCTTTTGTCACGTCGGATTTCAGCCTGCGCCTGGTGGTGCTGAACAGCCACTCCGCCAAGCCGATGCTGTACAAGATCAGCGGCACCTGGGGCAATCACGAGGGCTCGATGCTGTTATGGGTGCTGATCGTGACCCTGTTCGGCGCGATGGCGGCGTGGTTCGGCGGCGGGTTGCCTCCGACTCTGAAGGCGCGGGTTCTGGCGGTGCAGGCGGCGATCGCCGTGGCGTTCTTTGCCTTTATCCTGTTCACCAGCAACCCGTTCCTGCGCCTGGCGGTGCCGCCGTTCGACGGGCAGGATCTGAACCCGCTGTTGCAGGATCCGGGTCTGGCCTTTCATCCGCCGTTTCTCTATCTCGGCTATGTCGGGCTGAGCATGGCCTTTTCCTTTGCCGTGGCGGCGCTGATCGAAGGGCGCATCGATGCCGCCTGGGGGCGCTGGGTGCGGCCCTGGACGCTGGCGGCCTGGATATTCCTGACCATCGGCATCGCGCTGGGCTCCTGGTGGGCCTATTACGAGCTGGGCTGGGGCGGGTTCTGGTTCTGGGACCCGGTCGAGAATGCCAGCTTCATGCCCTGGCTGCTGGCCGCCGCCTTGCTGCATTCGGCCATCGTGGTGGAAAAGCGCGAGGCGCTGAAAAGCTGGACCATCCTGCTGGCGATCCTGGCATTCGGCTTTTCGCTGATCGGCACCTTTATCGTGCGCTCGGGGCTGCTGACCAGCGTGCATGCCTTTGCCAACGACCCCGAACGGGGGGTCTTTATCCTGATCATCCTGGCGATCTTTACCGGCGGTGCGCTGATGCTGTTCGCGCTGCGGGCCGGCGCCATGGAGGCCAAGGGCGTGTTCAGCATGGTCAGCCGGGAAAGCGCGCTGGTGACCAACAACATCCTGCTGGCGGTGGCTTGTTTCGTGGTCTTTACCGGCACCATGTGGCCGATGATCGCCGAGATGTTCTTTGGCCGCAAACTCAGCGTCGGAGCGCCGTTTTTCAACATGGCCTTTACCCCGTTCATGGTCCTTCTGGGCCTGATCATGCCGGTGGGCGCGATGCTGCCGTGGAAACGCGGCCGATTGGGCCGGGCAATGTGGCCGTTGCGCTATGCCTTTGTGCTGGCGGTGGCGCTGGCGGTGTTGGCCTGGGCCATGCAGACCGGGCGCAGCGCGCTGGGTCCGGTGGGGCTGTTCCTGGGCGCCTGGATGGTGTTCGGCGCGCTGGTCGATCTGTGGTCGCGCACCGGCCGGCGGGGGGACCGCCTGGGCCGGCTGCTGCGCCTGCCGCGGGCGGATTGGGGCAAGGCCTGCGCCCATTCCGGGCTGGGAGTCGCCATGTTCGCCATTGCCGGTCTGACCGCCTGGGAACAGGAGGATATCCGCGTCGTTCAACTGGGCCAGCCGTTTCAGGTGGGTGCCTATACGCTGACGCTGACGGACGTGGTGCGCGCCGAGGGACCGAATTACTACACCACGACCGGGCTGGTGACCCTGGCCCGCGGCGAGCGCGAGATCGCGCAGCTGCGCCCCGAGAAGCGGGACTATCCGGTGGCGCGGATGCCGACCACCGAGGCCGCAATCGACTATCGCTTTCTGCGCGATGTCTATGTCGTGATCGGCGACCGTCAGGATGATGGCGGCTGGACCATGCGCACCTATGTCAAACCGCTGACCAACTGGATCTGGGGCGGCTGTCTGCTGATGGCTTTGGGCGGTGCGCTCAGCCTGTCGGATCGGCGGTTCCGGGTGGCCGCTGGCGCACGCCGCACCCAAGCACAAGGGGTGCCGGCGGAATGAGACCTCTGGTTCTGTCGCTGCTGCTGACGTTGGTGTTGGCCGGGATCACGCCGGTGGTCGTGGGCACCTCTCCGGCCTGGGCGGTACAGCCCGACGAGGTGCTGGACGATCCGGCGCTGGAGGCCCGGGCGCGCGAGCTGAGCAAGGTGCTGCGCTGTCTGGTCTGCCGCAACGAAAGCATCGACGAAAGCAATGCCGGCCTGGCCCGCGATCTGCGCCTGCTGCTGCGCGAGCGGCTGGTGGCGGGGGACAGCGATGCGGCGGCGATCGCCTATATCGTCGACCGATACGGCGAATACGTGCTGCTGCGCCCGACCGCGACGGGCTCGAACTGGCTGTTATGGGCGGCGGGCCCGCTGATGCTGCTGCTGGCGGGCGGCGTCGGATGGGGCTATCTGCGCAAGCGCGCCCGGGCGCCGAAAACCCAGGAAACCGAGTTGAACGAGGCGGAAAAGGAGCGTTTGCGCCAGATTCTCGACGAGTGACGCGCAGTTCCGCTTTTCACCGGCGCGGCCTTGGGCCAGTTTGACCGCAAGCAGACAAACGAGGGCGCCATGGACTATCAGACCATCACTGTCGAGATCGACGCCGGGCTGGGCATTCTGACCCTGAACCGGCCGGACAAGATGAATGCGGTAAACGCGCAGATGCGGGCCGAGGTTGGGTTTGCCATGCACGACATCGCGAAACAGGCGCGGGTGATCGTTCTGACCGGGGCAGGGCGGGCATTCTGCACCGGCCAGGATCTGGGCGATGGCGGGGATGCCACCCAGATCGATTTCGAACGGACCCTGCGCGACGAATATCAGCCGATGCTCGAGGCGATCTGCAACTGCCCGGTGCCGACGATTGCCGCTGTCAACGGACCGGCCGCCGGGGCGGGTGCCAACCTGGCGCTGGCAGCCGATGTGGTGATCGCGGCCGAAAGTGCCTATTTCCTGCAGGCGTTCACCCGGATCGGACTGATCCCCGATGCTGGCGGTACCTGGTTCATGCCGCGCCAGATCGGCCTGGCCAAGGCGATGGGCGCGGCGCTGTTCGCCGACCGGATCAGCGCCCGGCAGGCCGATGACTGGGGCATGATCTGGGAAGCCGTGGCCGATGACGCCTTTGACGCCCATTGGCGCGCTCGCGCCGCGCATCTGGCCCAGGGGCCGACCGCTGCCTATGGCGCGGTGAAACAGGCCCTGCGCGGCAGCTTTGACAAATCGCTGGGCGACCAGTTGGCCATCGAGGCACATTTGCAGGGCGAATGCGGCAGGACCCGGGATTTCCGCGAAGGTGTTCTGGCTTTTGTCGAGAAACGCCCGGCCCGGTTCGAAGGCCGCTGACAACCCGACCGCCCGGTTGCGTCCTGGGGGCCATGCTTTGCCTGCCAGATGGGTGCAGGAAAAACGGCCCGGCGACAGCCGCGATACCGCTCCATTTCGCTTGGCGCCATCCCGATCTGAATCAGGGTCGGGATTACCCTACCTTGCGGCGGTTTGCCTCGAATCGCGTCATGGTGTAGTTTCCCTTTTATTCAATACTTTGCTTCCACCCGTTTTCCGGGGAAAAACATGTTTCGTAAGTTGATTGGACTAATGGGTCTGGCCCTTTTGCCGACCGCTCCGATGGCGCAGGATGCGTTAAGCACGGTGGTGCATGGCACGCTGTTCGTGCGCGATACGGACGGGCAGACCACGCGCGTGCCCTGGACCGAAGACATCCTCAAACGCGCGGTGGTGTTTCAGGGCCGACCGTTTTCGACACCTGAACAAAAGGTTCTGTGGAACCGGTCGGTGAACGACATAAATCTGCCGCAGGACGATCCGAAATTCGTCGCCTACAAGGTCAAGCTGATCAAATCGGAAAAGATCCGGCCCGCCGAGGTCTATGTGCATTTCAGCCATGACGGTTATTACCTGCATGAAAAGATACATGAATTCGTCGATCACGTCGGCGCGTTCGAGGTCGGACCGCTGTATATCGAGCGGCGCCAGAAGAACAATGGCGAGCGCATGGCCGTTGTGCTGGATTTTCTTGACCGCGAGACATTCTCGCAATCCGAACTCAGCGATACCATGGTCGTGCTGGAAAGCCTGATGGCCGAACTGACCGACCGCGAGGTGTTCTTTCTGCTGGTCGCCGTGGTGCAGAAACTGATGGAGGAGCGCGGCTATGTCGACCCCCAGATGGCCCGGGTTGTGATGGATCTGCCCAGCACCCTGACCATGGGGTCGCGCGGCAGGACGACGTTTCGCGACCTGCCCAAGGCCGAGCAGTTCCAGGTGCTGTCGGGGCTGGCCTTCTGGTTCGCCCGGGCGCCGGAACTGTCCCAGCAGATCCCGCCCAACCTGACCTATTACCAGGTGGCGCAGACGCTGTTCAACGAAGCCGCCAACATCGCCGAATTCCACGAGACCGAGATCGAGCCCGGTGATTTGGCGACGACCTTTCAGAATTACTACCAGATGGAATGCGCCGAGGACACGCAGATCAACAGCACGCCAATCGACTGTTTCGAAGTGATCGAGCGCTTTGCCGATCTGGAACAGAGCTTTGCAAAGCGTACCAACAAGGCGTTTCTCGCGGCATATGTGCGCAAACTTGAAAGCGCTTCGGGTCTGGGCCGGGCCGGTGATGTCAGCAATGACGCGTTTCACCGCCGCGTGGCGGCGGATGGTGATCTGCGGTTCTACTGGGAGAGCTTCCTGTACCTGGCCGAGACGCCCAAGATGGAGCGCATCGTGCGCGGATCCCCGGGGCTGCGCCGGGCCAAGGCCTGGGCGCAGGCGATCATGTCTCATGCCGGTAATTCCTGATCCACCCCAGAGAACGCAGTAAAGAGGACGCATCCAGATGACCCAGACCACCACCGATCCGGCCCCGGCGACCCAGCCCGCGGCACAGAGCACTGCCCTGGCCAGACCGGTACACACGACGGTGTCCGAGACCGATCAGTTCCTGCGCCGTTTCGTTGTGGTGACCGCCACCATCGTCGCCTCGGTGATCGCCCTGGGGATCATTTTCGTCACGGCGATGATGCCGCTTTTTGTCGAATATGCAGCCCCCAAGGAACTGGTGAACTGGGGCGGTATCATCATCGGTTTCTATTTCGGCACATTTGCCAGTCTGCTCAAGGACTGGCTGTCGACAGAGAAGAAAGGACCATGACCATGACACGAGGACTGATCCTGTGCCTTTTCACTGCGCATTTCGCCATCCTGACCGGGACGGCCACACTGGCCGGCGGGCCGCCGCCGCCGCCCTGTCCGCCCGACGTTCCCCAATGCTGAGGCGGCTTGCGGCGCTGTTGCTGGCGGTGCTGCCCGCCGGTCCGGCCGCGGCAATGGATGCGGACCCTTATTGCCAGACTGCGGACGCGCCGAAACCCGAAGATCTGTGCGCGCTGATCATGCAGGCCAAGACGGCCAATGGCGCGGGCGATACTGACAAGGCGCTGGCGCTGCTGAAACAGGCGCGCGATCATCCCGCCACGGTCGGCAAGACTGCGGCTCTGGTTCTGGGGCAAAAGGCCACCGCCCATGCGTTGCGCGGCGAGACCGAACAGGCGCTGGCGGCGTTGCAATCGGCGTTGCAATTCACGCCCAACGACATCTGGCTGTTGATGCGCAGTTGTCAGGATCACGCCGCCGCCGATTACCTGCCCAAGGCCCAGCGAGACTGTGCCCGGGCCCGAAATCTGCTGCGGCGGGTGCGCAAGGAAGATCGCCCGCTGGTGCTGGCCTATGTGAACTACTCCGAGGCCCAGCTGGCGCTGGCGATGGAACAGCCGCAGATCACGCTGGACCGTTTGCAGACCATCGAAAGCCAGATGCCGGGCAGGATCGCCGCGCGCTATCTGAACCAGCTGCGCGCCAGCGCCCTGATCGCCCAGGGCGACAGCGCCGGCGCGGTACAGGCCCTGACGGATGTGCTGGCGTCGGAACAGGCGATCGGGCTGTCCGAACAGGCCAGCCTGCATTATCTGCGCGGGCTGGAACGGATCGCGATCGCCGCCAACGAGGCGGGTCTTGCCGATATCCGCCAGGCCATCGCGCTGAGCCGCAGCGCTGAACAAGAGGCGGGAACACGCGCCGCCCAGACCCGCAGCGTGGCCGATCAGAACACGCTGCAACGCGCCACCAGCCGCACCGCCGAATACACCTATACGCTCTGTGCCATCCATCTGCGCAGCGGCGACGTCATGGCCGCCCTGCGGGACTGCGAGGCATTGTCCGAAACCGCGCCCGGACAGCAGAACCACGTTTATCTGGATGCCTGGGGGCTGGCCCAGCTCGAAGGTGGCCGGGCCGCCGAAGCGGCGCGGACCTTTTCCGATGCGCTGGAAAAGGCACCGCGCAGTTCGATCTCATACGGGCATCTGAACCGCGCCGTGGGACAGGCCCAGGCCGAGGGCAAGGCGCTGGACCTGGATGAATTCCTGACGCCCGAGGCGCGACTGTTTCACAGGAAGTAAACCCCGCTATCAGCCCAGACCGCCCAGCGGATCGTCCATCGGCGCGGCATAGCCGCCGGCCACGTCGTCACCACTGTAGACATCGTCATAAACCTCGTCTTCGCCGCCGCCATAATCGTAAACGTCATCGCCCATGTCGTCGTCGCTCATGTCGTCATCACCGGGACCGCCGCCGGCGTCGCCGCTCAGGCCAAAGACAAAGACATCCAGATTGGCCATCGCGCCGCCGTCGATCTCGTAGGTGAACTGGGTCAATTCGGATTCGCCGCCATCCAGGTGGATGAATTCGTGATTGGCCGAGAAATCCAGCCGCCCGTCGGCGTGAACGATCAGCAGGCCGCCATTGCTGCCCGCCACCGTGACCTGGTCGGTCAGCACCTGGCCGTTGGCCGCCAGCAGATCGCCCAGATAGGCGCCGTCGTCGGTGGTGTCGTTGGCCAGCAGCGACTGGGCGGAACTGTCCAGGGTATCGGTCTGGCCCGCCGCTTCAAAGGTTTCGTCCTGCATCACTGTCAGCACGTCGTCATTGGCCACATGTGCCGGGTCCTCGGCAATCGGCTCATCCGCGGCGGTGCCGCCGATCTTGACCGAATCCGTGCGGCTGCCGTCGACCTCGCCGACCGAGGTCAGGCGCACGGCGAAATCCTGTGACAGGAAAGCATCCAGGGTCAGTGGACCCGCATCCGAGGACAGCGTGAAACTGGTGCTCTGGATGTCGTCCTGGGCCATGCCAGAGGTGCCGAACTGCACACCAACATCGAATTTTCCGAGCTCGTTGGCGACTTCGCCATTGATGTTGTTATAGCCGTCGACCTTGGTCACCCCATTGGCCTTGACGGCGGTGCCGGTCACATCGGCACCGGCGATCTGTATCCCGTCCAGCAGCGATTCATCGCCGATGTCAAAGAACAGCCCGTTCAGGTCGCCGATCGATCCGCCTTCGTCCAGAACATCAAGCTGGAACAGCAGCGAGCCGTCCGCCTGTTCGGTGACGGTGATACCCACCGTGACATTGGTGTCGGTCAATTCGAAAGTCATGGAAGCCATCCGGTTCCCCTTTTGCCTGGTGCCGAGAATGCAACCGTAGGGCTAGACCCGGTGGCGGGTCGGCACCGTGGCGGAATTCGGACATTTGCGTGGCAAAACCGGACAATCATCGGCATTTGCGGCGGCAGATCGTAGCCCCCTGGCCACAAAAAAACCCCGGACACTGGTCCGGGGTTCCTGGTTTCGGCGCGTCAGCCCCGTTTTCAGCGGTTCTCGATATCCACGTAATCGCGCTGGGTCTCGCCCAGATACAGCTGGCGCGGACGGCCGATCTTGTTCTGCGGATCGGCGATCATTTCCTTCCACTGGCTGACCCAGCCGACGGTGCGCGACAACGCAAAGATCGGCGTGAACATCGAGGTCGGGAAACCGATGGCTTCGAGGATGATGCCGGAATAGAAATCGACGTTCGGGAACAGCTTCTTTTCCTCGAAATACGGGTCGGACAGGGCCTGCTTTTCCAGTTCCTTGGCGACCTGCAGTTTCGGGTTGTTCTCGACGCCCAGCAGATCCAGCACCTCGTCGGCGGATTTCTTCATCACCGTCGCGCGCGGGTCAAAGTTCTTGTAGACCCGGTGGCCAAAGCCCATCAGGCGGAACGGATCGTCCTTGTCCTTGGCGCGGGCGATGAATTCGGGGATCCTCTCGACCGAGCCGATCTGGGCCAGCATTTCCAGGCAGGCCTGGTTGGCGCCGCCATGGGCCGGACCCCACAGACAGGCGATGCCGGCGGCGATGCAGGCGAAGGGGTTGGCGCCGGAACTGGACGCCAGGCGCACGGTCGAGGTCGAGGCGTTCTGCTCGTGATCCGCATGCAGGGTAAAGATGCGGTCCATGGCGCGGGCCACGATCGGGTCGACATGGTATTCCTCGGCCGGAACGGCGAAACACATGTGCAGGAAGTTGGCGGCGTAATCCAGATCGTTGCGCGGATAGACAAAGGGCTGACCGACCGAATATTTATAGGCCATCGCGGCGATCGTCGGCACCTTGGCGATCAGGCGCATGGCGGCGACTTCGCGCTGCCATTCGTCGCTGACATCGGTGCTGTCGTGGTAAAAGGCCGACATCGCGCCGACCACGCCGACCATGGTCGCCATCGGGTGCGCGTCGCGGCGGAAACCACGGAAGAAATTGTGCATCTGTTCATGCACCATCGTGTGGCGGGTGATGCGGGTTTCGAAATCTTCCAGCTGCGCGGCGCTCGGCAATTCGCCGTTCATCAGCAGATAGCAGACTTCCAGGTAATGGGACTTCTCCGCCAGTTGATCGATCGGATATCCGCGGTGCAGCAACTGGCCCTTGCCACCGTCGATAAAGGTGATGGTGCTGTCGCAGCTGGCAGTCGAGGTAAAGCCGGGATCGTAGGTGAACACACCGGCCTGCCCGTAGAGCTTTCGGATGTCCAAGACATCGGGGCCGGCTGTTGGCGAAAAGATCGGCAGTTCGTAGCTGTCCCCGTCAATGGTCAGTGTCGCGGATTTCTTGCTGTCGGTCATTTATGTCCCTTCCTCTATCAACCACGGGGCGGGGCATCGCCTGACCCGTGCGGGCAGTTCCCGCGCTTCGGCGCACGGGCCCGGGTGTATTGGCGTCATGCCAACGGGGCATGACCCTGTTGTGACGACGCATCCATCAGCCGGCCCAGGGTCTCTTCGCGACCCAGCACCAGCATCATGTCGAAAACCGAAGGTGTCACCGTCCGGCCCGCCAGCGCGGCCCTAAGCGGCCCTGCCAGTTTTCCAAACTTCGTTCCCTGCGCGGCGGCAAAGCCGTTCAGGACCTCCTCCAGATCATTCCGTGTCCAGCTAACATTTTGCAACTGCGGCGTCAATTCAGACAGTATACCATTGGATACCGAACCCAGCGCCTTTCGCGCTTTTTCGTCCGGCTCGATCGGGCGGATTGCTAGAATAAACCGTGCCTTGTCAAGAAGTTCCGGAAATGTTCGCGCCCTGTCCTTGAGGCAATACATCGCAGTTTGCAAATTTTCCGCCTGCGCCTGAGACAGCGGCGATTGGCCCGCTGCAGCGAGATAATCCTCGATTTCCTGCCGCAGCGCAGCATCGTCGGCAATGGCAATATGCTGTCCGCTCAGGTTTTCCAGTTTCTTCAGGTCGAATCTGGCCGGGCTCTTGCCGATTCCGTCCAGATCGAACCAGTCCAGCGCCTGATCGTCGGTAAAAAATTCGTCGTCGCCATGACTCCAGCCCAGCCGCGCCAGATAGTTGCGCATGCCGGCGGCGGGATAGCCCATGGCCTGGTATTCCTGTGCGCCCAGGGCGCCGTGGCGCTTGGACAGTTTCTTGCCGTCCGGGCCGTGGATCAGCGGGATATGCGCCCAGACCGGCACGTCCCAGCCCATGGCGTCATAGATCATCATTTGCCGTGCGGCATTGTTCAGATGGTCGTCGCCGCGGATCACATGGGTCACCCCCATGTCATGATCGTCGACCACCACCGCCAGCATGTAGACCGGGCTGCCATCGGCGCGCAAAAGAACCATGTCGTCCAGCTGGTCGTTGCGGATGGTGACATCGCCCTGCACCCGGTCGCGGATCACGGTCACCCCGTCCTGCGGCGCCTTGATGCGGATCACGTGCGGCGCATCCGGGTGGCTGGCGGGATCGGCGTCGCGCCAGGGGCTGCGGAACAGGGTGCTCTTGCCCTCGGCGCGGGCCGCCTCGCGAAACGCGGCGATCTCGTCCTGGCTGGCGAAACATTTATAGGCCTTGCCGGCGGCCAGCAATTCATGCGCCACGGCGGCATGACGCGCGGCGCCGTCGAACTGGCTGATCACCTCGCCGTCATGGTCCAGCCCCAGCCAGCGCAGCCCCTTAAGGATCGCCTCGGTGGCCTCGGGGGTCGAGCGGGCGCGGTCGGTGTCCTCGACACGCAGCAGAAACTTGCCGCCACGGCCACGCGCGTAAAGCCAGTTGAACAGCGCCGTGCGGGCGCCGCCGATATGCAGGAACCCGGTCGGCGAGGGGGCAAAGCGGGTGACGACGGGCGCGGGACGGGTCTCGGACATGCGTGGGGATTTACCTTTTGGTAACCATGGAAAGGCTAGGGTTTGCGCCTGTCTAGCGAGCCGGACGGCGGGGAGCAAGCATGCGTGTTTTCAGGCGCGCCCTGACCTGGGTCGACCTGGTGCTGCTGGTGCAGCGCGGTCACCTGTTTCCCTGGGCGCCGGTGTGTCTGGCGCTGGGGATCGGCGCCTACTTTCTGCTGCCCACCGAGCCGGCGACGCCGCTATATCTGGCGGTGGCCGCGCCGGGTCTGGCCGGCGCGGCGGCGGCGCTGCGCTGGCCCGGCGGCTGGGCCAGCCTGGGCTGGGCGTTGGCGCTGGTTGCGACCGGTTTCTGCCTCGCCGGGCTGCGGGCGCATCAGGTCGCCGGCCCGGTGCTGAGCTGGCGCTATTACGGGCCGGTCGAGGGGCGCGTCGTGGCGCTGGACCGCTCGGCCTCGGACGCGCTGCGGGTGACGCTGGACCGGGTACGGCTGGACCGGGTGGACCCCGAACGGCGCCCGGACCGGGTGCGCATCTCGCTGCACGGTCCGCCGGCAGAGCTGCGCCCCGGACAACGGATCATGACCACAGGCCATCTGTCACCGCCCCAGGGTCCGGTCGAACCCGGCGGGTTCGATTTCCGCCGTCATGCCTGGTTTCAGGGGCTGGGGGCGGTCGGCTATACCCGCAATCCGGTGCTGACCATCGCGCCGGCGCATGAGGGCCAGGCCGGACTGCGGGTGATGACGCTGCGCATGGCCGCCTCGGACCGGGTGCGCACGGTGTTGCCCGGCGATGTCGGCGGCTTTGCCGCCGCTGTCACCACCGGCGACCGCAGCGGCGTCGGGCAGGCGGCGCTGACGGCGCTGCGCGCCAGCAATCTGGCGCATCTGCTGGCGATCTCCGGGTTGCACATGGGGCTGCTGGCGGGGTTCGTCTTTGCCCTGCTGCGTATCGGCCTGTNGCGTCGGGCAGGCGGCGCTGACGGCGCTGCGCGCCAGCAATCTGGCGCATCTGCTGGCGATCTCCGGGTTGCACATGGGGCTGCTGGCGGGGTTCGTCTTTGCCCTGCTGCGTATCGGCCTGTCGCTGGTGCCGCCGCTGGCGCTGCGCCTGCCGGTCAAAAAGGTCGCTGCGGTCGGGGCGCTGGCGGCGGCGGCGGTCTATCTGGCGCTGTCCGGCGGCAATGTCGCCACCGAACGCGCCTTTGTCATGGTGGCGGTGGTGCTGCTGGCGGTGCTGGTCGATCGGCGGGCGTTCTCGCTGCGGGCGGTGGCGATGGCGGCGCTGATCGTGCTGGTGCTGCGGCCAGAGGCGTTGCTGGGGCCGGGGTTCCAGATGTCCTTTGCCGCCACCACCGCGCTGGTGGCGTTCTTCGGCTGGCTGCGCGACGCCGAACTGCCCCGGGCGCCGGGCTGGGCCAAGCCGGTTCTGGGCGTGGTTCTGTCCTCGGCCATTGCCGGGCTGGCCACCGCACCTGTGGGGGCGGCGCATTTCAACACGCTGTCCCATTTTGGGCTGCTGGCTAATCTCCTGTCGGTGCCGCTGATGGGGATCCTGGTGATACCGGCCGCCGTTCTGGCGCTGTGCCTGGCACCGCTGGGCCTGGAGATCGTCGGCTTGTATCCGATGGGCTGGGGGCTGAGCTGGATCCTGGGCGTGGCGCGGTTTGTCAGTGCGCTGGACGGGGCGCAGGGCCATGTCGTCGGGCCGGGACCCTGGGTGTTGCCGCTGCTGGCGCTGGGGGCGCTGTGGCTGTTCCTGTGGCAGGGCCGGGCGCGACTGGCCGGGCTGGCGCCGGTGGTTCTGGCGCTGGCGCTGTGGGCGCAGGCCGACCGGCCACCGGTGCTGGTGGCCGATACCGGCGGGCTGGTCGGGGTAATGACCGGTCAGGGCCGGGCCCTGAGCAAGCCGCGCGGTGCCGGGTTCGTGGCGCAGAACTGGCTGGAAAACGATGGCGATGGCGCCGAGCAGGCGGCGGCAGCGGCGCGCTGGCCAGCCGAGCCCGGAAAGGTGCGCCGTATCGATGCGCCCGGGGCGCAGATCGTGCATGTGATCGGCAAGACGGGCGCGAGACAGATCACCGGCTGCGAGGCCGGTCAGGTGGTGATCGCCTCGGTGCCCCTGACACTGGCCGGCCCGTGCCGGGTCTATGACAGCAAACGCCTGTTGCGTACCGGCAGTCTGGCGATCTCGGAAAACGGAATCGTTACCGCACGCCAGGCCGCGGGACGGCGCATCTGGAACACGCCGCAAAAACGCGACGCGCGGCAACTGGCGTTGCGCCGACAAGCGGTTCAGTAGGTGCGGATCAATCCGACCAGCTTGCCCTGAACCTTGACCTTGTCCTCGGGATAGACCCGGGTTTCATAGGCCGGGTTCGCGGCCTCCAGCGCAATGGTCCCGCCCCGGCGCAGCAAGCGTTTCAACGTCGCCTCGTGCCCCTCGACCAGCGCCACCACGATGTCGCCGTCATCGGCCGACGCGGTTTCCCGGATCACCACCACGTCACCGTTGTTGATGCCGGCATCGATCATCGAGTCGCCCTTGACCTCGAGCGCGTAATGCTCGCCGGAACTGGACAGCATCTGCGCCGGCACCGCGACCTGGTTTTCCACGTGGCTGATCGCCTCGATCGGAACCCCGGCGGCAATGCGTCCCATCAGCGGCAGTTCAACCGCACTGGCCGAGACCGCGTTGGAACCGGTCGGGCGCGGTGTGTCGGGGCGGTCGCCGTCGATCACCTGGGGGGTAAAGCCCACCGTGGCCTCGCCGCCCAGACTTTCGGGCAGCCGCACGACCTCGATGGCGCGGGCGCGATGCGCCAGTCGCCGGATGAACCCGCGTTCCTCAAGCGCCGTGATCAGCCTGTGAATGCCCGACTTGCTGCGCAGATCCAGCGCTACCTTCATTTCGTCAAAACTGGGGGGAACCCCGTCGCGCTGCACGCGATTATGGATGAATTCCAGCAAATCCAGCTGCTTCTTGGTCAACATTACCCGGACCTCTTGCCTGTTGGTTTGCGTTTGTTCTAGGCATGTTCCCGTTTTGTGTCAACGAATTTGCACCGGCCCGTTCATTGCGCCAACGGGTCAGAGCGGCAGATAGTCCACCTGCGCCCCCGCCGAACGCGCGGCATCGCCGGCCGGGCGGACCAGCAGCGCGTTGGCCCGGGACAGAACCGTCAGCAGCGAACTGTCCTGATTGTCAAAGGGGCTGATCGCGCCGTCCCGCAGGATCGCGCGCATGTAATGTTCGCGCGGCCCGTTCGCGCCGATGTCCTGCGCCAGCCGGGCCCGTTGCAGCGGCGCGGCGGCCCGGCCCAGCCCCTGCATGGCGCGGATCATCGGCGCCAGAAAGACCTGGCCGCAGATCATCGCCGAGACCGGGTTGCCCGGCAGCCCGACCATGGCCGCGCCGTTCAGCCGACCGGCCATCAGCGGTTTGCCGGGGCGCATGGCGACCTTGTAGAACGCCCGGTCCAGCCCCAGGTCGGCGGCCACCGCGGCGACAAGATCGTGATCGCCGACCGAGGCACCGCCGATGGTGACGATAAGATCGGCGCCGGTCGCCAGTTCAAAGGCCATGCGCAGCGATGCATGGGTGTCGCGGGCGATCGGCAACAGGCGGACGCGGGCGCCCAACCCTTCGAGCATGGCCTTGAGACCGAAACTGTTGGAGGCGATGATCTGGTCCGGGCCGGGGTCCTCGCCGGGCATCACCAGTTCGTCGCCGGTGGCCAGGATCGCCACTTGGGGTTTGCGCACGACCGGCACGCGCGCGATGTTCATTGATGCCAGCAGCGCGACGTCCTGCGGGGTCAGACGGCGCGGCGCGGTCAGGCTGTCTCCGGTGCGGAAATCGCCGCCGGCCGGGCGGATGTTGTGCTTGGTGCCGGGATCGTCGGTAATGGTGATCAGATCGCCCGAGCGGCTGACATCCTCCTGGATCACGACGCGGTCGGCCCCCTGCGGCACCGGCGCGCCGGTAAAGATACGTACCGCCTGTCCGGCACCGACCGTGCCGTCAAAGCGATGCCCGGCGGCGGCCTCTCCGATCACCTTGAACATCGCGTGCAGTTCAACCTCGGCCGTCTTGACCGCATATCCGTCCATCGATGCGGCGGCAAAGGGCGGCTGATCGCGCCGCGCCACGGCGTCCTGCGCCAGCACCCGGCCAGCGGCCTCGGTCAGCGGCACCTGCTGGGCCGGCAAGGTTTCGATCAGGTCGAACAGCGCGGCGCGCGCCTGGGCCACGGTGATCATGAGGCCTGGTAGCGCCCGGATTTTCCGCCGTCCTTCAGCACCACCCGGATGCCGCCGATCTGCATCGCCTTGTCCACCGCCTTGGCCATGTCATAGACCGTCAGCGCGGCAACCGAGACGGCTGTCAGCGCCTCCATCTCGACGCCGGTGCGCCCGGTGGTGCGCACGGTTGCTTCGATCTGCACGCCGGGCAAATCGGGGTCCAGCGTCAGATCGATGGCCACCTTGCTCAGGGGCAGGGGGTGGCAAAGCGGGATCAGGTCCGGCGTCTTCTTGGCTCCCATGATCCCGGCCAGACGGGCCACGCCCAGCACATCGCCCTTTTGCGCGCGGCCCTCCGAAATGGTGGCAAAGGTCTCGGGCGCCATGCGGATATGACCCCGCGCCACGGCGACGCGGGTGGTCTCGGCCTTGTCCGAGACATCGACCATATGCGCATCGCCCTTGGCGTCGAAATGGGTCAGTGTCATGTCACATCGCTCCGGGGGTCAGCGGCTTGTCCAGCAGTGCCCGGGTTGCGGCGGCGACATCGTTCTGGCGCATCAGGCTTTCGCCGATCAGGAAATTACGCACGCCATATCGCGCCATATCGGCCAGATCGGCCGGGTTGCTCAGCCCGCTTTCGCAGACCATGGTGCGCTCGGCGGGCACCATCTTGCTGAGCTTGCGGGTGACATCCAGCGAGGTTTCAAAGGTCGCGAGATTGCGGTTGTTGATGCCGATCAGCGGCGATTTCAGATCCGCCGTGCGCTCCAATTCGGCCAGATCATGCACCTCGATCAGCGCATCCATGTCCCATTCAATGGCGGCAGCCTCCAGTTCGGCCGCCTGCGCATCGCTGACACTGGCCATGATGATCAGGATGCAATCGGCCCCCAGGGCGCGGGCCTGGGCTACCTGATAGGGATCATACATGAAATCCTTGCGCAGAACCGGCAGTTCACAGGCGGCGCGGGCTGCGGTCAGATAGGAATTCGCACCCTGAAAGCTGGGCGTATCGGTCAGCACCGACAGACAGGCCGCACCGCCCTGTTCATAGGCTCTGGCCAGCGCCGGCGGGTCGAAATCCGCGCGGATCAGCCCCTTGGACGGGCTGGCTTTCTTGATTTCGGCGATCAGCCCATAGCCGCTGCGATTGGCCTTGTTCAGAGCTTCGGCAAAGGGGCGTACCGGGCCGGCGTTGCGGGCCGCAGCCTCGACTTCGTCCAGCGGGCGGGCCGCCTTGTCGGCGGCGATCTCTTCCAGCTTGTAGGCCTTGATCTTGTCCAGAATCGTTTCGGTCATGCCATGTCCTGCGTGATTTTTGCCAGGGCCGCGACCTTGGCGCGCGCCGCACCGCTGTCGATGCTCTCAGCGGCACGGGCCACACCGTCGCGCAAATCGTCCACCGCGCCGGCCACCGCCAGCGCTGCCGCCGCGTTCAGCAGAACCGCGTCGCGATAGGCCGAGGGGGCACCGTCCAGCAATGCGCGCATTGCGTCGGCGTTCTGCGCCGGAGTACCGCCCAGAAGGTCTTCGAAGGGGTGAACCGGCAGGCCGGCGTCCTCGGGGTGCAGTTCCACCTCTTTCACCGTGCCGTCTTCCAGAGCGGCGACCCAGCTGACCCCGGTGATGGTCAGTTCGTCGGTGCCGTCGCTGCCATGCACCAGCCAGGCGCGGTCCGATCCCAGTTCGCCCAGGGTTTCCGCCATCGGCCGGATCAGGTGGCGCGAGAACGCGCCGGTCAGCTGGCGCTTGACCCCGGCCGGATTGGTCAGGGGACCGAGAATGTTGAATATCGTGCGCGTCCCCAGCTCGGCCCGGCTGGGACCGACATGGGCCATGGCCGGGTGGTGCATCGGCGCCATCATGAACCCGATTCCCACCTGGTCCAGCGCGGCCTGCACCACGTCGGGGCCGACCATGACGTTGATGCCCAACTCGGTCAGCGCATCCGCGGCGCCGGATTTGCTGCTGAGATTGCGGTTGCCGTGCTTGGCCACCGGAACACCGGCGCCGGCCACGACAAAGGCCGTGGCGGTGGAAATATTCAGGGTGCCCTTGCCGTCACCGCCGGTGCCGACGATGTCCATGGCGTTGTCCGGGGCGCTGACCGGCTGGCATTTGGCGCGCATCACGGCCGCCGCTGCGGCGAATTCGTCGACGGTTTCGCCGCGCGTGCGCAGCGCCATCAGCAATCCGCCGATCTGGCTGGGCGTGGCGGCGCCGTCAAACAGGATACCAAAGGCCTGTTCGGCCTCGGCGCGGGTCAGCGGCCGGTCGGCGGCAGCGCCGATCAGCGGTTTCAGGGCTTCGCTCATGCGGGGACCTTCAATTCTTTCAGAAAGTTGTCGAGCAGCGCATGGCCGTGCTCGGAGGCAATCGATTCCGGATGAAACTGGACGCCATGGATCGGCAACGTTCGGTGCTGCAGCCCCATGATCGTGCCATCCTGCAGATCGGCGGTGATGGCCAGACAGTCCGGCAGGCTGTCGCGTTCGACCACCAGCGAATGATAGCGCGTCGCGTGAAACGGGCTGGGCAGGCCGGCGAACAACCCGGTGCCGGAATGGCGCATCGCGCCCATCTTTCCATGCACGATCTCGTGGCAGCGCACCACCTTGCCGCCGAACGCCTGGCCGATGGTCTGATGCCCCAGACAGACCCCCATCAGCGGTGTTCCGGTTTCTGCCGCCGCCTGGGTCAGCGCCAGGCAGATGCCGGCCTGATCCGGGGTGCAGGGCCCCGGAGACAGCAGGATTCCGGCCGGGTTCATCGCCATCGCCTCTTGTACATTCAGGGCATCGTTGCGTCGGATCTCCACATCCGCGCCCAACTCGCCTAAATAGTGTACAAGGTTGTAGGTAAATGAGTCATAGTTGTCTATCAGCAGCAACATCTGGCATTCGTTCGATATGGGCTAGAGGCGGGTGCCCCGGTCGCGATATAGAGGTTGCACCATACATGTTCAGGGTTGTCGGGCAGCGTCAAGAGCGCAAACCGGCCCCGGACCTGCAGGAAACACCGCTCAGACGGTCAGTGCAGCGTTCGGTGAGATCAGAAAGGCAAGGCAGTGATGCGCGGATTTGTCAGCGGAGTGTTCTGGGGTCTGGTCCTGAGTGGTCTGGGCCTTGCAACTCTGTCTTTGCTGACGCCTCTTTCGCAGGTGTCGCCCCTGGCGCCGCCGCTGCAGGTCGCGCTGGCGCCGCCGCCTGATGCGCCGGCCGCGTCCGGGCTGGTCGATCCCGTTGCTGCCGACCAGCCGGTGCAATCAGCCAAGATCGCACCGGCCACTCTGATGCCGGCCCCAGAGAAAGGGGGTGCGGGTCAGGGGGCGGATACCGACCCGGGAACGCAGCCCGATATCGGCGCGGCGGCCCTGCAGCCGGCAGCGCCGGATGCCGCCGCGTTCGGGGCAATGTCGACCGAGGAACGCCTGCGCCCCCTGGCCCCCGTATCGCAACCGGCAACGGCGCCGCTGCCGGCGCCGCAGACGCAGCCGGATCCGTTGCCCGCCGCGCTGCCGGCGGCCCCGGCACGTCCGGGCAAGGTGGAAACCGGCGGGCCGGTCACGAACCCTGGTGCGGTTCTGGACGCTGACGCGACTGCGGGGTCGGCAACCGAACCCGGCCTTATCGCGGGCGTCGTTGCCCGCGCCGATCCGCCGTCTTTGCCGGGCGCGCGTCCGGCGACAGTCACCGCTCCGAAACCGGGCAGCGTGCCCGAGATCGACGTGGCGGCGGCCATGCCCCGACCCGACCCCGCGCAGCCTGTTCCCGAAGCGCCTGCACCGGCAACCCCCAAGAAGGCGCCTGCCGGTTCCCGGACGCCGGCGGGCACGCCGGATGCCCCGGAACCCGTAGCGGTCGCGCCCGGCGACAGGACCGGTCCGGTCCAGCCCCGGCTGGCGGCCCTGCCGCAGGCCGGTGTCGCCAGCGCGCCGGTGCGCATCGGCATCGGACAGCGGGTGCTGCCGCTGACCGAACGTGCGCCGAAGGCAGAAGAGGCCCCCTGCGCGCCCGACGGCGACACGGCAAACCTGCCGCCTCTGAAGAAACACGCGGCGGCCTTTGCGGCCCCGGCGGACAAGCCGCTGATGGCGATCGTCCTGATTGACGATGCCGATGCGCTGGGGGTCGAAGCGCTGGCCGACTTTCCCTATCCGCTGACCTTTGCCGTTGATCCGACTGCTCCGGATGCGGCGGAAAAGATGGCCCGCCACCGCGCGGCCGGATTCGAAGTCGTGGCGCTGGTCGATCTGCCACAGGGCGCCACGGCGCAGGATGCCGAAGTGCTGCTGTCCGCCGGGTTCGACACGTTGACCGAGGCGGTGGGCGTGCTCGAAGGGCCGGGCACCGGCATTCAGGGCAGCCGCGATTTGTCCGGTCAGGTTGCTGCCTTTGTCAAGAGCACCGGGCGCGGGTTGCTGACCCAGGCCGCCGGGCTGAACACGGCGCTGAAACTGGCGCGCCGCGATCAGGTGCCCGCCGCGCTGGTGTTCCGCGATTTCGACGGTGCCGGCCAAAGCCCCGACGTGATGCGCCGGTTTCTGGACCAGGCGGCGTTTCGCGCGGGGCAGGAGGGCGATGTGGTGATGATGGGACGGCTGCGACCCAACACGATCAGCACGCTGTTGCTGTGGGGGTTGCAGGACCGCAGCCGGGTGACATTGGCGCCGGTGTCGGCGGTGTTGAACCGCTCGGTCGCGGTCAATTGAAGCGGGTGGTTTCGGCGGGGTGGCGCCGGTCGCGAGTCCGCGGCCATATTGACGGCCAGCGCCAGGGCCATCAATCGGGCGAACACCCCGGCCGGTGCTGGCGCGCCAGCCGGTCAATGAAAAGATTGCAAGGAAAGGAAACACAATGAGTGGCGATTTCAACATGTCGATGCGCAAGTTCCTGAAACAGGTGGGTGTGACCAGTCAAAAAGCGATCGAAGACGGCTTGCGCCAGTCCGGCGACCCGAGCCGCAAAAGCTATGAGGCCAAGGTGGTGCTGACCATCGACGGGCTGGATGTGGAACATGTGGTGACCGGCACGATAAAAGCGGCCGACTAGGCCCCCGCGGTCGGAATTCAGCGCCGATCAGTCCAGGCCGGCAAACCCGCCATAGCGGCCATGCTTATACATCAGTCCGGACCCCGGGCGATGCGTGGCGCACAGGACCTTGCCGACGATGATCGTGTGATCGCCGGCATCGTGCAACGCCATCTGGCGGCATTCGAACCGCGCCAGGCAGCCCTGCAGGATCGGCACGCCATTGCTGTTCTGCGACCAGTCCACCGGCGCGAAATCCTCGCCGCTGCGGGCGAAATGCAGGGCGATGTCCTGCTGATCGTCCGCCATCACGTGGATCGCGTAATCCTGCGCCGCCGCAAAGGCCGGATGGCGCAACGAATGTTTCGCCGCGCACCACAGAACCATCGCCGGGTCCAGCGAGACCGAGGCAAAGGAATTCGCGGTCATGGCCAGGGGGCCACGGTCGGTGCGGGTCGTGACCACCGTGACCCCGGTGCCGAAACAGCCCAACGCGTCGCGATAGGCGCGGCTGGTGTCGGGGCCGGGGGTAAAGGTGAGTTCGGACATGATCCTGCGCGCCTGTTGGTCTGCCGCGCTGGGTGCCATGCCAGCCCGGATTTGTCCATGCCCCGGGTTGCGCCGCACCCTGGTCCGGGTGGTGGCGGCGGCCCGGTGGGCCGCCGCGCCGGGGCGCGGGTTCAGTTCAGGTCTTCGAGCAGGCGACCATGTTTGCGGGTCTCTTCGATGACATCGCCAAAGGTCTCCATGCCCCGGGCCTGCAGCATCGGCAGCATCTTGCACAGGACCTCGGCGGTGGCATAGGCGTCGCCCAGTGCGGTGTGCCGCAATTCGGCGGGGATGACGACCCCCAGCCGATCGCACAGCGCGTCCAGCGTATGCGTGGCCGAGGCGCCAAAGACCACCGCCGACACCAGCACCGTATCCAGGATCGGATGTTCCCAGGTGACGCCCATCTTTTCGGCGTCGCGGCGCAGAAAGGCCATGTCGAACGGCGCGTTATGCGCCACGATCACGGCGTCATGCGCAAAGCGGTGAAAGTTCCGTCCGACCTCGATGAACCCGGGCGCGCCCTGAACCATCTGATCGGTGATCCGGTGCACCTTGGTCGAGGCCGCCGGGATCGGGATGCCCGGATCGACCAGGGTGTCCAGGACCTCGCCCTCGATGATGCGGCCGTTCAGCACCCGGACCGCGGCCAGTTGCACGACCTCGTCCTTGTGCGGCAACAGCCCGGTGGTTTCGGAATCAAATACCACGAAACACAGGCTGGACAGGGGCCGGTTCTCGAATTCATCGTCGCCCAGCGTATCCAGCAACTCGAAATCATAGACCAGAGGACGTTCCGCCTCGGGCGCGATCTGGGCCTCGCTTTCGTCAAACACTAGCATATAGCCGGGGGCGTGCCCCAGGGGTTTCATCCGCGCCGTATAGCCAAAGGTATCGTCGACGCTGACGGCGTGAAACGTCACCTCTTCACCGGTGCGCTGCAATTCGTCATAGGCCTCCAGAACCGCGCTGCGGCGCAGATAATCAAACAGCGACGCATTCAGGCGCGGATGGTGAACCTGCGCCAGAACCGCCGCCGCCTGACCGTCATACAGCACGATGCGGTGCGACGGGTTCACCAGCACCATGGCCACCGGAATCTCGGTCAAAAGCGCGGTCAGACTTTGCTTTTCCGCCGCCAGTCTGGCGGTTTCCTCGGCGATCCGTTCCGCTGTCTGCAGCGTCGACTGGCTGAGCTGGCCGGTGACCGCATGCGCCGCCGGGGCGAGATCGCCCAGATAGCGCGCCGCCTTCAAATCGATTTCGCCGGACACGCCGGCATGGGCGCGGGCGCGCATCTCCGAGGCCAGACGTTCGATGGGTTTGGCGACATTCTCGTCGAACCACAGCCAGACACCGGCCGTCATCGCCAGCAGGACAAATCCCGACAACAGGCCGGAAAACACGAAAGCGTCCAGCATTTCCGGGGCTTCGGCGCGGCGATAGCCGATCGCCAGCGCCGCCGAAGTCAACCCGACACCGCCAATGGCCAGCAGGCAGAAGAACAGAAAGATGCGAAGGCGCAATCCAAGTTTGGTCTGCATCACGACACCTCGCAGACAGTCGTCAGAACACTGTCATCGGCGGCGACTTTGACCCAGTCGCCATCCGCCAGCGCGCCGGATTCTGTAAAGTTGACATCGTCGATCAAGGTGGCCTGGCGGGCATTGGCGCAGTCAAAGATCACGGCGACCTTGTTCAGCGGCGCCCAGCGGCCAAAGAAATACAGCTCGACCATGCGCTGATCCGGAAGTTGCGCGTTGCGCCTGAGCGACAGCTGGTCCACCGCCACGAACCGGTCGACATAGGGTGTGACATAGGTCCAGGGCCGGTACATGCTTTGCTTTTCGATCGATTTCGCGATCACCAGACCCTCGGGCAGGTTGGTCCGCGTGCGCTCGTACCAGCTGTACTCCATCGACACCGTCACCGCGATCATCGCCAGACCGGCGACCGCCGGGGCGGTCCAGCGGGGCAGGCGCCCGCCGGTCAGCCGGTTGACCAGCATCACGACGCCGGCAACGGCGAAACCGGCAAAGACCGTTCCGATGAGTTCCAGAAACATGTTTTCTCCTCCCAAGGCGGCTTGCTGCCGCCCGCTCAATCACATCTGTTACAAATATGCCCTCCCCAAGGCGCTCTCACGTTCATTCCGCAGGTGGTCAGCTGAGCGTACCACGGCCATGCCCAATCGCGGATTGCATGGTCTTGATCACGACGAATGCGTCGCGAAGGTGACTTCTTTCAAAGTCCGACAGATCGGTGGGGGACAGGAAGTTATCCGGTTTTTCCCCGTCATTCACGCGTTTCACCTGGTGGTTCAGCCGGGTTTCGGCAATCAGGTCATAGGCGTCCAGCAGATCGCGCGCGCCGCTGGCCGAAATCACACCTTTGGTCTCGGCGGCCTGCAGGCGGGCCCGGGTATTGGCCTCGGTCAGCCGCCCCTGCAGCGCATAGATGCGGCCCAGATCGACCACCGGAACGACGCCGTTCAGCTTGAGGTCCAACTGGTTGCGGTGCTCGCCCGAGCGAATTGTGGTAAAGCCGCGCAACAGACCCAGCGGCGGCGTGTGCTTCAGCGAATTGCTGACCATATGCGCCACGAAAATCGAATTGCGGTTGGCCGCCTTCAGGGTCTTTTTCTGCAGATTGCCGAACAGCGCGCGGTCGCCGCCGATCGGGCGCAGGTCGAACATCACGCTGGCCAGCATCTGTGCTTCGGGATCGGGTTTGGCGATCCAGCCCTGGAAATACTGCTGCCAGACCCGTACTGGCTGACACCAGCGCGGATTGGTCGCCATCATGTCGCCGGGGCAATAGAAATAGCCGCAGGTGTCCAGCCCGTCGCTGACGTATTTCGCCAGCGCATGGAAATAGGGCATGTCCGCCTCGCGCACCGCGTCATCCAAGAACAGGCAATTGTCCTGATCCGAGACCCCGGTCTGTTCCTGCCGGCCCTGGCTGCCGCAGGCCAGCCACAGATAAGGTACGGGCGGCGGGCCCAGTTCGGCTTCGGCCAGTTTCAGCAGGCGCCGCGTGGCCGTGTCGGCAATATCCGTGATCAGCCGGGTGACGACCTCGTGACGGTTGCCGCCGGCGACCAGCTGCACCAGCAGGCGCGGGATTTCGGCGGTGACGCGGGCCATGTCGGCGGCGGTGTCGGCGCGCGAAATGGCGCTGACCAGTTCGGCCGAACTGACCGCCTGGAACCGGGTCAGATCGGTTCGGGTGACGATCCCGACCAGATTGCCGCCCTTGACGATCGGGATATGGCCGATGTTGTGCTCCATCATCGCGTGCAGCACGTCCGATCCGATGGCAGAGGGGGACAGGGTCAGCGGCGAGGCGGTCATCACTTGCGATACGGGGGTGTCAAAGGGCAGCCCCTCGGCCAGTACCTTGCCCGACAGATCGCGGGTCGTGACGATACCCGAAAGCTTGCCCTTTTCCGTCAGGCAGAGCGACGAGATGCGATGGTCGCGCATCAGCCGGGCGGCCGATTGTACATCCGTGCCGGTGGGGCAGGTGATCGGCTTTCCGGCCATCAGGGTCTCGACCCGGCTGGTGGCCAGGTTGCTGCCGCGCCGGGAATCGCTGCGGCGGCGGTCAAAGAATTTCGCGACACTGCTGTGACGCGCCATCAGCGCGTCGAAATCCGCGCGTGGCAGCAGCAGCAGCAGGCCATCGGTGGTGGCCCGGGCCGAGGTGACAGCCATTCCGTTTCGGGTCAGGCCACGTTCTCCGAACGAGTTGCGCGGGCCCAGCAGCGATACCGGAATGTCGTTTTCATCGGTGATCTCGATCTCGCCGTCATGCACCAGATAGAGACCCTCCAGCGGGTCTCCGAGTTGATAGATGCTGTCCCCGGCCGACACGGGCACGGTTTGGAACAGCGGCACAAGGTCGGCCAGATCCGCAGGCAGCAGGCTGTCATAGGGATGAACCGAAAAGATGAACCGGTGCAGGTCTTGGCGAGAAAGGGTCATGTGTCACCTGGAAAAACTGAATTGGTCCCGTCCGCTTTGATGCGGACGGGACCGGGTGGTGCGGGCGGAACCGGGGGGGACTGCCCGCGCCTGGGAGAGGTTTAGTGGTCGGCGGCGGCAGCGCCGGCGCCGCGCGGCACGCGAACGCTTTCCACCAGTTCCACGATCTCCTTGGGCAGCGGCTTGGTCATGCCCGACACGATGTAGGCCACGGCAAAGTTCACGGCCGCGCCGACGGCGCCGAACGAGGTCGACTTGATGGTGCCCAGCAGCGGGTCCGCATCCGTAAAGGAGTTGGTGCCCGGGATGAACAGCCAGCCCTTGTGCAGGAAGATGTAGACCAGGGTCACGGTCAGACCGGCCAGCATGCCCGCCACGGCGCCGGTGTTGTTCACCTTCTTGGAGAAGATGCCCATCATCAGGACCGGGAAGATCGAGGCCGCCGCCAGACCAAAGGCCAGGGCCACGGTCTGCGCCGCAAAGCCCGGCGGGTTCAGACCCAGATAGGTGGCGACCCCGATGGCCACCGCCATGGCGACACGTGCCGACAGCAATTCGCCCTTTTCCGAGATGCCGGGGTTGATCGAGCCCTTGATCAGGTCATGCGACACCGCCGAGCTGATCGCCAGCAGCAGACCCGCCGCGGTGGACAGCGCCGCGGCCAGACCGCCGGCAGCCACCAGGCCGATCACCCAGCTGGGCAGGTTGGCGATTTCCGGGTTGGCCAGCACCAGGATGTCCCGGTTAAAGTTGGTCAGCTCGTTGCCGGTCCAGCCGTTTTCGGCCGCCTTGGCCTGCAGGGCCTCGGAACCGTCATTATAGTACTGGATCTTGCCGTCGCCATTCTTGTCTTCCCAGGCCAGCAGACCGGTTTTCTCCCAGGTCTTCATCCAGAACAGCTGGTCGCCTTCCTGCGAGTTCTCGATATCGGCCAGCGAAACAGCTTCGCCATCGGTGCCGTTGGGCCACATCATCTCGGTGATGTTCAGACGCGCCATGGCGCCGACCGCGGGGGCCGTCAGGTAGAGCAGCGCGATGAAGATCAGCGCCCAGCCGGCCGACCAGCGGGCATCGGCCACTTTCGGCACGGTGAAAAAGCGCATGATCACGTGCGGCAGACCGGCGGTGCCGATCATCAGCGACAGGGTGAACAGCACCATGTTCAGCGTATCCGCGTGATGCACGGTATACTCCTTAAAGCCCAGCTCGGCGACGATGGTGTCCAGCTTGGCCAACAGCGGCTCGCCGCTGGCGACATGGTCCCCGAACAGGCCCAGGGCCGGGATCGGGTTGCCGGTCAGCTGCAGGCTGATGAACACGGCCGGGATGGTATAGGCCATGATCAGCACGCAATACTGCGCCACCTGGGTATAGGTCACGCCCTTCATGCCGCCAAACACCGCATAGGCAAAGACCACACAGGCGCCGATCAGCAGGCCCAGCGTGTTGCTGACCTCGAGAAAGCGGCCAAAGGCCACGCCGACGCCGGTCATCTGACCGATCACATAGGTGGTCGAGGCGACGATCAGGCAGATCACCGCCACGATGCGCGCGGTCGGCGAATAGAACCGGTCGCCGATGAATTCCGACACGGTGAACTTGCCGAACTTGCGCAGATAGGGCGCCAGCAGCAGCGCCAGCAGCACGTAGCCGCCGGTCCAGCCCATCAGAAAGCTGGAATTGTCATAGCCGGTAAAGGCGATGAGGCCGGCCATCGAGATGAAGCTGGCCGCGGACATCCAGTCCGCCGCCGTCGCCATGCCGTTGGTGACCGGGTGCACGCCGCGGCCGGCGGCGTAGAATTCCGATGTCGAGCCGGCCCGGGCCCAGATCGCGATGCCGATATACAGCGCAAAACTCGCGCCGACGAACATCAGGTTGATTGTAAACTGATCCATCTGTTCCCGTCTCCTATTCTTCCTCGACGCCGAATTGCGCGTCGAGCTTGTTCATGCGGAAGGCG